>NZ_JBFAIN010000037.1:0-81149 GCF_040654735.1 Saccharopolyspora sp. NPDC050642 | reverse complement strand
GCTCAGAAACAAGACCCGCTACCAGCCGGCCCGCCCCACAACCCAGCCCGCAGCGCCCCCAGCCGCCGCTTGACAAAAACATAGGAACACCCCCCCCTAGAACTGCGGCACCCCACGCAGTCCTAGGGCACGCACAGTCGGTGATCAACCGGTTTCGGTGAACTGTGATCAGGAAGGCCGTTCGTCGAGTTGGGCCGGGATCTCACCGTGTGGCGGTGACTTGCCATGCCGTGCCGCGCAGTCGGACGCCGTTGGCCTGCTGGTGCTGTTGCATCGCCGCCGTGAGGGCGGCGCGAGCTCGTTCGGCGGCGGTCGGATCGGCGTTGCGGACCATCGCCTGGACGGGGCCCCATTCGAAGAGGAAATCGGCCGCGTCCGTCGCGTCGCGGCCCCACGTTTGCGGCGCGTCGACCGGGATCGCGGTCACGTCGGAGAAGCCCGCACCGGTCAGCACTTCGCGGATGCGTTCCGGATCGGCCAGCGACATCGGACCGGGGGTGTGCGGGGCGGCAGGTTCCGGTGCCGGTAAGTGCTCCGCCGCCGCATCCAGCACCGCCCCGAGGTCGTTGCCGCTTCGCTCCCGCAGGCATACGAACGCCAGGCGTCCGCCTGGTCGTAGGGCGCGGCGGATGTTGGTGAATGCGGCGACTGGGTCGGCGAAGAACATCACTCCGAACCTGCTTATGGCCACGTCGAATTCGCCGTCATGGAACGGGTGGACCTGGGCGTCGCCCTGTTCGAACGACACATTGGCTATGCCCGCTCGGGTCGCGGTGTTCCGTGCTCGTTGCAGCATCGGTGCTGAGAGATCGAGCCCGACCGCGTGTGCTGCTCGTGCTGCCGCCAGGCGGGTCGTTTGCCCGTTGCCGCAGCCGATGTCGAGCACTCGGTCCTGCTCGTCGATGTTCGCGGCGTTCAGCAGGGGTTCGTTGAAGCCGCTGTTCACCGCGTCGTAGCGGTCTTGGTGTTCGGCCCAGTGCTCGCCTTCGCAGCCGTTCCACGCTTCGGCTTGGCCGGTGTTCACGATGGATTTCACGGTTTCTCCTCGATCAACTGGTTGCCCGGACGAGCCAGACGGTGCCGCGAACCTGCACTCCCTGCGGGGTTTCGTACGGCTCGAATCCGGCGCGCACCTCGTTCCGGATCCGGTCCACAGTGGATATCGGGATGTTTTGGAGGTTGAACTGGACCGGGCCCAGCGAGCACACGAACTCGGCTGCGTCGGCCGCGTTCGCCCCCAGCGTCTCGGTGGCTTCGGTCCGGTCGATGGTGATGTCGCCGAACCCGGCTTCGGTGAGCACCTCGCGGATGCGGTCCGGGGCGACCAGGGACATCATGCCGCGCGCCGCCGGGGACGGGCCGCGGAGGAATTCGGCTAGGGCCGCGGTCGCGCGGGCGTAGTCGCCGTCGGGGTTCGGGGCGGTCGGGGCGATGAACGCGAGTCGTCCGCCGGGCTGGAGGCTGCGGCGGATGTTGGCGAATCCGGCGACCGGATCGGCGAAGAACATCACGCCACCCCGGCTGATGGCCACGTCGAAACCGCCGGCCGGGAACGGGTGGACCTGGGCGTCGCCCTGCACGAACTCGATGTTCGGGATGCCCGTCGCGTCGGCGCGGGCGCGGGCCAGCATGGGGGCCGAGACGTCCACGCCGACGGCTCGTGCCGCGAGTCCGGCCGCCACTCGCGTGGTGTGCCCGGTTCCGCATCCGACGTCGAGGACCTGGTGGGTCTCGCCGATCTCGGCGGCGGCGAACAGCGGGCCGTTGAAGTCGTCGAGCATCCCGTCGTAGCGGCTGGAGTTCTCCGCCCAGAGCTCGCCTTCCCAGCCGTTCCACGCCTCGGCCTGCTGGGTGTTGGCCACGGATCGCATCGGTGGCTCCTTCCGAATTGACTAGAGTTCAACTCTAGAGAACGACTCTAGTTATAGACTCCGGTCATGAGTTCGGTCAACAAGGGCGGCAAGCGGGCCGAGAAGGCCAGGCAGACGCGGCTGCGGATGCTGCAGGCCGCCGGGGAGCTGTTCGTCGAGCGCGGCTACGGCGCGACGCCGCTGCAGGACATCGCCGACCGGGCCGGCGTCGCGGTGCAGACCATCTACTTCACCTTCCGCAACAAGCGGAATCTGCTGAAGGAGGTCGTGGACACCGCCATCGCGGGCGACGACGAGCCGATCGCGACGATGGACCGGCCGTGGTTCCGCGAGGCCCTCGAAGCCGACACCGCGGAGGCCCAGCTGCGGGCGCACGTCGCGGGCACGCGGCAGATCATGGAGCGGGTCGCGGCGATCACCGAGGTGCTGCGCATCGCCGCCGCGACCGAACCCGAGGTCACCGAGCTGTGGCCGCAGGGACCCGACCCGCGCTACACCGTCCAGGCCGCCGCTGCCGAGGCCCTCGTCGCCAAGCAGGGAGCGCGCGCCGATGTGTCCGCGGAGCAGGCTGCCGACGTGCTGTTCGGGCTGCTCAGCCCCGAGCTCTACCTGCTCGTGGTGCGCGATCGCGGCTGGAAGCCGGAGCAGTGGGAGCAGTGGGTTTCCGAGCTCCTGCGCGCGCAGCTCTGCGGGAGCTGATACCTGTTCGCCGGGTGCCGCAATTTCAATGGAAATCGGACCTCTGATTTCCATTGAAATTGCGGACGTTCACCCGATCAGCGGCGGATGAGGCGTTCCAGGACGTCGAGGGCGACCGGCATCGCCGACTCGTCGATGTCGAACAGCGGGTTGTGGTGCGGCGCCGTGTTCCCGCCGCCGACCGTCATGTAGGTGGCGATGCCCCCTGCGCGCTGGACTTCGCGGGCGAACAGGCTGGCGTCGTCGCTGCCGCCCATCTGCTTGAACCCGTCGGTGGTTCCGGCGTCGGGGAGCTCCGCCGCGATCCGGTCGATAGCGTCCACCAGCTCGGCATCGCAGTCCATAGTGGCCGATCCGCCGGTCTCGACCACGTCCACGCCGACCCCGTGCATCGCGCCCGAGCCGCGCAGTGCGGTCTTGATGCGTTCGGTCAGGTCCGCGCTCACATCGGAGTCCGTGGACCTCGCCTCCAGCGTCATCTCCGCCCACGACGGCACGATGTTGACGTTGTCGCCGCCGTGCAGCGTGCCGACGTTGATCCGGGTGTCCGCGGTGGAGTACCGCGGCAGCGCCATCACGTTGAGCAGCGCGCTCGCCGCCGTGACCAGCGCGTTCACGCCCTGCTCCGGTGCTCCCGCGGCGTGCGCGGCCGTGCCGGTGAACCTGGCGCGCATCTTGGTGGTCGCGAGCAGGCCCTGGATCCCGCCGCTGACCTTCCCCGCCGGCTCGTCGAGCCCGA
Source organism: Saccharopolyspora sp. NPDC050642 (assembly GCF_040654735.1). NCBI lineage: Bacteria > Bacillati > Actinomycetota > Actinomycetes > Pseudonocardiales > Pseudonocardiaceae > Saccharopolyspora > Saccharopolyspora sp. NPDC050642. The sequence goes on along the minus strand of NZ_JBFAIN010000037.1, from coordinate 77,840 downwards.
GATGCACCGCGACGAACCGGTCGATGCCTTCGGCCGCCCCGGCGGCGATCATCGACGCGGCCCCGCGGCCGCCCTCCTCGGCGGGCTGGAACAGGAACCGGACCGTGCCCGCGAAGTCGTTGTTCGCCGCCAATCGGCTCGCCAGGCCGAGGCCGATGGCGGTGTGGCTGTCGTGCGCGCAGGCGTGCATCGCGCCGTAGTCGCAGCGGAATCCCCCTGCCGCCGGGGCGTGTTCCGGGCTGTCGGACTCCGCCAGCGGCAGGGCGTCCATGTCGAACCGCAGGCCCCACACCGGACCCGGCCGGTTGCCCTCGACCTCGGCGATCACCGCCGTGCCGAACTCGGCGGCGTGCTCGACACCCGCGGCGTCGGCGCCGGTGTTCACGGCCCGCTCCGCGAACAGCTCGCGCCGCTCGGCGGTCGGGTAGTCGACCACGGTGTCCGCCCGCATCGCGGCCCGGCCGGTCAGCGGCTCCAGGCCCAGCGCCCGCAGCCGCGACGCGACGATGCTGGACGTGCGGATCTCCAGGAACGCGGGCTCGGCGTACCGGTGGAAGTCGCGCCGCAGCGCCACGAGCTCGTCGAACTGCATCATCTCTCCTTTGTAGACGGTCACAGCCGGATGCCGGCGCCAGGTCCCACCGGCAGGTCGAAGAAGTAGAACACCGCGAGGATCAGCAGCCACACCGCGAAGAACGGCAGCACGAAGAAGCTCAACCGGGCCAGCAGGGTGCCCAGCTGCGTCTCCGGCTGGTACTTCCGGTTCACGCTCAGCAGGATGTACACGTAGGCGTTGAGCGGGCTGACCGCCTGCGTGGTCGAGTCGCCGATCCGGTACGCGGCCTGGATGAACGCCGGGTCGTAGCCGAGGATGGTGAACGCCGGGATCATCACCGGCGCCAGCAGCGACCACAGCGCCGAACCCGAGGTGACGAACAGGTTCGCCACCGTTGCCAGCAGCACCATCACGATGATCGCCGGGAAGCCCGTCAGGTTCGCGGCCCGCAGCCCGTCGGCGGCGCCGACGGCGATCAGCGTGCCCAGGTTCGACCAGGTGAACAGGGCGATGAACTGCGCCGCGACGAAGATGAACACGATGTAGCCGGCCATGTCCTTGACCGTCTCGGTCATCATCCGCGGCACGTCCGCGCGCTCGGCGACGGTGCCCGCGGTGCACCCGTAGACCAGCCCGGCCAGCAGGAAGGCGATGATGATCAGCGGGACGATGCTCTCCAGGAACGGTGACGGCACCAGCGCGCCGCCGTCGCCGCGCAGGAAGCTGCCGGGCAGCAGCCAGGTGCCGAACGCCAGCACGACGTAACCGGCGAGCACCGCGAACGCCCGCCACACGCCCTTGCGCTGCCGCGCGGTCAGTTCCGCCACCTGCTCGCCGTCGGGATCGGTCCACGGCCCGAGCCGCGGCTCCAGCACCCGGTCGATCAGGAACCCGCCGACCAGCGGGAGCAGCAGGCCCGCGGTCGCGGCGAAGAAGTAGTTCATCGCGATGTGCGTGTGCACCTCGGTGGCCAGCGGCGCGATCTGCAGCGCCTTGCGGGTGATGCCCTCCAGCAGCCCGTCCAGCGAACCGACCAGGATGCCGCCGGCGTAACCCGTTGCGCCGCAGGCGAAAGCCCCGATCAGGCCGGCCACCGGGTGCCGCCCGGCGGCCTTGAACATCAGCGCCGCCAGCGGCGGGATGACGATCAGCGACGGATCGGACATCACGTGCGCCTGGCACGCCACGAACGCCACCACGTAGGGCAGCAGCCAGCGCGGCGCGCGGCCGAAGACGAGGGTGACCGCGGCGGTCAGGAACCCGGTCCGCTCGGCGAATCCGACGACGAGCATCATCGCCAGCACCGTGCCCAGCGGTGGGAAGCCGATGAAGTTGTCCACGAAGTTCGTCAGGAACCACACCAGGCCCTCGGTGCTGAGCACCGCGCGCACCGGGATCGGCTCGGGCTTGCCCGGCACCTCGACGGTGACGCCGAACGCCGCCACCGCGGTGGAGATCACCGCCAACGCGGTCAGCAGGTAGACGAACAGGAAGAACGGCTCGGGAATCCGGCTGCCGAGCCGTTCGATCCCGGCGAAGACCCGATCCAGTCGGGTGGGCCGGGTACGCGCTGTGTCCATGTGATCTCCGGGCGCAGTCGAACTCGTCGCGGGCTCGAACCCGCAGTGGGGCAAGGGTGGACAAGGCGTCAGCCGCGCTGCTTGGATTGCCGGAAACGGTCACATGAAGGTTCGTGCATGCAAGATTCGTCCAACCTCGACGAGCTGGACCTGGCCCTGGTCAACGCCGTGCAGATCGCCCCGCGCGGCTCCTGGCAGGTGCTCGGCGCGGTGCTCGGCGTCGACCCGAGCACGGTGGCCCGCCGGTGGCAGCGGATCACCGAGCAAGGCCTGGTGTGGATGACCGCGTACGCGCGGCTGACCGCGCCGTCGGCGCACGTGCTCGGCTGCGTGGAGATCGACTGCCTGCCGGCCGAGCGGGACGGGCTGGCGATGCTGCTCGCGCGGCTGCCGCAGGTCGTTTCGGTGCACCACGTCGGCAGCGGGCGGGACCTGTTCGTGATCATCAACGCGCGGAGCCTGCCCGCGCTGTCCCGGTTCGTGCTGGACGAGCTCAGCCACCACCCCGGCGTCCGGCGCACCAGCGTGCACACGGCCACCACGGTCTACGGCGAGGGCGCGCACTGGCGGCTGAACGCGCTCACCCCCGCACAGCGCGCCGAGCTGGCGGAGCACGCGCCGCCGCGCGCCCGCCAGGGCGTGCTGACCGAGCAGGACCGCGACCTGATCGTCGCGCTGAGCGTCGACGGCCGTCGTTCCGTGGCGGAGCTCGCCGCGCTGACCGGCACCAGCGTGTCCACCGCGCGGCGGCGGCTGGTGCGGCTCGTGGACCACGGCCTGGTGTCGATCCGCTGCGAGGTCGCGCAGAGCCTCACCGGCTGGCCGATCTCGGCGATCTTCTGGGCGAACGTGCCGCCCGACGAGCTCTCCGCCGTGGGCCGGACGTTGGCGACGCTTCCGGAGATCCGGTTCTGCGCGGCGGTGACGGGACGGCACAACCTGGTGATGATCGTCTGGTTGCGATCGCCGGAGGACAGCCAGCACCTCGAGGAGCGACTGGCGGCCCGCCTGCCGTCGCTGTCCCTGGCGGAACGCGCGATCACCCTGCACCAGCTGAAGCGCCAGTCCCGCCTGCTGGACGACCTCGGCCGCAGCACCGAGGTGGTCCCCACCGACCCCTGGGCCGGCCTCCACCTCGCCTGAAACCGCGAGGCTTCAGGGGCGCTTGTCGATCACGTGGGTGCGGAGGTCTTCGGAGGTCTGCGCGAGGTGGTCGATCATCGCCTGCCTGGCCGTCACCGGATCTCCCGCCTCCAGCGCGTGCAGGATCTTGGTGTGGTGCTCGATCGCGTTGGCGCGGATCTCGCGGACGGACGAGGTCTCCCGCCGGCCCTCCACCAGCAGCCGCCCGAACGGCTCGAACATCAGCGGGATGAACGCGTTCCCCGTCGCCTGCATCACGGTGTTGTGGAAGGCGATGTCGGCCGCGACGAACAGCTCCACGTCGTCGGTGTCGGCGGCGGACTGCATGTCCTGCAGCTGTTCGCGCAGCTGCGCCAGGTCGGTCGCGGTCCGCTTGACGGCGGCGAGCTCGGCGGCCCCGACCTCCAGCAGCCGGCGCGCGTCGATCAGGCTCTCCGACACCACCCGGCTCGACCGGGGCGCCGTGGCGGCCCGGATCATCGGATCCAGCGCGGTCCACTGCGCGGGCGGGTTCACGTAGGTTCCGCGACCCCGCTGGATGCGCACGACGTTCTGCACCCGGAGCGCCTTGACGGCCTCGCGGACGGTCAGCCGGCTCACCGAGAACTGCTCGGCGAGCTCGCTCTCGGACGGCAGCGCGACCCCGGGCGGGTGGGTGCCGTCGATGATCGCCCCGAGCAGCCGCTCGGCGAGCTCTTCCGGCAGCGACACCCGGACCCCCTCGCGCGACATCAGATGCCCAGAACCCAGCGACCCTAAACGCCCCGTCCTCGCCCGGTCAAGCCCGTGGTCCACTGAGGACCGCACGCGGCCGCCGGATGGGTATAGAGGCTGTTTTGGATGTTGTGGTGTGAGGTGTGGTAGGGCGGGGTTTGTCTTTGAAGCGGCGCAGCCGCTTAGCCCGCCCTCGCAGCTTGCACCGCTGCGGGTTCTCAGGGGTCTTCTCGCGAGGACAGCCCCGACGTGGTGAATTGGCCATTCATGAGTCGGGGATCCCACAGCGAGAAGGCGACCGTAATTCCCGCAGGGGGCCGCTACCCGCACCGCCACGCAGAGCAAGTTGGAAACAGGCTCTATAGTCCGATGTGGTGGGGTTCTGCGGACTTGGTGGGGTTCTTCATGAGTGGTCGAGCTCCCGTGGTGGAGTTGCTCCGGCAGCAGCAGGGCACCGCCACCGCCGGTGAGCGGAAGGTCTGCCGGTTGTTGCTGGCCGACTACCCGCTCGCCGGGCTGGAGCCGGTGGCCCGGCTGGCGGCCCGGGCCGGGGTCAGCGCCCCGACCGTGCTCCGGCTGGTCGGCAAGCTGGGTTTCGTCGGCTACCCGGAGTTCCAGCAGGCGCTCAAGGACGAGCTGGGCGAGCGGCTGTCCTCGCCGCTGGACATGTACGCCAGGACCGCTGGGCGGGGCGGCGATCACGCCCTCGACCGGTCGGTGGAGGCCTTCACGCAGGGCATCCGGTCGAGCCTGGAGGCGGTGCCCGCCGCCGAGGTGGACGCGGCGGTGGCCCTGCTCGCCGACGCGCGCCGCCCGGTGACGACCATCGGCGGCCGCTTCAGCGGGATCCTGGCGCAGTACCTCGCCGGACACCTCCGCGAGCTGCGGCCGCGCACCTCGCACGTGCCCGACGGCGGCGGCGACCGCGCAGCCGCGCTGCTCGACATGGGGCGCCGCGACGTGGTGGTGGCGTTCGACTACCGGCGGTACGAGAAGGCGACCATCCGGTTCGGCGACCTCGCCAAGAAGCAGGGCGCGGCGCTGATCCTGTTCACCGACCCGTGGCTGTCGCCGCTGGCGAGCTCGGCCGACATCGTGCTGCCCGCCAGCGTGCAGGCGCCGTCGCCGTTCGACTCCCTGGTCCCGGCCCTCGCCCTGGTCGAGGCGGTGGTGGCGGCGCTGGTCGACGAGCTCGGCGACGAACCGCGCAAGCGCCTGGCCCGCTACGACGACCTGGCCGACGACGTCGCGGAGTAGCGGTTCCGTTTCCGCTGGTAGCGGCCTGCGTCAGGTGGCGGCGAGGTAGCCCGCGAGCATGGCGTGGGCGACGTCGCGGATCCGGTCGTCCGGCGGGAGGAACGTGGCGGAGTGGAGCTGTTCCGCGCCGCCGTGGGTGCCGACGAACATCATCAGGGACGGGAGCAGCTCGGAGAAGTAGGAGAAGTCGTCCGATCCGGCCGAGCGCAGGTCGGCGGAGACCCGCAGGCCCAGCTCGCCGAGCAGCGGGGCGGTCGCCTTCACCAGCTCCGCGTCGTTGTCCAGGACCGGCTCGCCGTGCACGAACTCGACCTCGGCGCAGCAGCCGTGCGCGCGGGCGGTCAGGTCGGCGACCTCGACCAGTCTCTTGTGGACATCCGTGCGATCGGCGGTCGTCATCGCGCGCACCGTGCCGCGCGCAACGGCTTGCCCTGGAACGACGTTCGCGGCGGTGCCAGCCGACAGGGTCGTCACGCTGAGCACGACCGAGGCCATCGGGTCGATGGTCCGGCTGATCATGCTCTGCAGCGCGACGATCACGTGCGCGAGCGCCACCACCGGGTCGCGCGTGCGGTGCGGGTACGCGGCGTGCCCGCCATCGCCGCGCACGGTCAGCGTGAACTCGTCCGACGAGCCGTTGACCACGCCCGGCGTGCACGCCACCGTTCCCGATGGCAGCAGCGGCTGCACGTGCGCACCGATCACCGAACGGCACTGCTCTGCTTGCAGGACACCGCTTTCCGCGATCTCCGCCGCCCCCGAAGGATAGGTCTCCTCGCGCGGTTGCAGCACCGCGAGCAGCGGCGCCGGGCCACCGACCGCGTCGACGGCGCGCGCCAGCGCGATCAACGCGGCGAGGTGCACGTCGTGGCCGCACGCGTGCATCGCACCGGGATGCCGCGATGCCCAGTCGACGCCGGTCCGCTCGGTGATCGCGAGCGCGTCGAGCTCCGCTCGCACCGCGACGGCCGGGCCCTCGCCGCCGACCCGCACGACCGCGGCGGTGTCGCCGATCCTGGTCACCGCTCCCGGCAGGTTCGCCAGCGCCAGGTCCAAGGTCGGTCCCTCGGCGCCGGACACGCAGGGCCGGGCGTGGATCTGGTGGCGGATGTCCACTGCGGACTCCAGCTGCCGATCCAGCTCCGCCAGCAGCCGCTTCACCGCTGGTCCAGCCGGTAGACGCGGCGCGCGTTGTCCTGGCCGATCATGCGGAACACCCGGATCGCGTCCGGCTCGGACCACTCGCCGGCCTCGACCCACTCCGACAGCGCCTTGAGCATTCCCCGCCGCCACAGCAACGCGCCGAGGTGGTGCAGTTCCGGCGGGCCCCAGGCGTCGGAGGAGAACAGGATCTTCGCGAACGGCGCGAGCTCCAGCGATTCGGCGACCACCGCTGCGGAGCGGACGCCGCTGTAGTTCACCCCGAGCCCCACGTCGAAGTACACGTGCGGGAACACCTGGGCCAGGTATCCGGCGTTGCGGTGGAACGGGTAGCAGTGCAACAGCATCAGGTCGACGCCGGAAGGCTCGACCAGCTTGATGAACCGCGTCAGCAGCAGCGGGTCGCAGCGGTGCAACTCGACGTCGGGGTCGCCGTACCCGGCGTGCAGCTGCAACGGCAGGCCCCGGTCGACGCCCGACCACAGCAGGAAGCGCAGCAGCACCGGATCGTCCACGCGCGTGGAGCCGGAACGCAGCCAATTCCCGGCGGCTGCAACGACTTCCGCCTCCGACGGGCGCTGCGGATCGAAGTCGAAGCCGTAGCGGTAGGCGACGATGCTCTTGAGCCCGACCGCATCGACCGTGCGCTCCGCGAGCACCTCCGGGAACCGCGACGGCAGCTCGGCCGCGCCCACTCCGCTGCTCGCGAGATCCTCCAGCACCGCCTCCAGGCGCACCACCTCGTCGGCGGGGACGCCGGAGGCCGACGCCATCTCGCCGGGGGAGAGGATCTCGTCGCCCTTGTAGCCGGTTTCGACCAGGTAGTGCCCGATGCCGCTGGCCGCCAGCAGCCGCCGGGTGACCTCCTCGGCGCCGAGTTCTTCCCGCCGCGCCACGTAGTCGGCGGCGTCGGCGTGCGCGGGCAGGTCGAGGACCGGGGCGCACCAGCGGCGGATGGCGAAGCCCAGCTGCGAGTCGAACTGGGTCATCCACGCCGGCACCGGCCGGTCGGATTCGGTGAGCATCAGTTCCAGCGCCGGGCGGTCCACCTCGCCGGCCAGCGCGCCGTGCACGTGGTGGTCCACCAGCGGCAGGCCGTCGACAGCCGCCGCGAGGTCCTCAGTAGACATCCGCGATCCTCCGGGTGCGTTCCGCGTCGTCGAGTCCGTCGAGGTGCGCGAGTTCGGTGCGCTTCACCGAGAGCTGCGTGGCCAGCAGCTTCGGGTCGAACCACGATCGCACCACATCATCGGATTCCAGCGCTTTCAGCGCCGATTCGAGCGAGTCGGGCAGCGCGGGCACCCCGGCGAGATCGGCCTCGGCGGCGTCCTCCGGCCACACCACCGGCTCGTCGTAGTCCGAGGTCAGGCCCGCCAGCCCGGCCCGGATCAGCACGCCGAGCGCGAGCCACGGGTTGGCGGTGGCGTCGGCGGCCCGGAACTCCAGGTTGAACTGCGCCGCCGGGTCGGGGCCGGAGGTCGGGCAGATCCGCAGCATCGCCTCGCGGTTGCGCTCCGCGAGGAACGCGCCGCCGACGCTCCACCGGTGCGGGGTCAGCCGCAGGAACGACACCGGGCTCGGCGCGGTCCAGGCGGTCAGCGCCGCCGCGTGCCGCAGGACGCCCGCCGCGAACCGGGTGCCCACTGTGGACAGCCGACCGGGCCGTCCGGCGTCGAAGAACACCGGCCGGCCATCGGCGTCGCGCAGGCTCAGGTGGATGTGCACGCCGTTGCCGACCCCGGACGGATCCAGCAGGGGCGCGAAGCTCGCGCCGAGCCCGCGCCGCCGGGCCAGGTCGCGGACGAGCTCCTTGAGCAGCACGGCGCGATCCGCCGCGACCAGCGCGGAATCCGGGTGCAGGGTGATCTCGAACTGGCCGTCGCCGTACTCGGGCAGCCACGTCTCGGGGCGCAGCCCGGCGTCCGCCAGCAGCCGCACCAGGTCCGAGCCGAACGGCTCGGCGGTCCGGAACCGGTGCAGCGAGAACGGCGCCGAAGCGGGCAGCCCCGGGAGCACGAACTCGTGCTCGAACGACGCGACGACCTCGAATCCGGTGCGGGCGCGCAGTTCGTCCACCGCGTCGCGCAGGAACGTGCGCGGGCAGCAGGGCCAGGGACTGCCGTCGGGCAGCGTCTGGTCGGCCAGGTAGAGCCGCAGGCCCGGCTGCTCGCCGTCGGCCGGGATGTCGATGCCGGTGGCGGGGTCGGGCCGCAGCCGCAGGTCGCCCTGCGAGCCGAAGACGTTGTCCGGGGCGATCGGGCCGAACGCCGACACCGCCAGGTCGGCGGGCACCCAGCCGACGCCGCTGCGCAGCACCGCGTCGTGCTCGGTGGCCGGCACCGACCGGCCGCGGGTCAGCCCGGCGAGATCGCAGGTGGCGACGAAAACGGTGGTCACAGCGCGCTCCTCTCGGCCTGCGGTTCCTGGGCGGCGAGTTCGGCGGTCAGCCGCTCGCCGATGCGCTGCGCCAGCCCGGGGGCGGCCAGCAGCACGACGGCACCGGCGAGGCACCAGGCCCCGGCGATCCACGGGAAGTAGGAGAACGGCGCGGGTTGGCCGGCCGACTGCGTGAAGATCACGAAGCCGAGGTAGGCGATGCCCGCGACCGGCAGCACGATCTCGTACTTGGGGATCGAGGCGCGGCCGGAGAGCGTGAACGCGATGACCCCGGCGCCGGCGACGGCGTAGGCGACCAGGATGCACAGCACGCCGATGGTCGCGAACCAGTAGTACGCGTCGAACGCGGAAACCCCGAACCCGGCGACGATCGCCACCAGGATCGCCGCCACCGCGCACACGAACGCCAAGGCGGCGGTCGGTGCGCCGGTGCGCGGGCTGGTCCGGGCCAGCCGGGCGGGGCCGAAGCCGTCGCGGGCCAGGGCGTAGACCAGCCGCGCGGCGGCGGCCGACGACGACAGCGCGGAGGCGAACGCCGACGCCACCGCGGTGAACGCGATGACCAGCGCGAACCAGGCCCCGACGTACTGCTCGGACAGCGTCGCGAGGGCGGCCTCGGAGCCGGCGAACTCCGCGACGCCGGCCGCGTCGGTGCCGAAACCGATGGTCTGGGCGAACATCACGAAGACGTACAGCACGCCCGTCAGCAGCACGCTGCCGACCAGCGCCCGCGGGATGTTGCGGCGCGGGTTGTCGGTTTCCTCGCCCAGCGATGCGCACGCTTCGAAGCCCGCCCAGGACACGAACGCGAACACGGTCGCGGTCATGACCGCGCTGAGCGTCGTTCCCTGCGCGGTGAAGACCGACAGGTCGAGGGTCTGCCCGCGCGGGGCCGAGCCGCCCGCCACCCGGCCGATGACCACGAACGCCAGCACCGCCATCACGACGATCCCGATGCCTTCGACGATCAGCAGGGTGCGCGCGGTGATGCGGGTGTCGCGCGAGTTGAGCAGGCCGACCCCGACGGCGGCGAGCAGGGCCACGATCAGCCACGGCGTCGCGGCCGGGATCCCCAGCGCGTGCAGGAAGGCGTGCGCGAAGACGCCGGTCGCGGCGAGCGTGCAGGTCAGGAAGAAGAGGTAGGTGCCCAGCAGGGCGAAGCCGCCGAAGAACCCGGCGCGCGGCCCGATCGTCGCCCCGGCCAGAGCGTAGACCGAACCGGCGTGGTTGAAGTGCTGCGTGAGCCGCCAGAACCCGTAGCCGACCAGGGCGACGCCGATCAGCCCGAGGACGAAGACGAGCGGCACGGCCTTCCCGGCGGTGGCCGCGACGCCCGCGCCGTTGAGGCCCATCGCGAGGGTCGGGCCCATCAGGCCCACGGACAGGGCCAGGGCTTCCCACAGGCGCAGCTTGCGCGGGGCGCGGGTTCGATCAGGCAACGGCTGCTCCAGCTGGCGGCGGACGGCGGAGCCACCGGCAGGCGACCCATCGGCACAGAATGAAACATCCATTCCATATCGACAGTCAACATCCCGTTCTGGAACGAACATGTCACGCTTCGCGTCGGCCGGATGACGTCGGCGCCGGCGTCATCCGGGGCGGCTGATCCGCCGGCGGGACGTTTGTCCTGCTAGATGCCCGTGCGCACGTTCTGCTGCTATGGCGACACGAAGTGTGCACGGGTCGTGACCAGCCGAAACGCCATGCCCTGCCGGGTGTTCGCGGATCAGCGAACGGTCGAACGTGATGAACGCCACGATTCGGCGTCGCCCCATGTGGCAGGCGTCCTGTGTGGACGATCCGGCCCGGTGGCCCACCGGGCCGTTCGCGTGGCTAAATTTCCCAGCTCGGCCGCGATTCCCGCGCCTTCCCACGCCCGCCGGAGGCCGGGCCGGTGCCGGACGCGGCGGTCGGGCGGGGCCGGAATCCGGCTTCGCGATGTCGTCACAGGCGTACTGACTGGTTGGTATGGGTGTGGTACTCCTGATGGACCGCCCAGGTGGGGGCGCGCTTGGAGGTGTGGTCATGGGCGACTCGCGGCACGAGTGGATCGAGCCGGGCGCGTACGAAGTCGCGCCGGGCGTGCACCGGATCCCGCTGCCCCTTCCCAACGACGGCCTGCGCGCCGTGAACGTCTACGCGATCGCCGACGGCGACACGCTGACGCTCGTCGACGGCGGCTGGGCGCTGGACGAGGCGCGCGAGCAGCTCGCCGCCGCGTTGCGCCAGATCGGCGCCGGGCTCGGCGACATCAACCGGTTCCTGGTCACCCACGCGCACCGCGACCACTACACGCAGGCGGTGGCGCTGCGGCGGGAGTTCGGCTCCAAGGTGCTGCTGGGCGAGGACGAGCGCCACACCATCAACGTCCTGAAGGATCCCGGGCACCGGCCGCTGGCCAAGCAGATCGAGCTGCTCGCCGAATGCGGCGCGAAGCCGGTGCGCGACGCGGTCATCGCCGCCCGCGACGACGGCCCGCGCGGCCCGCACTTCTGGGAAGAACCCGACGAGTGGATCGGCGAGTCCACCGACATCACGCTCGCCGACCGGCCGCTGCGCGCGCTGGCCACGCCCGGCCACACCCGCGGCCACCTGGTCTTCATCGACGACGCCGCCGGGCTGATGTTCGCCGGCGACCACGTGCTGCCGCACATCACGCCGTCCATCGGGTTCGAGCAGGCTCCCACCGAGACCCCGCTGCGCGACTACCTGGCGTCGCTGCGGCTCGTCCGCGCGCTGCCCGACATGCGGCTGCTGCCCGCGCACGGCCCGGCCACCGACAGCGTTCACCAGCGCGTCGACGAACTGCTCGACCACCACGACTCCCGCCTCGACGCGATGGCGGCCGTCGTGGTGAACGGCGCGAGCACCGCGTACGAGGCGGCGCGGGCGCTGACCTGGACCCGCCGCGAGCGCAGCTTCGACGAGCTCGGCGACCCCTTCAACCAGATGATGGCGGTGCTGGAAACCGCCGCCCACCTGGACGTGCTGAGCCTGCAGGGCAAGCTCGTGAAGGAGAAGGTCGAAGGGGTCGTGCACTACTCCGCGGCCTGACCGATGCGGATCAGGAACGGCACCACGCACACGGCGAGCACGCCGCCGCCGATGGCCAGCGCGCTGTAGCTCGTCGAGGCCATCACGAGACCGCTGGAGAGCCCGGCCGTCGCGCCGGCCAGCGAGACCGCGAGGTCGACCCGACCCTGGATGCGGGCCCGGTTCGCGAGCGGGGCGGCGTCGGTGACCATCGCGGTCCCACCCAGCAGGCCGAGGTTCCAGCCGAGCCCGAGCAGGCCCAGGCCGATCGCGAGCCCGGCGACGGAGTGCTCCGGGGCGAACGCCGCGACGAGCCCGGCGGCCAGCAGCACGACGCCGCCGGCGGCGATCACCGCGCGCCGGCCGAACTTGTCGGCGAGCGCGCCGGTCAGCGGCGACGGCAGGTACATGCACGCGATGTGCACGGCGATCACCAGGCCGGTCTCGGCGAGCCCGTGACCGTGGTCGCGCATGTGGATCGGCGTCATGGTCATCACCGCCACCATGACCAGCTGGGTCAGCACCATCGCCCCCGCGCCGAGCGCCAGGCCGCCGCGCGGCCCGTTCCCGCCGGGCTGCGCCGGGCCGGAATCCTGTTGGGCGGCAAGCTCTCGCGCGGTCAGCAGCGGGTCCGGGCGCAGCAGCACGGCCAGCAGCACGGCCGCCGCGCCGTAAGCGACGGCGGAGAGCAGGAACGGCCCGGACAACGCAGGCAGGCCAACGGATTCTGCCGCTGAGCCGGTGACTTCCGTGAGGTTCGGGCCGAGCACCGTGCCGCCGGTGGTCGCCAGCAGCACGATGCTCAGGGCGCGCCCGCGGTGCGCGGGATCCGCCAGGTCCGCTCCCGCGTAGCGGGCCTGCAGGTTCGTCGCCGTGCCCGCCCCGTAGGGCAGGAACGCGATCAGCAGCAGGGCAGCGTTGTCCAGCAGGATCGCCGCCACGATCCCGAGCGCCCCGAGCGCCCCGATGGCGTAGCCGGCCGAAAGGCCGCTGCGGCGGCCGCCGCGCTGCGACAACCGGCCGATCAGCAGTGCGGCGGCGGCTGCGCCGAGGGTGAACAGCGCGCTGGTGATCCCGGCCCAGCGCTTGGATTCGAGCATGTCCTCGGCCAGCAGCGCCCCGACGACCACGCCGGAGGACAGCCCGGCACCGGCCAGGACCTGCGAGCAGATCAGCGCGCGGATGGTCCGGCGCTGCACGAGCCGCCGGGTCCGGGTGGCGGTATCGGAGTTCACAGCATCTTCGACGGCCACGCCCCGCTCACCGGCCGGTTCGGGAAGTGGCCGGACACCGCGGAATTCCGCGCGAGGGAGATGAGGAGCGAGGCGCAATCATGGACATTGTCTACCTCTCGCGGTTGTGCCGGGGCAACCTTCGGCCGTGCGAGCGGGAATTCCGGCTCAGAGCACCGGGTGCATCTCGGGATGGGCCTGCCACCACTGGTGGAACAGCGGATTGTCCGCGACGTGCAGCAGGTAGGCGCGGGCGATCTCCCGGTAGAGCAGGTCCGCCTGCTCCCGGGTGATGCGGTCCGGCCGCCAGGCCACCACCAGCCGCGCGACCAGCGGGTCTCCTTCCAGCGGCAGGACGACGGTGCCGGGCGGCGCGGCGAACGTGGGCTCCACCACACGGATCCCGTGGCCGTTTGCGACGAGCTCGCGGCCGCCGCCGCTGGGCGCCTCGAAGCGGATCCGGGGCTCGAAACCGGCTTCCAGGCACGCGGCGCGGAGCGCGGCCAGCGAGCCGTCGTCGGCGCCGGGCGGCCCGATCCACGCCTCGTCGCGCAGGTCGCCCAGCCGCACCTGTTCGCGGCCGGCCAACCGGTGGTCGGCGGCCAGCGCGACGAAGCACGGATAGCGCGGGACCAGCACGCGACTGATGACCGGCCGCTTCAGCGGAACGTCGAAACCCGCGCTGATGCCCAGCAGGGCCGCGTCGTACCGGCCGCTGGAGAGCGAATCCGCCAGCACCGCGGCGGAAGACTCGACGTGCAGCATCACCGAACGCCCCAGCGGGGCGGCCTGGACGCGGTCCACGATGCTCGAAATGCACGCTATGTGGGCACATCCCAGGTGAAGTGGCTCGGTCGACGCCTGCGGACCGCCCGCGCCGCCGAACAGGGAATCGACCTCCGACAGCACGATCCGGGCGCGATCGAGGGTCCGCCGCCCGAACTCCGTCGGCACGACGCCGGTCCTGCTCCGGACGAACAGCGCATCGCCCAGCATCCGTTCGATCGCGTGCAGCTGGTTGCTCAGCGCCGGCTGGGTGAGTTCCATCCTGGCGGCGGCGCGCGTGATGCTGCCCGCCTCCGCGATCGCGCAGATCATCCGCAGCTGCCGGATCTCGATCGTCATAGCCGAACTGTATAGCGCCGCTTATGGGGCCAGATGTCCTTCTGATGACAGAATTCCCGCAACGTGCGCACGTTCCAGGAGCCGGGAGACCGGTATCCCGGCTCCGCCCCCTTGCCGAAACCTTCCTCGCTAGGAGGTCGAACGTGCCGAAAAGACCGCCTCATGCCGCCCGGAGCCGGCGCCCTGCCGCGCTTCGGATCATGCTGCTCAGCCTGGTCTTCGCCCTGATTTCGCCCGCCGCCGCGCAGTCCGCGCCCGGCCCCGCCGAAACGCCCGTCACACCAACGGAAAAGGTCCCGTTCCGCACGCTGGACGCCAAGGACCGCCCGCCGCTGCCCGCGGACGACTCCGCCCAGCGGCGCAAGTACTTTGAAGTGCAGGACTTCCCGTTCCGGCCGCGCCCTTCGATGCAGGCTGAGGTGCAGGCGCCGGACTGCGATCCGTCACAGTTCACCGGCAATACCGGAAGTGAACTCGTCCGTCAGATCCAGTCTGCCACCCCCGACTGCATCAACACGCTGTTCCGCCTTACCGGCGGTGACGCCCACGGGGCGTTCCGGGAAGAGCAGATGGTCACGGTCGCCAATGCGCTCCGGGACAACGCCGCCGCCTATCCCGGCGACAACAGCACGAACACCCTGCAGCTGGTGCTCTTCCTGCGCGCCGGGTACTACGTCCAGTGGGGCGACCCGGGAAGCGTGGGTGAGTACGGGCCGGCGCTCAAGGCGGCGATCCAGGGCGGGCTGGACGCGTTCTTCGGCAACCCGAAGTCCGGAACGGTCAGCGACGAGAGCGGCCAGATACTCTCCGAATCGGTCATTCTGATCGACAGTTCCACCGAGAACGGCCGCTACCTGGAGGTCGTCAAGCGGCTGCTCACCGCCTACGACTCGTCCTACGACCAGTTCTATTGGATGGTCAACGCGGTCAACAGCGTCTACACCGTGCTGTTCCGCGGGCACCAGTTCCCGGACTTCGTCGACGCGGTCCACGCCGACCCGAGTGTGGTGGACACCGTGCACACCTTCGCGACGCAGCACCTCGACCTGCTCGGCACCGAGAACCGCTTCCTGACCGCCAACGCGGGCCTCGAGCTCGGGCGCTTCGTGCAGCACGAGGCGCTGCGCGACAAGGTCCGGCCGATGCTCAAGGACCTGCTCGGCCGCAGTCAGATGACCGGCCCGACCGCGCCGCTGTGGGTGAGCGTCGCCCAGATGACCGACTACTACGACAAGCAGAACTGCGGCGAATACGGCACCTGCGATCTGCAGCAGCGGCTGACCGACGCGGTCCTGACCGTCAAGCACACCTGCTCGCCGAGCATCAGCATCCGCGCTCAGCAGATGGCGGCCGAGGAACTGGCGGCCAGCTGTACCAGCCTCATCGGCCAGGACGCCTTCTTCCACGACAAGGTCCAGGACGGCGGCCAGCCGGTGGCGGACGACAACAACACGACCATCGAGGTGGTCGCGTTCGACTCCAGCGCCGACTACCAGACCTACGCGGGCGTGATCTTCGGGATCAGCACCAACAACGGCGGCATGTACCTCGAAGGCGACCCCGCGAAGCCGGGCAACCTGCCGCGGTTCATCGCCTACGAGGCCGAATGGCAGCGGCCCACCTTCGAGATCTGGAACCTCAACCACGAGTACACGCACTACCTCGACGGGCGCTTCAACATGCACGGCGACTTCGCGGCGTCGACCAGCACGCCCACGGTGTGGTGGATCGAGGGCGTCGGCGAGTACATCTCCTACTCCTACCGCAACCTGCCGTACCAGGAAGCGATCGACGAGGCCGGCAAGCAGACCTACCGGCTGAGCGATCTGTGGAACACCACCTACCAGAACGGTGACACCAACCGGACCTACCGGTGGGGATATCTCGCGGTCCGGTACATGTTCGACCGGCACCGCGCCGAGCTCGGCACCGTGCTCAACTACTACCGCCAGGGCGACTGGAACGGCGCGCGCGAGTTCCTAACCCGCACCATCGGCACGAGCTACGACCAGGACTGGTCGAACTGGCTGACCGAGTGCGCCGCAGGCGCCTGCTCGACGCCCTGACCGATAGCGATCCAGCCGCGGGCGCGCGGCCGGCGTGGAGCCGGCCGCGCGCCTGCGCGCGTCGAATGGCAACGATCAGTGATCGGCATCGTCGCTGTGCGTGCCCGAAAATCACCCGGCTGCCGCGTAGGGCGGCGAACTCCGGCGTGCCAGGCTTGAAGGGCTTGAGGCAGGTGGGGGGCGGGTACCTCGTTGGGGTCGAAGGGAACGTAGCTAGGAGCTCGTCATGTTGAGCAGGCACGAGCGGGACAGGCTCGCCGAGATCGAATCCGAGCTGGTGTCCGGCGATCCTCGGCTGGCGGAGAAGTTCGCCCGGTTCGACAGCGGCCAGAGCTGGGGTGGCGTGCGCCGGCTCCTGGTGTTCCTGGTTCTCGTCCTCGTCGCGCTGCTAGCCGTGCTCTGCCTGGTGAGCGGGCTGGTGCTGACCGCGATCGCGTTGGTCCTCGGCACCGCCGCCGTCGCGTTCGGCGTTTGGTGGCACGCCAGGCGGAAACACGGGGCGTGACCGCCGATTTGTCCTATATGGACGATTCATGGGGTCGGATGGGGAAGTGCCTGCAGCACGGTGTCGGGCTCGACGAAGACGCCGTCGGGCAGGCTTCGGAGGCGTTCCAGATGCGCCGCCGGCGCGCCCAGCGCGACGCACTGCTGGTAGATCTCCTGCTTGGTGGCCGGGAAGCGCACGTGGCAGAGGAACCTGAGGAGTTCTCCGCGATCGGGTACGGGCATCGTTCCCCCCGCCCGTCGAGCCGGTTGGGTCGACATCCGGCTACCCCTCCGGCGCGGCACGCACACGCGACCCGGCGATGACGGCGCGGGTGGGGCTGGCGAGTCAGACGGCGACCATTTCGCGGGCCGCGAGGGCGATGGCGGGAGCGTCGATGCCCGCCTGCCCCAGCAGCTCGGCCGGCGTGCCCGAGCCCGGCATGCCGCGCACCGCCAGCACGCGCACCGGCGCTCCGGTGCCCGCGAGGGCGCTGAGCACCGCCTCGCCGAGGCCGCCTTCCGGCCAGTGGTCCTCGGCGGTGACCAGCCCGCCGGTCTCGGCGGCGGCCCGCCGCAGCGCGTCGACGTCCACCGGCTTGATCGAGTACAGGTCGATGACGCGGGCCTGGATGCCCTCCCGCGCAAGCGTTTCCGCCGCCCCGAGCGCCTCGTGCAGGGTGATGCCCGCGCCGACGAGCGTGACGTCGTCGCCGTCGCGCACCACCCGCGAGCCGCCGACCGGGAACTCCTCGCCGGGCTCGTAGATCACCGGCGTGGCGCCGCGGGTCGTCCGCAGGTAGTTGATGCCGTCGCGGTCGGCCATCTCCGCGACCAGCTGCACGGTCTGGTTCGCGTCGCACGGGTAGAGCACCGTGCTGCCGTGCACCGCGCGGAACTCGGCGAGGTCCTCCAGCGCCATCTGCGACGGCCCGTCCTCGCCGATCGACACGCCGGCGTGCGAGCCCATCAGGCGCAGGTTCGCCCGGCTCACCGCGGCCATCCGGATGAAGTCGTAGGCGCGGCTGAGGAACGCGGCGAACGTCGAGGCGAACGGCACCCACCCGCGCACCTGCATGCCGATCGCCGTGGCGACCAGCTGCTGCTCGGCGATGTACATCTCGAAGTAGCGGTCCGGGTGGGCGTCGCGGAACAGCTCCGCGAAGGTCGAGTTCGACACCTCGCCGTCGAGCGCGACGACGTCGCCGCGGCGGTCGCCGAGCGCGCGCAGCACTTCGCCGTAGGCCTTGCGGGTGGCGACCTCGGTGCCGGGCTCGAACGCGGGCAGCCCGCCGCCGGGCGCCGCGAAGACGTGCGGTACCTCGTCGCCGGTCGGTTTCGCGCAGGTCACCCGCAGGTCGCGGATGCCGCCGAGCTCGTGGATCGCCTCCTCCGGGTGCACCAGCGGCTTGCCGTGGAAGCCCGGCCGGTCCTCGACCTCGGCGACGCCCTTGCCCTTCTTGGTGGCCGCCAGCACGGCGACCGGCCGCCCGTCGCCGGACTCGGCGTCCTTCAGCGCGGCCTCCACCTGCTCCGGGTCGTGGCCGTCGATCTGCAGCACCCGCCACCCGGCGGCGTGCGCCCGGGCGGCGTAGGCGTCGAGATCCCAGCCGTGCATCGTCTGCCCGGTCTGGCCGAGCCGGTTGACGTCGATCAGCGCGATGAGGTTGTCGAGCTGCTCGTGCCCGGCGTGCTCCAGCGCTTCCCAGATCGACCCCTCGGACATCTCGCTGTCGCCGCAGAGCACCCACACCCGGTAGGGCAGCCGGTCGAGCCGCTGCGCCGTCAGCGCCAGGCCGACGCCGATCGGGAGGCCCTGGCCGAGCGAGCCGGTCGCCACGTCGACCCAGGGCAGCACCGGCGTCGGGTGGCCCTCCAGGCGGCTGCCGAACTCGCGGAACGTGAGCAGCTCGGCGTCGTCGATCGCGCCGACCGCCTTCAGACACGAGTAGTACAGCGGGGACGCGTGGCCCTTGGAGAAGATCAGGTGGTCGTTGCGCGGGTCCTCGGGGTGGTCGAAGTCCAGCCGCAGGTGCCCGTCCAGCAGCGCGGCCATCAGGTCGGCCGCCGACATGGACGACGTGGGGTGCCCGGACCCGGCGGCGCTGCTGGCCCGCACGGAGTCGACCCGCAGCTGCTGCGCCAACTCGAATCGGAAGGTCAGATGGTCCATGCCAGGGGACATGCCCGCACGCACCCCCGGCGAAACCAGCACCGGCGGGTTCCCAGTTTCAAATCGAAACCGCAGCCGGCCGTGGGTGCCGTGGTTCCGCAGTTTCAATTGAAACTGCGGCCGAGCGGGGCGTCGGGGTCCGCAGTTTCAATTGAAACTGGGATCCGTGCCCGTGCCCGTGCCCGTGCCCGTGTCCTGCCTGGTTCGTCAGGTCAGGTCGCTGTTGCTGAGGCCGGTGAGGAGGCGCTTGATCACCTCGGGATCGATCTCGGCCGTTTCGTCGACCTGGTGCTCCGCCTGGGCGCGCCTGCTGCGGGAGCGGCGCGGCAGCGGCACGGCGTTCGCCGAGACGCCACCCGGCAGCGGCAGCTCGCACCACACGAGGGTGCCTCCGCCGCGCAGGGCGGTCGCGCCGCAGCGACCGCCGGCGAACCCGGGCGCCAGCGCCGGTGGGACGCTCGCCAGCTCGTCCTCGACCTCGGCGACGAGGCTCTCGCCGCTGAGCCGCAGGCGGACGGTGATGAAACCGGGGGTCTCGGGGTTCGCGCTGTCGACCGCCGCCGTCACCAGCGCGGTCGTGAGCTGCGAGGTCTCGTCGATCAGTTCCCGCAGGGACCACTCGGCGAGGGTGAACCGGACGAACATCTCGGCGCAGTTCACCGCGCTGGGCAGTGCGATGAGCCGTAGGTCGTCGACTTGGGAGGTCTGGGTGTTCACCTGGTTGTCGTCCTCCATCCGCGTCCGCTGCGCGCCTTCACCCGTGAGCCTTATCTTGCCAACTCGAGCGGGTGGCTTGTCTTCAGGGGCGGGACTAGTGGTGTCACCGCTCGCGGCTCGGTTCCGGGCTGGCTTGTCGATCTCTCCGGCGTGCGCACCACGCGGCGACCGCTCGGCCCCGCCCGGTGCGGTGCCTCAGGTGGCTCGGTGCATCTGTTCGCCATCCCTTGACTGTCTGTTGTGGACGATCTCCGGGGAACCCCGTTCCAGCGCAGCGAATTCCGATGCCGAGCGCCTAACGCGTCGGTACCGGGCGGGCCGGGCACAGTGGTCTGGCCAGAAACGTACGTGACGAATCGCGGTTGGTACAGACCGGTACGTATCGGTTCCACAACGGCAGTGGTCGGGCCCGGTGCCCCGGCGGGGTGCCCGCGGTCGGCGGGCACCCCGATCGGGTCACACGAGGGCGTCCAGGCCCTCCCGCATCGCCTTGCCGATCAGGTCGATCTCCGACTCGCTGATGATCAGCGGCGGCGACACCGCCAGCGCCTTGCCCAGCGGGCGCACGATCACGCCGAGGTCGCGGATCGCGGTCTGCGCGCGGCCCACGGCGCCGGGGTCGGCGGCCAGCACCTCCGGTGCCAGCTCGACCGCGCCGAGCAGGCCGGTGCCGCCGCGCACCTCGGCCACGGCGGGGTGGTCGGCCAGCTGCTGCAGCGCGTCGTGCAGCGGGCGCTCCAGCTCGTCGGCCCGCGGCAGCAGCTTCTCGCGCTCCAGGATGTCCAGGTTGGCCAGCGCCGCGGCGGCCACCGTGGGGTGCCCGGAGTAGGTCGCGCCGTGCCGGAACGGGCGGCCCGGGTGGTTCCAGAACGGCTCGGCCACCCGCTCGGCGACCACCACGCCGCCCAGCGGCAGGTATCCGCTGGTCACACCCTTGGCGAAGGTGATCATGTCGGGCTGCAGGCCCCACCGCTCGACGCCGAACCAGGTGCCGACCCGGCCGAACCCGCAGATCACCGCGTCGGCGACGAACAGGATGTCGTGCTCGGCGCAGATCTTGGCGACCGCCTCCAGGTAGCCCGGCTCCGGCGGGTACAGCCCGCCGGCGCCCATCACCGGCTCGGCGAAGAACGCCGCCACCCGGTCGGCGCCGAGCCGGTCGATGGCCTCCCGGAGGCCCTCGGCGTCGTCGTGGGCGACCCGGCCGACCTCCGGCACGAGCTGGCCGAACCCGGCCTGGTTCACCTCGATCCCGCCGATGCTGGTGCCCATGCCGTTGGTGCCGTGGTAGGCGTTGCCGCGGCTGAGGATGTGGGTGCGCTGCGGCTGCCCGCGCTGCGCCCAGTACTGCCGGGCCAGCTTCGCGGCGGTGTCGATCGACTCGCCGCCGCCGGTGGTGAGGAAGATCTTCGCGCCGTCCATCGGGGCGAGCTGCGAGAGCCGGTCGGCGAGCGCCTCGGCCGGCGGGTTGGTGAAGTCGTTGAACACGAAGTAGGACTCGAGCTCGCGCATCTGCGCGGCGGCGGCCTCGACGATCTCGGTGCGGCCGTGGCCGACGTTGGCGTACCACAGGCTCGCGGTGCCGTCGAGGTAGCGGCGGCCCTCCTGGTCGTAGATCCAGACGCCGTCTGCCTTGCTGACGCAGAACTGGCTCTTCTTGACCTGGAACATGTCCGCGAACGGGTGCCACAACGCGGTGTCGCGCGGTGCTGTCGACATGCAGTCCTCCTTCGGTATCGCGCCCCCAGCTTGGTCGCAGCACCCGCCGGTACGCCAGTGCCAAAACGCCGAAATTCGCCGATCGAGTTGGCCAGATCGCCACCGGTGATCACGCGCTGTGACTGCGGGGTCGGTCACAGCTGGGACCTTCTCCTCTGCTCGCGGCCCGCCGCCGACGGCACTGTCGTG
This sequence comes from Saccharopolyspora sp. NPDC050642, assembly GCF_040654735.1. Taxonomy (NCBI): domain Bacteria; kingdom Bacillati; phylum Actinomycetota; class Actinomycetes; order Pseudonocardiales; family Pseudonocardiaceae; genus Saccharopolyspora; species Saccharopolyspora sp. NPDC050642. Next base: position 56,295 of record NZ_JBFAIN010000037.1, on the reverse strand, counting down.
GTGTTTGCCGACGCGTGGAGGTGATCAACGCATGAGTAGCCCTGTGTCAACCCGAGTCCTCCTCAACCGCACCTCAGGGGAACGTGACGCAAACCAGCCACAAGAAAGTGCGAAACGCGGGATTGAGCCGGACGCAACCACAACTGTGAAACGCGGAGAGGCGGAACTGGCATGAGCTGGCTCCCGATGCTCCGCCGCCAGTCGCCCGAATCCGGCGACGAGCGGCCGTGGACCCCGGAAGAGGTGGCGGTGCTGGCCGAGGCGGTGCGCCGCGCGCCCTCTGTGCACAACACGCAGCCCTGGTCGCTGCGGGTGCAGGGGCGCGCCGCCGTGCTGCGGCTGCGGTCGATGCCGGAGCTCGTCCACCACGACCCGGACGGCCGCGACCGGCGGATGTCGTGCGGCGCGGCGGTCGCCAACCTGGCGATCGCGATGCGCGGGCTGGGCTGGGCGACCGACGTCCACTGGCACGCCGACGACGGCGAGGCGGCGGTGATCGGCACGCACCGGCGGCCTGCGACCGCGATCGACCGGGAGCGCCGCGAGGCCATCGGCCGCCGGGCGAGCTTCCGGCGCGCCTTCACCGGGCGCCCGGTCCCGCACTTGGCGCGCGCCTCCGTGGCGGCCGCGGCGACCACGCAGGCCACCTGGGTGGACGGGCCCGCCGAGGAGCACGTGCTGGCGCGCCTGCTCGCCTACGCCGCGCGCGCCAACCACGCCGACAAGACCTACCAGCGCGAGCTGGGCGCCTGGATCGGGCCGGTCTCGGACGAGGGGCTGCCGGCGGAGGTGCTGCCCGTGCGCGGCGTGCCCGCGACCGGCCTGGCGACCGGCGCCACCCGCCTGCCGGACCAGGCGCAGATCGCCCGGTCGCTGGCGCAGGAATCGGTGCTGGTCTTCAGCACGATCACCGACGGCCCGCGGGACCAGCTGATGGCCGGGGAGGCCGCGGAGCGGGCCTGGCTGGAGGCGACGCGGCTGGGCCTGGTCGCGTCGGTGATGACGCAACCGCTGCGGCTGTCGGAGGTCCGCGCCGCGCTGAGCGTCGAGCTCGGCCTCGGCGGGATGCCGCAGCTGCTGATGCGGATCGGTTACCCGCTGGCGATCCCGGTGCCGCGCGCCGGCCGCCGCCCGCTCCCGGACCTGTTCGCCGACTGATCGTCCACTGTGTCCATCAGGCCGTCCGGCGGGCCGGTCCCGCCCGGTGCGCCGCCTCGCGTCCGGCTGGTGGGACGGGCGGATGCCCGCATTGACATGCCGGTGGTGCTCTGTTGCGATTGATTCGTGATGTTCCCGGTGCTCACGAAGCGGCGGCACGTGGATTTCCGCCGCGTGTCGACCCAAGCGTGTCGTTCCTAGCGCTCCGCCAGCCCGGGCTCCGCACCGCGGTGGAGATCCGGATCAGCAGGCAGTCCACATCGGACTGAAATCTCGGACCCAGGGAGCACGTGTGTCCAGCGTCCTCGTCATTTCCGGCAGCCCGTCGCGCACCTCGAAGACCGAACGAATCGGTGAGCACATCGCCCAGCGCATCGCGGCGTCCGGCCGCAGCGCCGACCACCTGCGGGTCCGCAGCCTGCCCGCGGATGCGCTGCTCGGCGCCGACACCCACGCCCCGGCGATCGCCGAAGCCATCGGCAAGGTCGCCGAGGCCGACGGCGTCGTGCTGGCCACCCCGACCTACAAGGCGGCGTATTCCGGCCTGCTGAAGGCCTTCCTCGACCTGCTGCCGCAGTTCGGCTTCGCCGGCAAGGCGGTGCTGCCGCTGGCGACCGGCGGCACGGTCGCCCACGTCCTGGCCATCGACTACGCGCTGCGCCCGGTGGTGCACTCGCTGGGCGCCCGCCACGCGGTGCAGAGCTTCTTCTTGCTCGACAAGCACATCTCGGTGGTCGAAGACCAGCTCAGCGTCCACCCGGACAGCGCAGGACCGCTGGCCGACGTCATCGAGCAGTTCACCAAGGCCCTCGACGGTGTCCCGCACTCCACCGTCCTCGGCCGCACGGCGTAGTCCTGGAAGGCCCTTGGAAGAAGGCGCCTCCCGCCGCATCCGGCGGGAGGCGCCCTTCGTCCTACCGGCTCAGCGCAGCTCCGGCGGGTTGGTCTCGGAGGTGCTGATCGCCGAGGCCTCGACGCCCCACTTGCGCACGATCCGCTCGTAGGTGCCGTCCTGGATCAGCTTGTTCACCGCCGCCTGCAACGCGGGCGCCAGCGGCGAGTCCTTCGGCAGCGCGAATCCGACGTTCAGGCGCCGGAACTCGTTGAGGAACCGCAGGTTCGGCTGCTGGCTCACGGTGTAGCGCAGGCCGTTGATCGTGCTCATCAGCACGTCGACCTTGCCCTGCTGCAGGGCGGAGTACTGCGCGCTCATCTCCTTGAAGACCAGCACCTGGTAGGCCGGCCGGCCCAGTTCACCGCAGCGGTGCTGGTGGGCGTTGAGCGTCGTCTCGAACGTCGTGCCCGCGCCGGTGCCGATGGTGCGCCCGCACAGCTGCGTGACGTCGGTGACCGGGGCGAGATCGCTGTCCTGGCGGACCGCGAGGCCCTGGCCGTCGTTGAGGTAGGTCACGAAGTCGACGGTCTTCTTGCGCTCCTCGGTGACCCCGAAGTTGCCGGTGCCGACCTGGAACTTGCCGCTGCCCAGCGCGGGCAGGATGGTGTCGAAAGCGGCGTCCTGCCGGTCGATCCGCACGCCGAGCACGCGGGCGGCGGCCTCGGCGATGTCGATGTCCACGCCGACCGCGGTTCGGTTGTCGGGCAGGTAGAACGCGCCGGGCGGGCTGCCGTCGAGCGAGCTGCCGAAGGTCAGCGCCCCGGCCTGCCTGACGTCCGGCGGCAGCAGCGCCGCGATCGCTTCGTCCTTGGGAACTGCGGAGACCACATCGGCGGTCGCATCGAGACCGGGCGCGGCTTCGGTCGGGATCGCGCCGGGCGCGCATCCGGCGAGCAACCCGGCCGCGGCCAGCATCACGACGATCGTTCTGAAACGGGGCAGCATTCGGTGTGAACCCTTCGAGGGGAGCGAACGGGCGCGGTGGTGGTGGCGCGGCCCGTGCGAGGAGTCAGCTGCAGCGGCTGACGGCGCGAAGGAGGGATGACGTCAGCCGCGACAAGCGGCCGACCACACCAGGGCGAGGTCGATGTGGGCGCGTTTCACCAAACGCAGTTGCCTGGTCACGAAACGAGAATCGCCGGAGGCCGGGTGGGTGTCAACGACGATCAACCTGTGGGACGGCCTTGACCCGGCGGCCGGGGCGGCTAGCGTGTCAGGCGGTGGTGGACCCCGCCGACGTCGTTCGGCGGCCGTTTCCTGCGAGGCGTTCCTCTCCTTTTCGTCCAAGCAGCGCGATTTCAGCGGAAATCGACGTGCTGATCTCCGCGGATTCGCCGCACGACAGGGAAGTCCCGATGACCCGATCAACGCATCTGCAGGCGGTGCCCGATGCCGGGACCGCCACCACCGCCCCGCCGCCCGTGGTGCCCGCGCGGCATCCCGGCAGGTGGATCGCCGCCGTCGCGGCGCTGGTCGTGTTCGCGCTCGTGGTGCATTCGATGGCCACGAACCCGAACTTCCAGTGGCCCGTCGTCGCCGCCTACTTCACGCTCCCGGCCGTGCTCAACGGCCTTTGGCTCACGCTGTGGCTGACCGCCGTCACCATGGTCCTCGGCTTCGCGCTGGGCGCGGTGCTGGCCGTCATGCGGCTGTCCGGGAACGCCGTCCTGAACTGGCTGAGCTGGACCTACACCTGGCTGTTCCGGTCCATCCCGCTGCTGGTCCAACTCCTGTTCTGGTTCAACATCGGCGCGCTGTACCCGACGCTGAGCATCGGCCCGTGGTTCGCGGTGGACACCGTGAACCTGCTCGGCGGCACCACGACGGCGGTGATCGGCCTGGTGCTGCACGAGGCCGCGTTCGCCGGGGAAGTGGTGCGCGCCGGCATCCTGTCGGTCGACGCGGGCCAGAGCGAGGCCGCGCAGGCGCTCGGCATGACCAGGATGCGCGTGCTGCGCCGGATCGTGCTCCCGCAGGCGATGCGCGCGATCATCCCGCCGGCGGGCAACATGCTCATCGGCACGTTGAAGGGCACCTCGATCGTCAGCGTCATCGCGGTGCACGACCTGCTGTACTCGGTGCAGCTGATCTACAACCGGAACTACCTGGTGATCCCGCTGCTGGTGGTGGCGACCGTCTGGTACCTCGTGATCACGTCAATCCTGACCGCGGGCCAGTACTACGTCGAACGACACTACGCCCGCGGTGCCCACCGCGAGCTGCCGCCGACGCCGCTGCAGCGGTTGCGCGCCGTGCTGAAGGGAGCCCGCTGATGCTCCGGATTTCCGGTTTGCACAAGAGCTTCGGCGCCACGCCGGTGCTGCGCGGCGTGGATCTGGCGGTGCGGCAGGGCGAGGTGACCTGCGTGATCGGCCCGTCCGGCTCGGGCAAGAGCACGCTGCTGCGCTGCATCAACCACCTGGAGAAGGTGGACGCCGGGAGCATCGAGGTGGACGGCGTGCTGATCGGCTACCGCGAGTCGGCGGGCCGGCTGCACGAGCTCGGCGACCGCGCGATCGCCCGCCAGCGCGCCGGGATCGGCATGGTGTTCCAGAGCTTCAACCTGTTCGGGCACCTGACGGTCCTGGAGAACCTGATCGAGGCGCCGGTCGGCGTGCTCGGTCTGTCCAAGAAGGACGCATTGGTGCGGGCGCGGGAGAAGTTGCGCCGCGTCGGCCTGGCGGACCGCGAGGACGCCTACCCGCGCCAGCTCTCCGGCGGCCAGCAGCAGCGCATCGCCATCGCCCGCGCGCTGGCGATGGAACCGAAGCTCCTGCTGTTCGACGAACCGACCAGCGCCCTGGACCCGGAGCTGGTGGGGGAGGTGCTGGCGGTGATGCGCGACCTGGCCGCGGCGGGCCAGACGATGGTCGTGGTGACGCACGAGATCGGCTTCGCCCGGGAGGTCGCCGACACCGTCGTGTTCCTGGACGGCGGCGAGGTGCTGGAAACCGGGCCGCCGGGGAAGGTCCTGGACGACCCCGAGCTGCCCCGAACCAGGGACTTCCTGCAACGCGTGCTGTGAAAGGGATCGGGCCTTCGCAGGACTGGTCCTGCGAAGGCCCTTCTCGATTCGCCGCGCCTCGGTCAGGCGAGGAGCCGGCCCCGCGGCGCGGTGTCCCTGAGGACGTCGCGCGCCGCGAAGACCAGCTCAACGGCCCGACCACGGAGCAGCGTCACTTTTTCTTCGCCCGGCCGTACCGCAGCATGCCTTCCAGCCACTCGTCGAGGCCCGCCGACTGCGGTTCGCCGCGCCACGCCAGGTGACCGTCCGGGCGCACCAACCAGACCTCGTCGGCCTCCGCGCGGGCCTTCTTGTTGGCGGCGTTCGACGCCTTGCGCTCCAGCACCGTGAAGTGCTCCTCGCCCAGCCGCTTCCGGACCACGTCGACGCACGGGTCCGCGCCGCCCGCGGGCACGAGCAGCACCCAACGCCCACGGAACTCGTCGTACAGCCGGGTGCGGCGGCGGTCCGCCGAGCGAACGCATTCGAAGTCGCCCACCATGTCGCCGGGCCGTGGCTTGGCGTCAAAGCGCGCTCCGCCGCCCAACGGGCCGTCCCGATAGGTCTCCCAAAGCTCGGAATGCGAGAACGTGGTCAGCTGCTCGAATCCGGGGATCTTGACGATCGGTGCCACCACGCGGTCCCGCACGAACCGCACGATCGGGTTGCGCATCTTCTCGATCTGGCTGGGCGCGGTCTTGCCGAGGACGATTTCGGCCGCGATCGGGCGGCGCTCGCCCTGGTAGGTCTCCAGCAGCGCCTCGCTCGCCTTGCCCTGGATGACGAGGGCGAGCTTCCAGGCCAGGTTCTCCGCGTCGCCCATGCCGGTGTGGATCGCGGGCCCGCCGAACGGCACGTGCGGGTGGGCGGCGTCGCCGGCCACCAGGACGCGGCCTTCGCGGTAGTTGTCCACGATCCTGGCGTGCGAGACGAACGTGAGCTTCGTGGTCGTGTCGCGGAACTCGATGCCGCCGTAGGGGGAACGCTCGGCCAGCACGGTCCGCACCCGCGAAACGATCTCGTCGTCGGTGGGCTTCTCGGTGCCCTGGTCGGGGTCGAGGGCCAGGAGGCGCCACAGGTTGTTGGCGCCGTCCGGGTCGATCATCGGCATCGCGCCGACCCGCCCGTCGGGGTGGATCCAGCTCGTCAGCCCGCCCCGGTCGAGGTCCCAGTCGATGTGCGCGTCGACCAGCAGGTAGCGCTTGCTGCGGCCGATGTAGCCGATCCCGGCGGCCTTCCGGACCATGCTCTCGGCACCGTCGCAGCCGACCAGCCAGCGGGCGCGGACCTGCTCGCCGTTGGCGAGCACCGCGGTCACGCCGGTCGGGTCCTGCTCGATGTCGACCAGTCCGCAGTCCCATTCGACGGCTCCGCCGAGTTCGGCCCAGTGCTCCCGGATGGCCGCCTCGATCTTGCCCTGGTTGATCAGCATCGGGGGAGCCAGGTTCTCCTTGCCCGGCGTGGTGTAACGCAGCCGGATCGGCTGGAGCCCGAGGTGGGCGGTGGCCCTCGTGAGCAGCGGCGTCTCGTTGGGCAGGTTGCCCAGCGAACCCATCCGCTGCATGACTTCGGATCCCGGACCGTGCACCGAGCTCGACAACCGCACGGGCGGGCTGGGGGCCCGGTCCATCAGTCGTACCGAAACGCCCTGGAGCGCCAGGTAGTTGGCGAGCGTCAGGCCCGCCGGTCCGGCGCCGATCACCAGCACGTCTGTCGTTGATTCACTGCTCATTCTGGGCTCCACGGGGGGTGATTTATCGGGACCTTGCGACGATCGCCCTCGCGTCACCGAGTCCAGGCCTGGATCCAGCGCGAGGACGCCGGCCGTCCCCGGGGGTGGCCCGGGGAGGGCGGTGGTGAGGGCTGTTGGTCACGCTTTTCACATGCCGTTCGGGCGAGTGCCCTGGGCGGGTCCGGATTCGGGTCCCGCTGACGGCCGGACGATCCTGATCGGCGTGCCGGGCTCCGCGCCGAGGCCGGTGGTTCTCGGGCCGTCCTCCGCGCCATCTTCGGCTGCCGCTGTTCTCACTCCTTCCGGATTTCCTGCGAGAATGTGCAGAATGTAGGGAGATCGCGATCTTGTGCACAAGCGTTGGGACACCAAGTTGCCACCGCCGCGAGTGTCGGTGGACGGCGCTTCGGAGGGGTGGCAGTTACCTGCCACCGCCGGCCCCGGTGCCGCCGCACGTGACCACAGGGGACATTCATGGCGGAAGAAGTGTTCCGCCGGCGGCGTGCACTGACGTGATCCACTCCGCTCGCGGTGATCGCGGCACCGATTCGACCTCGATGGCCGGGTGTGCGATCTGCCGGAATGCACAGGTCGTGACAGTCCACATTGCACCGATGTGAACGGCGGAGCTGAAAGGGCCGGGGCAGTGGCCGAGGGTTCGGTGATTTCGTCGCAGCCCTGGGCGGTCGAGGAAGACCGGGCTCGGAGCCGTAGACGCGCGGCTGACCGAGGCGGGGGCGCAACACCGGAGGTCGGCACATGCGGCAAGGGTGCTGTTCGGCCTGATCCGCCCGCGCGATCGGCTCCGGCCGTGGCGTGGCCGTTTCGGGCCGAGATGGCGGAGGTGCGGCGGAATCGCGGCATCGGCCGAGTCCGCATCGCGCCAACGCTCGGTGGCCCCTCGTCAATTCCTTTCATCCGGTGATCTCGTCTTTTCGCCGGTTGCCCGAGTGCCAGGTCACGCGAGCTTGGATCACTCGAACGGGCTCCGGCAATCCTTTCGAGGCAGTGTGAAAGGTGACGGTCGTGGTGTGTGTGCCAGATCACAATCAAGTGCTTTTGCTCGAGAAGCGCCAGCACCATCGCGCTTGCGGCGCTGAGGCCGCAATCACATTCGTCGGGGGTGTGCAGATGAGCAATCCCGTCGGTGCCGGCGCGCCGGGCCGCCGTCGGCTCGTCCGGCCGAAGGGCTTCCGCTCCGGCGGCGATCGTGTCATTCGGACGGCGGAGGTGCGCCTGTTCCGAATGCGGATCATGTTCGTGCGCGCGAGGAATTCGCCGCCGGCCGCCGCATCGTGCGGCGGGCGGCAGGCGGCGGGGAGCGGTGCGTCGTCCGTTGTGGGAGCGGCCGAGGAGCCTGCCGCGAGACCGCTCCCCGGTGGGCGCCGCGCGATCGGCACGCGTTCCGGTCGCGCTCCTCGGTTCGCGTTCGGCTTTGAGGACGGGCACCGGGAAGCGGTAGCGCGGTGACGATTCACCCTGGGGCGAAAGATGGTTGGTGGGCTTCCCGCTCGCTGGCTAGTGTCGGCCCAGGCGGGTTGCTGGAGATCTCGGTCAAGACGGCGTAGTCCGCTTCTCGGAGTGTGCGGCGGGCGCCGTTCCGCGTGTTCGGCGCTCTTTCGGTTCTGTGGTTTCGCCGTTCGGCGAAGCGGTTCCTTCCTGCTGTTCGCGGGAAGGTCGGGTGGGCTTGTTGGCAGTTCGTGCTGATCGAATGCGACTTGGATAGTCCAGGAGTTGAATGGTGTTCGAGTTGGCTTTCGCTTCTGAAGGTTCGGTAGGGGGCCTGCGCGAGATAGCCGCCAGGGAGCGGCGGGGCGCTGTCGACGACGGCGGCGCTGTCGACGACGGGCTGGAACGTTCGCTGCTGCGGGCGAACGAGCTGATCGAGACCGCGGTGCACGAACACCGCCGGAGATCGTCGCAGAGCTCCTTCGCGATGGTCGGGCTCGACGAGGACCTGCGGTGCACGGTGGAACAGATGGTAGCGCGGGCCGAGAGATCCGTGTCCATCGCGGTCTCACTCCCGTCCGATGCGGAACTCCTCTGCCGGACAACAGGAATCGGTGCGGCGGTGGGCGTCCGGGTGCTGAGCGCTCCGCAAGGTCTGCGGGTGGACCGCGCGGTGGAGATGATGCGTCGGCCGGAATGCGAGATCAAGCTCTCCCGGAGCCCCCTGCAGGGAGTCGTCCTGGTGGACGGCCGGCTCGCGTTGCTACGGTCGAATCCGGGAACCGCGGACCGGCAGGCGTCGATCATCCGCCTGCCCGCGGTGGTCCGGGCATTGGAAGCGCTGTTCGTCGCCTCCTGGGAGACCGGCAGGTCGCTGCCGGACCACCTGCTTCCCCTCGAACGCCGGAGCGTGGCGCCGGTGCGGCGGATCTTGGAGCACATGCGGGCCGGGCACACCGACAGCCAGTCGGCGCAGAAGCTCGGCATCTCGCTGCGGACCTACCGCCGCCAGGTGGCCTGCATCATGCAGGAGCTCGGGGCCAAATCGAGGTTCCAGGCCGGTGCCCTGGCGGTCGAAGCGGGCCTGCTGGACGCGCGGGGCACGGCGCAGGATTCGTGAACATGTCGGGTTGGTGGGCGGAGAGGCGAACGCGGTGGAGCATTCGATGGTCGGGGACCAGGCGGCGCACGGGCGTGCCTGCGAGCAGGCGGCGTTCGGGCACCTGGCGGATGGGATCGAGCAGGCGTTGCTGGAAGTGCGTGCGCTCATCGGGGCCACAGTCGCCGAGCACCGCGAGAAATCCGCATCAGACCAGGCGTTCCGGGTCGTGGGCCGGGACGTCGACGCGGCGCTGGAGGCGATGGCGAACCTGGTCGGCCGGGCGCGGAACAACGTCGAAGTGGTGCTCGCCTCGAAATCGGAGTTGCGCATGTCGGCGCGTTCGGTGCTGCGCAACCTGGCCCGCTTCGCGGGCGACCAGGTGCGGGTCCGATTGCTCTGCGCCCCCGCGGTTCTCGATCTTTCGCTCTTGCGGGCCGGTGACGAGCAGCGGGCGCCGTTCGAGGCCCGGTTCGGTCGGATCAGTTCGCTGGAGGCCGTCGTCGTCGACGGGCGGACCGCGCTAGTGCGTTCGGACGCGACGTGCGACGGGCAGGCAGTCGTCGTCCGCGCTGCGCCGGTGATCCGTACGCTGGAGGACCTCTTCGCCGATGTTTGGCGCAATGCGCGTCCCGTGGCGAAGCCCGTCGACTTCGGCGGCCGGGCGCACACCGAGTTCGCGCAGCGGGTGTTGAAGATGCTCTACGACGGCTACACCGATGCGGTGGCCGCGCGGGAACTCGCTGTGTCCGTCCGGACGTACCGGCGCTACGTCGCCGAAATCGTGGAGTTGTTGGGGGCGAACTCGCGCTTCCAAGCCGGCGTGCGGGCCGCCGAGATCGGCTTGCTGCCCGCGTCGTGACGGCGCGATGATCGCAAGTTTCCGATTGTGCGCCAAGGGAATCGAGTGACAGCTGGTTGCCAACCAGGTGGTTCGGCGGCGCGCGGCCGACGGCCGGTGGCAGCTTGTGGCCGCAGGCCTTGTTGTTCGATCGGGGCCGGCAATAGCGTCGAGCCACGCTCGCGCGGAGGTCGCGAACCACGAGTTGGTGCGGAAGGGGCGTTATGGCTGCGCTTTTGGAAGAACGCAAGGTAGAGATCAAGGACATCGTCTGCGACATCCTGGAGATCGATCCCGACGAGCTGACGGACGCGAGCCTCTTCAAGGAGGAGCACGACGCGGACTCGCTGCGCGCGATCGAGATCCTCGCGGCCCTGGAGAAGAAGTTCGGCGTCGTCATCGACCAGTCCGAACTGGGGCGGATGGTGAACCTCGACGGCGTGTACTCGGTATTCGTCGAGGCGGCCGACAAGTAGCCGGTCCGGCGGTGCCCGGATCGTCGGGATCCTCCTCCCGGCTTGGAAATCTCCTGCCGGACGCCCACGCAATGACGCCTAGGAGGCGAGGAAACCATGCGCGACGCCGCGGCCCATCGCGTTGTCATCACCGGTATCGGTGCGGTTTCCAGCATCGGGATCGGGGTGCCGGACTTCCTGGCAGGGCTGCGCGCGGGCGACAGCGCGGTCAAACCGATAAGCGCGTTCGACACCAGCGGGTACGAGCACGCTCTGGGATGCGAGATCGATGATTTCGAACCGCAGCGGTGGATTCGCAACATCGCGCCCGACGGCCTCGGCAGGGCGAGCCAGTTCTCCGTCGCCGCGGCCCGCATGGCCGTCGACGACGCCGGGCTCGGCGAAGAGGCCCTGCGCGAGCGGCGCTGCCTGAGCGTGATCGGCACGACCGACGGCGAGGCCCGCGACCTGGACCAGCTGGTCGAAACCGAACTGCGGTCCGGGCCGGGGGACATGGACCCGGCCGTGGCCGCGCGAGTCCCGGCGGGCCGGCTCTCGACCGCGGTCGCCGACGAGTTCGGGCTGCGCGATGTCGAGGCGGTGACCCTCCCGACCGCGTGCGCCGCCGGGAACTACGCCATCGGCTACGGCTTCGACGCCATCCGGGCCGGAGACGTGGACTTCGCCCTCTGCGGCGGCGCGGATGCCTTGTGCCGCAAGACGTTCACCGGATTCTACCGCATCGGGACCATCGCCCCGGAGCGGTGCCAGCCCTTCGACAAGGACCGCAAGGGGATCCTCACCGGAGAGGGCGCGGGCGTCCTCGTGCTGGAGAGCCTGGAGTCCGCCCTGGCACGCGGGGCCCGCATCCACGCCGAGGTGCTGGGGTTCGGGCTCAACTGCGATGCGTTCCACCCGGTCGCGCCGAACGAGGACAGCGTGGCCAGGTGCATGCGGCTCGCACTCGACGACGCGGGCGTCAAGCCGGGCGAGGTCGACTTCATCTCCGCGCACGGCACCGGGACCAAGGCCAACGACGTCACCGAGGCCTCGGCGATCCGGCGGGTGTTCGGCGCGGACACCGCGCCGCGCACGATCTCCATCAAATCGATGCTCGGGCACACCATGGGCGCTGCGAGTGCGCTCGCCTCGATCGCCTGCGTGCTCGCGATCACGGAAAACTTCATCCCGCCGACGATCAACCACGTCGAGACCGACCCGGAGTGCGGCGTCGACTGCGTGCCCAACGAGGCGGTCGAGGCGCAACCGCGGATCGTGCAGAACAACGGGCTCGCGTTCGGCGGGAACAACGCCGTCGTGATCTACGGCAAGTACGAAGAGGAGCGGGTGTGACAAGGCTTTGCGCGCACAAGAGGCGTTCCCGATGAGCTGTCTGATCACCGGCACCGGAGCGGTGGCGAGCGTCGGGAACACCGCGGACGAGGTCTTCGACGCGCTCTGCGCGGGCCGCAGCGGACTGGCGCCGCTGCGCGGCTTCGACAGCGACAAGTTCCGCGCCAAGAACGCCTACGAGATCGATGACCGCCCGGCGTCGGGAGGCGACGTGCCGTCGCGCGCCACGGACTGGCTGCTGCGAGCGGTTGTCGAGGCGTTGCGGGACGCCGGTCTCGGCGAAGACCTCTCCGACGTTCCCGTGCTCGTCGGAACCGGGCTGCGCGAACTGCGGTCCGTCGAGCTGAAGTGGCGCGACGGCGCCGAGTTCGACCTCGACCGGTTGCACTTCGGCACGGCGCTGCGGGAACGCTTCGGAGCCGCCCGGACCTACACGCTCTCCAACGCCTGCTCGGCTTCCCTGCACACGTTGGCGATGGGCAGCGACATGATCGCCGCCGGGCTCGCCGACACCGTCGTCGTCGCCGGCGTGGACACCGTCACGGAAAGCATGTTCGGGCTGCTCGACCGGGTCCAGCTCGATCCACCGGACCGCGTTCGGCCGTTCGACCGGGCCCGCCGGGGCACGCTCATGGGCGACGGGGCGGCGGCCGTGGTGCTGCGCCGGGAAGAACCCGCGGCACTGGCCGGGGCCAGCGGCCGGCTGCGCGCCGCGAGCATGAACTGCGACGCGGCCCACGCGACCGCGCCCGACCCGCACAGCATCGCCGGCGCCATTCGCGCGGCGCACGAGCTGGCTGGCGTCAAAGCGCATGACATCGACCTGATCCTGTTGCACGGCACGGGAACGCCGCTCAACGACGAGGCGGAGGCGACCGCGCTCAGCGAGGTCTTCGGCGCCGACGTCGAGCTGCCGCTGCTGACGGCGCTGAAGTCGATGACCGGACACACCTCGGGCGGGTCTGGGCTGCTGAGCCTGATCGTCGCCGTGCTGGCGCTGGCATCCGGCCGGATCCCGCCCGCCACCGGCCTGACCGACCCGACGGCCGATGCCGAGCGCTTCCGGTTCGTCCGCGACAGCCGTCGGCACCCGGACCTCAGGCTGGCCCAGGTCAACGCCTTCGGCTTCGGCGGTGTCAACGCGGTCGCCGTCGTGGAAGGGATGGACGGCTGATGCGGATCGTCATCACGGGTGTCGGCCTGGCACTGCCCGGCGCTGAAGACCTCGCGGCGCTGCTGCGCACCGACGGGCAGCGCGGCGAGCCGGTCGACCCCGGGGCCCGGATCGGGCGCCGCGGCCTGCGCTACAAGGATCGCGCCTCGCAGCTCGCCTTGTGCGCGGCGGCGGAGGTGCTGACCGACGCCGGTTTGCGCCCGGCGGACGGCGAGTTGACCGTCGCCGGTGAATCGGTCGCCGTCGTGGCGAGCTCGAACCTCGGCAACCTGGACACCGTCTGCGAGATCGCGTCGGCCATCGCCGAGGAGTCCACTGATCGCATCAGCCCGATGGCCCTGCCCAACGCTTCGAGCAATGTCGTCGCGTCGTCGGTCGCCATGAAGTTCGGCCTGCGCGGCCCGAACCTGATGCTCTGCAACGGTCCGACCGCCGGCCTGGACGCCGTGCACTGGGGTGCGGCGCTGGTCGCCGCCGGCCGGTGCGAGCGCGCTCTCGTCGTCGGGGTGGAGACGCGCAACCACGTGGTCGAGGCCCTCACCGGCGAGGTCGACCTGCTGGACGGCGCGGTCGCGCTGATGGTGGAGAGCGACGAGGCGGCACGGGCGCGCGGTGCGCGGGCGGTCGCCGAACTCGGGCAGTACAGCCGGGAAGGCAGCGTCGCCGCGTGCGTCGACCGGGTGCTCGCCGGCGGAGGCCCGCCCGGCATCTGGTTCACCCCGGACGCCGCCGAACGGCCCGAGGTCACCCCGGGAACACCGCGCCACGACGTCACGGGTGCCTTCGGGCTCGCCTCCGGCGCGCTCGGTGTGCTGCAGTGCGCCGCCGCGATCGGCTGGCTCGGCACCGGTGGCGCCGGTTCCGCGCTGGTCACCGCGGGCGACGACGCGGCCGACGGGGTCGCGGGAATGGTGTTGCGGTCAGCTGGGAAAGGGGAGCGATGAGTGCTGACACGTCGGCTTCGCCGAGCCAGGTAGCCCTTCTCGGCGGCCGAGAACCGGTCGCGGTGCGGTGCGCTAGGAAGGCGGAGGTGCCCGACGACCCGATTCGCGTCCTCCTGGTGCACGGGCTGTGCAGCAACGCCGCGATCTGGGACGCGTTCGTCGCGCTGGCCGACCCCAGGTGCGAGCTCTGGGTCGCCGAACTGCCCTGGCGAGGCACGGGAATCGCCGGGTGGACATCGCAGCCGGTGGAGGAGTGGATCGGCCAGGCGGTCGCCCGAATGCCGGGCGGTCCGGACGTGGTCATCGCGCATTCCTTCGGGACCAACGCCGTGCTCAGTTGGCTCGACCGGCAGGACACCGGGCCCAACGGCCGGATCGCGGTCGAGGGTCGGGAACTGCGCGGCGTCGTCCTCGTCTCGCCGCTCTACCGCGCCGAGCCGGAGGACTTCGACTGGGATTCGATCGGCTACTACCTGCACAACTTCGACCAGATCCTGGCCGCGGGCATGCGCGTGCGGCCGGGCAGCAGGCGCCTCTCGCCCGAGCAGCGGCTGGCCATCGCGGTGAAGGTGCGCGACCTCATCGGGCCCTACGGCTGGATCCGGTTCCTCGACACCTACCTGCGGATGCCGGAGGTGCGTACCGAACGGCTGCTGATGCCGTTCCTCGTCGTCGGCGGCGAGTCGGATTCCATCGCGTTCCCCGCCGACTCGGAAGCCCTCGGCAAGGCGCTGCCGGACGCTTCGGTGCACATCCTCCCGGGCAGCGAGCACTTCCCGATGGTCGCGTCGGCGGAGGCGTTCGCCGACCTGGCAAACACGTTCCTCCGCACCCTGTCGGCCTGATCGTCTGTCGGCGAATGCCGTCCGCGCTTTTGGAAGCGGCGCAGCCGCTTGCATCCACCTTGCCAAGACGACCACCGGCGGGTTCTGAGAGGTTTCCTGGCGAGGACGGCCCCTCCGCCGCGTATTGGACATACATAAGGAGGGGCACCCACAGTCCAGGGAAGCTCTCAGGTTCCGCTAAGCGACCACTCACCCCAGACCAGCCACCAACAGGCTCTGATCACCGCCAGGAGCCCGTCACCCAACATGGAGCGCAACCGATGACCGCCGACACCGAGCCGGTACTGACGAAGTCCTTGTTCGCCAACACCACCCACGTGGCGCTGCGGCCCCGCTACGAGGGCTCCAACATCTGCACGTGGATCGGCTTCAAGCACGTCAACTACCTCGTCGAGGAGGCCGTGCTGGAGCACTTCCGCAGCGCGGGCCTGGGCGCCCGAGGCCTGTTCGAGGCTTACGGCCTGGGGCTGGACATCGTCGACCTGGACACCCGCATCCTGCACGCGCTGCACATGGACGACCTCGCCGATGCGGAGGTCGTCTCGGTCACGAAGCCGGGCGATCCGGTGCTCGGCTTCCGCGTCACGCTGAGCCTGGAGCGCGCCGGGCAACCGACCAAGGCGGTGGTCGCCAAGGTCAAGGTTTCGTTGCGCCCCACCGACTACCTGCCCGCCGCAGGTGAACCACCCGCGGAACTGGCCGGTTTCGTGGTGCCTCAGCTCGGCGCGCACCTGCCCGCCGCGCGCCCCGCTGCGACCGTCGAGCCCGCCGACAACACCGCGCTCCAGCAGGGGCGCGGGACCACCGGCGGCGACCCGGTGCTGGAGCGGCTCACCGCCGGGGAGAACGCCTTCGGCTGGAAGTGGCGCATCCCCTACCCCTACTGCCACTTCACCGAGCGGCTGCAGATGTCGGGCTACCTGCGGCAGATGGAGGAGGTCGTCGACCTGTTCCTCGCCGACCGCGGCATCTCCATCCGCGAGCTGCTGGCCGACCGGCGGTGGATCCCGGTCGTCCCGCACTCGAACATCCAGATCCTGGACGAGGCCCTGATGGAGGAGGACCTCTACACGATCTACACCGTCGAGGGCATCTTCAAGGACTTCACCTACACCTCGCGGATGGACTGCTACGTCGTCCGCGACGGCCGGCTCGTGCAGACCGCCACCGGGCGGATCACCCACGGCTACGCCCTGATCGAGAGCCGCAGCGACTGGCGGCTGGTCAACTTCGACGAGCGCGTGGTGCGCGCGCTGGGCGGTTGACGGGCCCACGCGGCGCGGGAACGGAGACCCATGCACGAGTACTTGCTGATCGAGAGCGGCGGCACCCGAGCGGGCGCCGGGTGCGACCGGTTCGTCGGCGACGCGATCCGGTTGCTCGAAGGCGGCGACGCGGTGTCGCTCCTGCTCATCGAGAACGCCGCGCCGGCCGCGGTGCGGGATGCGTTCCCGAGCATCGACGGATTCCTGCGCAACGGCGGCGAACTCTGGGTGGATTCGTTCTCCCTGCGGCAGCGGGCCGTGCGAGCCGAAGATCTGGTCCCCGGCGTCCGGGTCGTGGAAATGGTCGACGTCGCCGAGAAACTGCTGGAGACGGGACTTCGGGCGGTGTGGCACTGAAATGGTGTTCGCGGTTCCTCACACGGACGTGCTGCTGAAGGTACTCGGCACGCCGCACCAGACCGAGCTGGTGACCAGCGTGTTCCGGTTGGCGGATGCGTTGCTCGACCGCGGCGCCGCCGTGCAGGTCTGGACGTGCGGCGACGCCACCGGCCTGACCCGGGTCAGCCTCGGCGACAGCAAGCCGATCAACTTCGCCGATCGGCACGCCGACCACCCGTCGACGGCGCGGCTCGTGCGCGAGCTGCTGAGCGCGCACCCGGATCGGCTCAACTGGTACGTCTGCCGCTTCTGCTGCGCGGACCGCGGCGCGGCCGAGCAGATCCCGGAGGTGCGCAAGCGCCCGCCGGCCAGGTTCTGGGAGCACGTGCAGGCGACCGACAAGGTCCTGGCGATGGGGGTGTGCTGAGCGTGGCGAGCGGAAGCACCCTGATGATCATCGAGCGTGCCTACCGGGGATCGGTCGAGACGCAGTTCGCCGACGTCCTCTACTTCGTCCGCGAACTGCACCGCCAGAGCGGCGGTGTCGACATCGCGCTGCGCGGGCCGGCGGCGGGATACGCGGTGGACACCGAGTTCGAACCCGCCATCCGCATCGCCGGCCGGGTGCTCGACTCGCTGCCCGACCCCCGCCACTCGCTGCGGCAGCTGCTCGACGACGGCGTCGGGGTCTGGGTCGAGGAGCCGGACCTGGCGGCCCTCGGCCCCAGCGCGCGAGACCGCCTGGTTCCCGGCGTGCACGTCGTTCCCGCGCACGAGCCGGCTTCGCGCTGGCCCGACTACGAACGGGTCTGGTTCTTCTGAGCCCGACCGCCCCGATCCGCCCGTCACAGCCGGAGGAAACACGAATGGCCCTCACCGCCGCCGTCGGCAACCCGGTCATCTCCGCGTGGTCCACCATTTCCCCCTTCGGGTTGAGCAGCGCCGAGTTCGCCGCAGGGCTGCGCTCGGGGCGCAAGCCCGCGGGCCGCCTCGACCGCGGCGAGTGGCGAGTGCCGTTCGAGGAGGCGCGCCTGGTGCCCGGCTTCGACATCAGGGCGGTGCTGGGCAGGCGCGGCACCCGCTCGATGGACCGGGCGAGCGGGCTGGCCGTCGCCGCGGTCGGCCGGCTGCTGGACGGCGCCGGCGGCGAGCGGCTGCCGGGCGTTGGCGAGGACACCGGGCTGGCGCTGGGGACCAGCACCGGGAGCGCCCAGAGCATGATGGACTTCACCCGGGACTCGCTGGTCGGCGAGCGGCCCTACCTGGTCGACCCGGCGCGCTTCCCGAACACGGTGATGAACTGCGCCGCCGGTCAGTCCGCCATCTGGCACCGGCTCAAAGGACCCAACACCACCATCGCCGGCGGGCGGGCCACCGGGCTGCTGGCCCTCCAGTACGCGCTGCGGCTGCAGCGGGCCGGCCGGGCGGAGACCTTGCTGTGCGGGGCGGTCGAGGAGTTCTCGACCGCGCGCGCTTGGCTCGAATGGCACGCCACCGATCGCCGGGACAACGTGCTGGGCGAGGGCGCCGCGGTGTGGTTGCTGGAGCGCGCCGGCACAGCCCGGGACAACGGCAGGCCCGGCATCGCCGAAGTCATCGGCCTGGAGTTCGGATTCGCCAAGGACGGGCGGGAGATCCGCCCGGTCCTCGGGGCGGGCCTGCGCCGCCTGCTGGATCGGTCCGGGGTAGCGCCGGAGGAGATCTGGGCGGTCGCCGACTCGCAGGCACCCGGCGCCGACGGAGAGGAGGAACGCGCGGCCATCGCGGACGTGCTCGGCACCGCCACCCCCCAGCGCGTGCCGTGCGCAGAGTCCATTGGGGACACCTCCGCAGCGTCCGCGGCGTTCCAGATCGCTGCTGTTCTCGCACTTGCGGAGGACGGCGGGGCAGGCGGTGCCCGGACGGTCCTGATCACCTCGGCGGAATCGAACGGCGTCGTCGGAGCGGCCCTGCTGGGGCTGGTCGACCCCGCCCGATCCGGGCCGTAGCGGACATACGTGGATCGGGGATCCCGCAGACCAGACGGCGTCTGTAACTCCCGCAGGGGGCCGCTCCCCGCACCGCTACGCAGGACGAGTTCGGAAACATGCTCTGCAGCGCAGTACCGCCACGAAAGGGATGCACACGATGCCCGACACCGACGCGACGCCCATCGACCCGGAGGACCTGCGGCGCATCGTCGCAGAGGTGCTCGACGTCGAGGTGTCCGACGTGACCGACGACGCCCGGTTCGTGGAGGACCTCGGCGGCGATTCGCTGCTGGCGTTGGAGGTCATCGTCGTGCTGGAGAAGAAGTACGGGGTGAAGTTCACCGAGCCCGAGGTGCAGGGCCTGACGTCCCTGCCGAAGACCCACGACCTGCTCGCGGCCAAGTTGGGGGGCGCCTGATGCGCGCGGCGTGCAGCCCGATCGCGGGCGCGATCGAGGTCGCGGGCCAGGAGCTCGCGATGGTCGTCGAGCCCGGCGACCCCGTTTTCGCCGGCCACTACCCGGGATTCCCGATCTTCCCCGGGGTGAACATCGTCGAGTTCGTCCACCGCGGTGCGCTGGCCGCCATCCCGGAAACCCAGCAGCGGTGGGAACTCTCGGGCATCGACAAGGTTCGCTTCACCAGCCCCGTATTCCCGGGCGATTCGCTGACCGCGGACCTCCGGTGGCGGCGGCGCAGTGCCGGCTGGACCTGTGCCGCCTCGGTCGCCACCGAGCGCGGGCCCGCCGCGCAGGTCCGGATCAGCTTCGCGGAGGCGGGCGCGGTGACCGCGGGGGCCGGCGGGATCGCCGGGATCAAGCAGATCCTGCCGCACCGCCACCCGATGCTGCTCGTCGACCGGGTCGTCGATCTCGTCCCCGGCGAGCGGCTCACCGCGCTGAAGGCGGTCACCTGCAACGAGCCGTGGTACCGGGAGCTCGCGGACGACGCCGACGACGAGGACTACGACTACCCGGGCGTGCTGCTGCTCGAATCCTGGTGCCAGGCGGCGGGATTGCTCATCGCGGGGGCGAAGCCGAACCCCGACGTGCGTACCGGCGCGGTGATGCTCTTCGGCGGGATCGCCGGCGTGCGCCGCACCGGGCGGGTCCGCCCCGGCGACGTCGTGGAGCACCGGGTCCGCTTGGCGCGGACGTTCGCCGACACGGCGATCTTCGAAGGGGAGAGCGCGGTCGGCGGCGAGGTCGTGATGGAGATCGACCAGGTGGTGATGGCGCTGCGACCGGCATCCGAACTGACCGGCGCGGCGGCCGGAGCGGAGGGGACGGGCGGATGACGGACACGGACAGGCGGGTCGCCCTGGTCACGGGCGGATCGCGGGGGATCGGCAGGGCGACCGTGCTGCGGTTGGCGCGGGACGGGTTCGACGTGGCGTTCTGCTACGCGTCGAACCCCGAAGCGGCCGCGCTGCTGGAGAAGGAAGCGGGCGACCTGGGGGCGCGGGTGGTCGCCGAGCAGGCGGACGTGTCGCGGGCGGATGAGGTGCGCGCGCTGGTCGCCGACGCCCAGGAAGAACTCGGGCCCATCGACGTCGCGGTGACCTCGGCGGGCATCGTCCGGGACAACCCGCTGCTGCTGATGAAGGACGAGGACTGGCACCAGGTCCTGGACACCAACCTCGACGGCACCTACCACGTCTGCCGCTCCGTCGTCTTCGAGATGATGAAGCGCAAGCGGGGTTGCATCGTCAACATCTCGTCGGTGGCCGGGGTCCACGGCAACGCCACGCAGACCAACTACTCGGCGTCCAAGGCCGGGATCATCGGCTTCACCAAGGCGCTCGCCAAGGAGGTCGGGAAGTACGGCATCCGCGCGAACGTGGTGGCGCCGGGCTTCGTCGAGACCGACATGACCGCCGGGCTGTCCGAGAGCACCCGCGCGGCCGCGGCGGCGAACATCGCGCTGGGGCGGTTCGGCCGACCGGAAGA
Source organism: Saccharopolyspora sp. NPDC050642 (assembly GCF_040654735.1). Lineage (NCBI taxonomy): Bacteria > Bacillati > Actinomycetota > Actinomycetes > Pseudonocardiales > Pseudonocardiaceae > Saccharopolyspora > Saccharopolyspora sp. NPDC050642. The sequence goes on along the minus strand of NZ_JBFAIN010000037.1, from coordinate 35,824 downwards.
GGTGGCCGACATGGTCGGTTACCTGGTGTCCGCCGAGTACGTGACCGGCAGCGTGCTGCAGATCGATGGCGGCATCGTCATCTGAGCCGGCCGAGGAGCGGAGAACCCGTCATGCCCAGGAAGAACAGCTTCCCCAGGTGGTACTTCTCGTTGCGCAGCCCGTATTCCTGGCTCGCCTACCGAGACCTGGTGGACCGGCACCCCGAGGTGGCGGCAGCGGTCGAGTGGCGACCGTTCTGGGAACCGGACGCCCGCAGCGAACGGATGCTGGCCGATGCGGGCGGCAGCTTCCCCTACGTGGCGATGTCCCGCGCCAAGAGCCTCTACATCCTCCAGGACGTGCGCCGGCTCACCCGCGAGCGCGGTCTCGAACCGACCTGGCCGGTCGACCGCGACCCGGTGTGGGAAGTGCCGCACCTGGCGTACTTCGTCGCGCTGGACGAGGGACTGGGGCGGGAGTTCGTCGACCGCGCCTATCGCGCCCGCTGGCAGGAAGGGCGTGACATCTGCGACCGCGCCACCATGGCGGAGCTCGCCGCCGAGCTCGGGCTGCCGCCGGACCGCGTCTCGAACGCGGTCGACGACGAGGAACTGCGTCGACGGGGGACCGCGGCGCTGCTCGACATCGACGAGGACGGCGTGTTCGGGGTCCCGTTCTTCGTGGACCGCTTCAACAAGTTCTGGGGCGTGGACCGGCTGCCGGCCTTCGTCCGGTCGGTGGCCGGCACGGCCGCCGCGCCGGTGCCCGTTGCGGCCGCGGAGCCGGACCCGGGCCTCGGCGGCGACCAGGGGCATGCCGGTGGCTGCGGCTGAACGACCATTCCGCGCGACCTGGAGGGCGAGATGAGGGAAGGCAACATAAGTTCGGCCGCGGCCGTGCACCGGTGGGCTCGGGTTGCCGGCGGCACCACGGCGATCGTCTACGAGGGCACCGAGATCAGCTACGCGCAGCTGTCCGCCCGGGTGCGGCGGTTGGCGGCGGTGCTCGCCGATGGCGGGCTCCGCCGCGGTGATCGGGTCGCCTACCTCGGTCGGAACAGCGCGCTGCTGCTGGAGACCGCGCTTGCCGCGGCGCACCTCGGCGTGATCTTCCTACCGCTGAGCTTCCGGCTGTCCAGCGACGAAGTGGCTTTCCTGCTCGGCGATTCCGGTGCGCACACGCTCGTCGTCGAGGACGAGCAGCGGGCGTTGGTCGACGGCATCGCCGACTCGGTCCCGGTGCGCCGCTTCCTGCTCGACTCGGCGGCCGAACCCGCTCACCCGCGCTGGGAGCGCTTGTCGGCGGCGGCTTCGCCGGACCGGGACGACGAACCGGTGCACGTCCGGGAGGCGGACGTCGCCCTGCTCATGTACACGTCCGGGACCACCGGGCGGCCCAAGGGCGCGCTGCTGACCCACGGGAACCTGTGGTGGAACCAGGTCAACACGGCGACCGCGATCGAAACCCGGTTCCGCGACCCGGCCCTGGTCATCGCGCCCATGTTCCACATCGCCGGGCTCAGCGGCTTCACCATGGGCACCTTCGCGCACGGCGGCACCTTGGTGGTCCGGCGCGCGTTCAACGCCGAGCAGTGCCTGGAAGACCTGGTGGCGCATCGGGTGGCCAACCTGATCGCGGTGCCGACGATGTTCGACGCCATCGCCCGGACCCCCGGTTTCGAGCGGGCCGACCTGTCGGCGTTGCGCGCCGCGATCGTCGGTGGCGCGCCGGTCCCGGACCAGCTCGTCCGCGACTACTCGGCGCGGGGTGTGAAGCTGCAGCAGGCGTGGGGCCTGACCGAGACCGCGCCGCTGGCGACCTACCTGCCTCCGCAGTTGGTGGACGGCAACCCCGGGTCGGCGGGTTTCCCCATGCCGCACACCGAGATCAGGCTGATCGATCCGACGACAGGGGCCGCGGTGACCGAACCGGGCGAGCCCGGCGAGATCTGCGTCCGCGGGCCGAACGTGATCTCCGGGTACTGGAACGACCCGGACGCGACTCGCAAGGCGGTGGACGACGCCGGCTGGTTCCGCTCCGGCGACATCGGACACTTGGACGAGCAGGGCCACCTCTACGTCGTCGACCGGCTCAAGGACGTGATCATCAGCGGTGGGGAGAACATCTATCCCGCCGAGATCGAGCGGCTGATGGCCGAGTTCCCGGGCGTCCGCGAGGTGGCCGTGGTGGGCGTGCCGCACCCGAAGTGGGACGAGACCCCCGTCGTGGTCGTGTGCCAGGACGGCGCGGCCACCCTGGAGGAGATCCGCGCGTTCCTCGGGGAGCGGTTGGCGCGGTTCAAGCTCCCCACCGCAGTGCACCACTGCGACGTCCTGCCGCGCAACGGCACCGGGAAGGTCGACAAGGCGGGGTTGCGGGCGCGGCTGGCCGGCGAGCTCGAACCGGTCGCCGCAGACCGATGATGCGAGCCGGGCCGGGAGGGGTGCGACATGGTCGGCGTTCGTGATGGCACCGCGACCGCAGTTTCAATTGAAACTGCGGCCACGATTCACGGCGCGATCGAGGACCAGGTGCGGCGGAGCCCGGCCGCGGTGGCGATCGCGCACCGCTGGTCCGAGCTGAGCTACGCGGCGCTCGACGCCAGGGCGAACCAGCTCGCGCACCACCTGCGCGCGCTGGGCACGGGGCCGGGTTCCCTGGTCGGCGTGGGTCTGCGCCGCGGGCCGGACCTGGTCGTGGCGCTGTTGGCCGTGCTCAAGGCCGGTGGCTCGTTCGTGGCCCTCGACCCCGCCGAACCGGCGAAGCGGCTGGCGCTCATCGCATCCGACGCCGACCTGCACTGCCTGATCACCAGCGGCGCCGGCCCATCGGGGCTTCCCGCCCGCCACCTCGTGCGCATCGACGCGCACGCCGCGGAGATCGCCCGGCGGCCCACCGCACCACCGGAGTCCGTTGTGGACGGTGAGTACCCGGCGTACGTCATGTACACCTCGGGACCGCACGGTCGGCCGCTGGGAATCGTGGTCCGGCACCGCAACGCGCTCGGCCGCTTCGCCGGGATGCGCGACCGGATCGGTTGCGCGGAATCGGACGTCGTCCTCGCGTTGACCAGCATCTCCTCCGACGCCGGGGTGCTGGCACTGCTGTGGCCGCTGACCTGCGGCGCGAAGGTCGTCGTCGCCGGGGACCGGTTGATCGAGAACCCGGCTCCCGCCGCCGAGCACCCGCTCGGCTTCAGCCTGTTCTTCTTCGCCGCCGCCACGGCCGACGAGCAGCGGCGCGACGGCTACCGCCTGGTGCTGGAGGCCGCGAAGTTCGGCGACGCCCACGGGTTCGAGGCCGTGTGGACCCCCGAGCGGCACTTCCACGCCTTCGGCGGCCTGTACCCGAACCCGGCGGTCATGGCCGCGGCGCTGGCGACGGTGACCGAGCGGATCGGACTGCGGTGCGGCAGCGTGGTCGCGCCGCTGCACGACACGGTCCGCATCGCCGAGGAGTGGTCCTTGGTGGACAACCTCTCCGATGGCCGGGTCGGCCTCGCGTTCGCATCCGGCTGGAACACCAACGACTTCGTGTTCTTCCCGGACCACTTCCCGCGCCGCAAGCAGCGGATGGCCGAGCAGCTGGACGAGTTCCGGCGGCTGTGGCGCGGGGAGCCGGTTCGGCGGCGGGGCGGCGACGGCGCGGAGGTCGATGTGCGGGTCTTCCCGTCGCCGGTGCAGGGCGAGCCCCCGATCTGGCTCACCTCGGCGGGCTCGGTGGAGACCTTCGAGCGAGCGGGGGCGGCCGGGGTGAACGTGCTCACCCACCTGCTCGGGCAGGACCTCGACGAGCTGGCGGTGAAGATCGCGGCGTACCGGAACGCCAGGGCCGGGCACGGGTTCGCCGGGCCGGGCCGGGTGTCGGTCATGGTGCACACCTTCCTGCTCGACGACGCGGAGCGGGCGAAGGCGCTGGCGAGGGGCCCGTTCCGGGAGTACCTGCGCAGCTCCGCGGAGCTCAGCCGGGTGCTGTTCGGTGCCGGGACCGCCGTCACCGACGAGGACCTCGAATCGGTGCTGGACCTGGCGCTCGACAGGTACCTGGAGCGGTCCGGCCTGTTCGGTTCGCCGGCGGAGGGCGTCGAAGTGGTGCGCAGGCTGGCAGCCGCGGGTGCGGACGAGATCGCGTGCCTGATCGACTTCGGGGTCGCCGTCGACGAGGTGATCGCGGGCCTGCCCACGCTGAACCGGCTGAAAGAACTGCACGAGGAGGAGGTGGCCGACGCCGAGCACTCGTTCGCGCAGCTCGTCCGGCGGCACAACGTCACCTTGCTGCAGTGCACGCCGTCCTTCCTGGCCGCACAGCCGGCCGGCTTGGAGTCGTTGAGGGGCGCCCGCGTGGTGCTCGTCGGCGGGGAGGCGATCCCAGCGGATCTGGCGCGACGCCTGTCGGCCGCGTTGCCGGGGGTGCGGTTGTTCGCCGCATACGGCTCACCGGAGACGACTTCCTGGGCCGCGGTCCACGAGATCGGCCCGGACGCGGCGGTGTCCATCGGCCGAGCGCTGCCGGGCACCGAGGTGCTGGTGGTGGACGAGGACCTGCGGGAGGTGCCGGTCGGAGCGGTCGGTGAGCTCCTGATCGGCGGGGCCGGGATCGCCGCGGGCTACCTCGCGCAGCCCGGGCTCACCGCGCAGCGGTTCGTCGCGAGCGGATCCGGAGCCGCCTACCGGACCGGGGACCGCGTGCGCCGGGGAGCGGACGGAACCCTGACGCTCCAGGCGCGTGATGATCGCCGGGTGACTGTCCTCGGGCACCGGGTCGAGCTCGCCGAGGTGGAGAACGTGCTTTCCCAGCATGCCCAGGTCGAATCCGTCGAGGTGACCGCGAGCACCGGTCGGTCCGGTGGCGCGCAGCTGGTCGCGCGGGTCGCCCCGGTGGCCGAGCCGACCGACCACGTCGCCGAAGAGGCCCACGTGCGCCGTTGGTGCCAGGAGTGGGAGCGGATCTATGCCGCCGCCGAGCCGGGAACCGGTGCCGTCGAACCGATTCCGCCCCAGGACATGCGCGCGTGGCTGGACCACACCGCGCGCCGCATCGCGGACCTGGCGCCGCAGTCGGTCGTGGACGTCGGTGCCGGCCCCGGACTGCTGATGCGCGCGCTGCTCCCGCACATCGCGGAATACCGCGGGATCGAGCCCTCCTCGTCGGCCGTCGGAGCGGCTCGGCAGTCGCTCGGCCCCGAGCCACCGCACAACGTCGTCATCGACCACGCCGACGCCGCCGCGCTCGCCGGCATGCCGACCGCCAGCGCCGACGTGGTGGTGCTGAACTCCGTCGTCCAGTACTTCCCGAGCACCGGATACCTGGAGCGCGTTCTCGCCGAGGCCGCCCGGGTCGGTCGGCGCGCGGTCTTCGTCGGCGACGTGCGGGGCTTGGCGGAGCTGGACGCGCGCTACGCGGCAGCGGAGCTCAAGCGCTGCCAACCGTTGACGTCGGCGGCGGGACTCGCTGCGGCGATCTGGCGAAGCGTCGCGGGCGAGCCGGAGTTGTGCCTTTCGCCCGCGTACTTCAGGCGGTTCGGCCACGCGCGGATCGAGCTCAAGCGCGGGCACGAGGTCAACGAGCCGACCTGCTTCCGCTACGACGTCACCCTGCTGCTCGACGAGCCGCCCGGCGGCCCGGTCCCCGATGCGTTGGCCTGGTCGGAACTCCCGGCCGGACTGGACGGCCTCGCCCAGCGGATCGGCACCGGGCCGCTGACCGTCAACGGCATCCCCAATCGCCGGCTGGTGCGCCCGCGGGCACTGCTCCGACTGCTCGGCGGGATTGCGGACGACACCACGGCCTGGGAGCTGGAGCGGCTGCTGTGGGAGGTCGACGGGTCGTCGGCCGTCGACCCGGAGAGCGTCGTGGAGTTCGGTGAGCGGCACGGCGCGAGGGTCCGGCTGCTGGTCCCGGAACATGGCGGCCTGCACGAGTTCGACGCTGCTTTCGAGCCGGTGGAGCGGCGCCGATGAAGACCGGGGCAACCGATCCGCTGGCCGTGGCGCGGGCGCCCGGGTTCCGCGCGGCACTACGCGCCTTCGCCCGGGAGAGCCTTCCCGGAGCCATGGTCCCGGGGCGGATCGAGGTCGGCGGCCGGGATCCCGACGGGCTGGCCGGAACCGCGTACGCCGCGCCGACCGGTCCGGTCGAAGCCCGGCTGGTCGGCATCTGGCAGGACGTGCTCGGCGTGCACCGGGTCGGCGTCGCGGACGACTTCTTCGATCTGGGCGGCACTTCCCTGACCGCCGCGGTCTTGCTGGACCGGGTGCGGGACGAGTGCGGCGTCGAAATCGGGCCGCACGAGCTGTACGCAGGGCCCGTCATCGCGGAGCTGGCGCGGTTGGTCGGCGATGAAGCCGTTCCCAGCGACCGATCGCGCGGAATCGACCCCGACGCCCTGGCTGCGGAAGCGCTGCTGCCGGACGACGTCCGGCCAGGTCGGGTCGTCGAGCCGGTCGCGCCCTTCCGGAATGTCGTGCTGACCGGCGCGACCGGGTTCGTGGGCGCGTTCCTGCTCCGCGACGTGCTGGACCGCTCCGATGCCGACGTGCACGTCGTCGTGCGGGCCGGCGACCGGGACGGTGCCGTGAACCGGGTCCGGAAGAACCTGGCCGCGTACGGTCTGTGGCGCAGGGCGGATGCACGACGTCTGGTCGGGGTGCCCGCCGACCTCAGCCGCCCCTACCTCGGCCTGGAACGTCCCGCGTACGAGGAACTGGCACGGCGGGCCGATCTGGTGCTGCACAGCGGCGCCGGGACCAGCGCCGTGCTTTCCTATCGGCAGCTCAAGACGACGAACGTGTTGGGAACATTGGAAGTCCTGCGGCTGGCGTGCCGAGGTCGCGTGAAACCGGTGCACTACGTGTCATCGCTCGAGGTGTTCCCCGATGCCCTGGGCGTGCAGCCTGTCGGCGAGGTGGAACCGCCTGATGTGGACGGTGTGATCGGCGGTCGTGCGCAGACCAAGTGGGTGGCGGACCGCCTCGTCGCGCAGGCCGGGCGGCGCGGCCTCCCGGTCGCGATCCACCGCCCCGGGCAGGTCGTCGGGGGTCGAGCGACCGGGGCCTGCCCGCCGGAGCTGTTCTTGTGCGCCTGGCTGAAGGGCTGCATCCAGCTGGGCTCGGCGCCGGACCTGGACCTGTTCGTCGACGCGGTTCCGGTCGATTTCGTTGCGGCGTCCATCGCGCGAATCGCGTTGAGCGGAACGGGGTTGGGCCAAGCGCACCACCTGCCGGGTGCTCCGCCCGTGCGCTGGGCGGTGCTCGTGGACCTGCTGAGCGATTCGGGGTATCGGGTGTCGCGCAAGCCGTACGGGGAGTGGCGCAGGGATCTGCGCGTTGCGGTGGAAGCCGGCGCGGAGAATGCGCTGCTCCCGTTCCTGCCGCTGTTGGGCGAGGAAGGACCGGCGCCGGACCTGCCGCTCCGAAATGTCGGCCGCCCATTCGAGGCGGATCGGGCGGGCGGCTCGGAAACAGCTCCTCCGGTGGGCGTCTCGGAACTGATATCGGGTTGCCTGGACTACCTGGTCGCGATCGGGAACCTGGAGCCGCCGATGGCCGCTGGGTGAATTGAGACTTTTCCAACCTCGTTTTGGGTGGCGGTGCGGGTGGCGGAACCTCAGATGGCGGTGTTCGAATTGCTGCGATAATGCGGAATTCGGTTGCTTCGTTCGCTGTCGGGCGGAATTCGAGCACTCGTGAAATCCCGTGCGGGTCATGTGGGTGTCGCATGGTTTCCGCTGTCGCTGAAAGGTGCGCCCAGGGCGATCGCAGCTGTTTGTTTTCCGATGTTGTCGTTCTAACGTTGCAGTGGAAATCCGGCTGGACTGGTGAGGTTTGCCGTGACCGCTAAGAAATCAGCAGTCGAGGACATTCTCCCGCTTACCCCGCTGCAAGAGGGGTTGCTGTTCCACGCCTGGTACGACGAGCAGGGGCCGGACGTCTACATCGTCCAGCTGCGCGTCGATCTCGAAGGCGATTGCGACGTCCCGAGGTTGCGGGCAGCCGCTCAGGCGTTGGTGGACCGGCACGCGAGCTTGCGCGCGGCGTTCGTGCGCCGCGGTGGCCGGGAGCCGGTGCAGGTGATCGCCCGGCGGGTGCGGGTGCCTTGGCGGGAACTCGACCTGGTGGCGGCGGCCGACCCGGAGGCCGCCTTCGCGGATGTCCTTGCGGCGGACCGGAACGAGCGGTTCGACCTGGGGAGACCGCCGCTGGTGCGCTTCATGGCGGTGCGGTTCGCCGCTGACCGCGTCCGCCTGGTGATGACGTGCCACCACGCCCTGTTCGACGGTTGGTCGCTGCCGATCGTGGTCGATGAGCTGGTCGAGCTGTACTCCCGAGACGGCGACACCAGCGGGCTCCCACCGGCTCCGGCGTGGCGGGAGTACCTGGCGTGGTTGTCGGATCAGGACGGTGCGGGGGCCGTTCGGGCGTGGGGTGAGGCTCTTTCGGCGGTGGAACAGCCGACTTTGGTGGCTCCGGGCGCGGGTCGGGGCGGAGTGGTGCCGGATCGTGCGGTGGCTGATGTCTCGGCGGGTTTGCTGGGCGATTTGCGGTGTCTGGCGGCTGAGCGCGGTGTGACGTTGTCGTCGGTGGTTCAGGTTGCTTGGGGGGTGTTGCTCGGCGGGTTGGTCGGCTGCGAGGACGTGGTTTTCGGCTCTGTGGTGGCGGTTCGCCCCCCGGAAGTCCGGGGCGTCGAGTCGCTGGTGGGGTTGTGCGTCAACACGGTTCCGGCGCGGGTTCGGTGGTCGCCTGGGACGCGTGTCGGAGATTTGCTGGCGGAGGTCCAGTCCGCGCAGATCGGGTTGATGCCGTACCGGCATGTGGGGCTGCCGGAGATCCAGGGTGCGCTGGGTGTTGGTGAGCTGTTCGACTCGGTGGTCATCTTCGAGAACTACCCGACCAAGCCAGGAACGGCTGTCGAAGCGGCAGCGGGGCCTTCGCTGGGCGTCGCGAACGTCGAAGGTCTCGACTCGACGCATTACGGGTTGGCGTTGGTGGTGCTGCCGGGGGACGAGCAGCTGACGTTGCGCCTGGACTACCGGCCGGATTGCTTCACCGCGGAGGAAGCGGAACTGGTCCTGCGGCGGTTCGTTCGCGTGCTTGAGTCGATGGCCGCCGATTCCGGCATGCTCGTGGCGGACATCGACATCCTCACCGAGGAAGAGCGGTACCAGCTGCTTGAGGTGTGGAACGGGCAAGGTGTGGTCGTCGCCGAGTCGACCTTGCCGGAGTTGTTCGGGGCTCAGGTAGCGGAGTCGCCGGATGCCACTGCGGTGGTGTGTCGTGATGAGTCGGTGTCGTATGCGGAACTGAACGCTCGGGCGAATCGGCTTGCTCGGTGTCTGATCGATCGTGGTGCCGGGCCGGGTTGTGTTGTGGGGCTTGCGGTTCCGCGGTCGGTCGAGATGGTCGTGGCGGTGTGGGCGGTGCTCAAGGCGGGTGCCGCGTATGTGCCGGTCGATCCGGGCTTCCCGGCCGAGCGCATCAGGTTCATGTTGGCCGACGCCGAGCCGGTGCTGGTGGTGACGACGGTCGAAGCCGAACACGCGATGCCACCGGGTTTTCCGGTTCTCGTGCTGGACGATCCGGGAACCGCGGCCGCGGTGGCCGGCGCTTCGGGTGCGGAAATCACTTGTGCGGATCGTGCTGCTGTGCAGCTCGACGACGCGGCGTACGTCTTGTTCACGTCGGGTTCGTCGGGGCGCCCGAAGGGCGTGGTGGTCTCTCACCGGAATGCGTGCGGGTTCGTCGCGGCTGTCGATCCGTGGTTGGGGGCCCGCCCAGGGGACAGGTTGCTCGCGGTGACGACCTTGTCGTTCGACATCGCCGTGGTGGAGTTGCTGGCGCCGCTGCTCGCCGGTGCGGCGGTGGTCGTGGCTCGAGGTGGTGAGGTCGGAGATCCGCGGGCGTTGGCGGCGTTGGTGGCCGACCACGCGGTGACGGTCATGCAGGCGACACCGGCTCTGTGGCAGGCGCTGGTGTCCGAAGCGCCGGGGATGATTCACGGGCTGCGGGTGTTGACCGGCGGCGAGGCCCTGCCAGAGCAGCTGGCGGTCCGGCTGCGCGGTTTGGCCGGTGAGGTCGTCAACCTCTACGGGCCGACGGAGGCCACGGTGTGGTCGACGGCGGCGGAGATCGATCGCGATGGTCGGGTGACCATCGGCCAGCCGTTGGGCAATACCCGCGTCTACGTCCTCGGCCCGAACCTGCGGCCGGTGCTTCCCGGAGTGACCGGTGAGCTGTTCATCGCTGGTTCCGGGGTGGCCCGGGGCTATCTCGGGCGTCCTGGGTTGACGGCTGGGCGTTTCGTGGCTGATCCGTTCGGTCCTGCGGGTGGGCGGATGTACCGGACCGGGGATTTGGCGCGTTGGAACCGGGATGGGGAGCTGGAGTTCGTTGGCCGGGTTGATGATCAGGTCAAGGTTCGTGGTTTCCGGATCGAGTTGGGTGAGGTCGAGGCGGTGCTGGCTGCTCATCCGGCGGTGGCGCAGTGCGCGGTAGTGGCCCGTGAGGACCGGCCGGGGGAGAAGCGCCTGGTCGCCTATGTGGTGGCCGATGCCGGCGACCCGGCCGAATTGCGGGCGTACGCGGCTCGGCGGCTGCCCGACTACATGGTCCCGTCGGCTGTGGTGGTCCTCGACGGTTTCCCGTTGACGGCGAACGGAAAGCTGGATCGGAAGGCGTTGCCCGCTCCCGATTTCGGTTCCGGTGTGGTGAAGGTTCTGCCGAGCACTGAGCGCGAGATGTTGTTGTGCGGGTTGTTCGCCGAGGTGCTGGGCGTTGCGGAGGTGGGGGTAGAAGACAGCTTCTTCGACCTGGGCGGCCACTCGTTGCTGGCGACTCGATTGGCCGGCCGTGTCCGTGCCGAGTGCGGTGTGGAGTTGTCCGTGCGCGCGGTGTTCGAGGCACCGACAGCGGCACAGCTGGCCATCCGGATTGACACCGAGGAGGGGGTGCATCACCCGGTGGCGCTGCGCGCCGAGCAGCGGCCGGAACGGGTTCCGCTGTCCTTCTCCCAACGCCGCTTGTGGTTCGTGGGGGAGCTCGACGCGACCGGCTCGGCGTACCACCTCCCCCTGGCGTGGCGGATCCCCGGTGAGGTCGACATCGTCGCCCTGCAAACGGCGGTGCGGGACGTCCTCACGCGCCACGAGGCGCTGCGGACGGTATTCCCGTTCGGCGAGGACAGCGTGCCCTGGCAGCAGGTCCTGGACGCCGACACCGCGCTGGAACGAGCCTTCGGCACTGCCGAAGCGGAGATCGGATCCGACGACGTCGAGCGGGTGGTCGCCGAGCATTCTGCGCAGGCCTTCGACCTGGGGGTGGAGCCGCCGATCAGGGTGCGATCGTGGGAGATCGTCGGCGGCGGCCGCGTCCTGCTGGTGGTTCTGCACCACATCGCCGGTGACGGTTGGTCGGTGGGGCCGCTGGTGCGGGACTTGGCCGTCGCATACGCGGCACGGTGCACCGGCGAGGCACCAGGTTGGCGGGAATTGCCGGTCCAGTACGCGGATTTCGCGTTGTGGCAGCGGAAAACCCTGGGCAGCGAGGACGACCCCGGCAGTGCGATTTCGCGTCAGCTGGATTTCTGGAGGCAGGCTCTGCGGGGCCTTCCGGAGGAACTGGCGCTTCCGGTGGACAGGTCTCGGCCGGCCGTGGCGTCGTATCGGGGCCGGACTCTTTCGGCCGTCGTCGAGCCGGGTGTGCACCGGCGATTGGTCGAGCTGGCCCGGGAGTGCCGGGCGAGCACCTTCATGGTCGTGCAGGCCGCGCTCGCCGCGTTGCTGACGCGGTTGGGTGCGGGGACGGACATCCCGATCGGGAGTCCGATCGCCGGGCGCGACGATGAGGCGTTGCACGATCTTGTCGGTGCGTTCGTCAACACGTTGGTGTTGCGGACGGATACTTCGGGGGATCCGAGTTTCCGGGAGCTGCTGGGCAGGGTTCGTGAGACGAACCTGGCTGCGTATGCCCATCAGGATCTGCCGTTCGAGCGGCTCGTGGAGGCGTTGAACCCGCAGCGGTCCCTGGCCCGTCACCCGCTGTTCCAGGTGGCTCTCGCGTTCAACAACGGACCCATCGCCGCGCTCGACCTGCCCGGCGGGAACGCCGAGCCGATTGCCGTCCCCATCAGCACCGCCAAGTTCGACCTCGCCTTCACCGCGGTCGAACTCCCGGCCTCGGGAGAGCACCCCGACGGCCTGGAGGTGTCCGTGGAGTACAGCGTGGACCTCTTCGACGCGGACACCGCCGAGCAGCTCCTCCAACGATTGCTGCGGCTGCTGGATCGGGCGTCCGCCGATGCCGATCGGCCACTGCACGAGCTCGACGTCCTCGCAGCGGCCGAGCGCCACCGGCTCCTCCACGAGTGGAACGGCGGTCAGGCGGCACCCGGTGCCGTGGTCCCCGATCTCTTCGAAGCGCAGGCCGCACGTACTCCCGACGCGGTCGCGGTGCTGTGTGACGGGACGGCGGTGACGTACGCCGAGCTGAACGCGCGGGCGAACCGGTTGGCGCGATGCCTGGTCGAGAAAGGGGCCGGGCCGGAGACCGCGGTGGGGCTCGCGATCCCCCGGTCCGTCGAGATGGTGGTGGCGCTGCTCGCCGTGCTGAAGGCCGGGGCCGCATACGTGCCGCTGGATCCGGCATATCCGGCCGACCGGCTGGCGTTCATGGTGGCCGACTCCGCACCGGTGCTCCTGCTCGCCCGCAGCGACGTCGAGCAGCAGTTCGCGACCGGCCGAATGGTCTTGGACGAACCGGGTGTCGTCGAGGCGCTGGCCCGGTACGCCGGTACCGACCTGACCGACGCCGAGCGGAATGGTCCGCTGGATCCGGCGAACCCGGCCTACGTCATGTACACCTCCGGCTCGACCGGAACCCCCAAGGGGGTCGTCGTCACGCACTCGGGGATGGCGGATTCCGTCGCGTGCGCGCACGCGGTCGTCGGCCCGGAACGACTCGCCCGCGTGCTCGCCTCGACATCGCTGAGCTTCGACACCTCGGTGCTGGAGATCTTCCCGCCGCTGACCTCCGGCGGGGCGATCGAAGTGGTACCCGATCTCCTCACCTTGGCGGAGCGCCCGCAGGTGCTGTCGGACGGCGGCCTCGTCAGCGCCGTGCCGTCGGTCCTGGCGAAGGTGATTCGCGGCCAGGAGCGGGCGGAGGGCGTGCACACGGTGATCTTGGGCGGCGAATCCTTCACCGCCCGGCTCGTCCGGGACATCCGCGCGGTCTTCCCGAACTGCCGGATCCTGAACTTCTACGGGCCGACCGAAGCCACGGTCTACTCCGCGGTCTGGTACTCCGACGGCGACGAGCCGCCGCAGGTGCCGATCGGGCCGCCGGTGCCGAACACCAGGGCTTACGTGCTGGGCCCCGCTCTGGAGCTGGTGCCCGCCGGGGTGGTGGGCGAGCTGTACATCGCAGGCGCCGGGGTGGCGCGCGGGTACTCGGGGCGTGCCGGGTTGACGGCCGAGCGCTTCGTGGCCGATCCGTTCGGCGCCGCCGGCGGGCGGATGTACCGGACCGGCGACCGGGTGCGCTGGAACCGGAACGGGGAGCTGGAGTTCCTCGGTCGCGCCGACGACCAGGTCAAGGTCCGCGGTTTCCGCATCGAACTGGGCGAGATCGAGGCCGCGGTCGCTGCGCACCCGCGGGTCGCGCAGTGCGTGGTCGTGGCGAGGGAGGAGCAGGAGGGCGAGAAGCGCCTGATCGCCTATGTCGTCCCCGAGGCCGGGGGGTGCGATCCGGCGGAGGTGCGGGCTCAGGTGGCCCGCAGCCGACCGGATCACATGGTGCCTTCGGCGGTGGTCCTGCTGGAGAGTCTTCCGCTGACCGCCAACGGGAAGCTGGACCGGAAGGCGCTGCCCGCGCCGGACTTCGGCTCCGGGAAGGCGATCACGCCGCCGCGGACGCCGCGCGAGGAACTGCTGTGCGGGTTGTTCGCCGAGGTCCTGGACGTGGACGAGGTGGGGATAGACGACGGCTTCTTCGATCTGGGTGGTCATTCGTTGCTGGCGACTCGGTTGGTGAGTCGCATCCGTACCGCGTGCGGCGTGGGGTTGTCGGTGCGTGCGGTGTTCGAGGCGCCGACCGTGGCGGAGTTGGCCGCGCGGTTGGACGGCGATGACGAGTCGGTGCGCCCGGTGTTGGCGGGGATGGTTCGGCCGGAGCGGGTGCCGTTGTCGTTCGCGCAGTACCGGTTGTGGTTCGTGGACAAGCTGGACGCGGTTGGTTCGGCGTACCACATTCCGCTTGCTTGGCGGTTGACCGGCGAGGTCGACGTTCCCGCGTTGCAGGCGGCGGTGTGGGACGTGGTCGATCGTCACGAAGTCCTGCGGACGGCGTTCCCGGACGTGGCGGGGGTGCCGTTCCAGCGGGTGGTCGGCGATGCCCGGGATGTTCTGGACGTTCCGGTGCTCGCGGTCTCCGCGGATGACGTCGAGGAGGTGTTGGCCGATCAGGTCGAGCGGGGTTTCGACCTGTCCTGCGAGGCACCGGTCCGTGCGCGAATCCTCGTGGTGGACGAGCGCGAGGTCGTGCTGTCGGTGGTGTTGCACCACATCGCCGGCGACGGTTGGTCGGTAGGTCCCCTGCTGCGGGACCTGGCCGCGGCGTATGCCGCGCGGTTCGCCGGTGAAGCGCCGGGTTGGCGGGAATTGCCGGTGCAGTACGCGGATTTCGCGTTGTGGCAGCGGCAAGTCCTGGGCAGCGAAGAAGATCCGGACAGCGTGATCTCCCGCCAGCTGGAGTTCTGGAAAGCAGCCCTGCGGGGTCTTCCGGAAGAAATCGCCCTTCCCACCGACCAGCCGCGTCCGGCAACCGCTTCGTACCAGGGGTGGACCCATTCGGCCGCCGTCGCCCCCGAGGCGCATCGGAGGATGGTCGAACTGGCCCAGGCGTCCCAGGTGAGCACCTTCATGGTGGTGCAGGCCGCGTTGGCGGTGTTGTTGACGCGGTTGGGTGCGGGTGCGGACATTCCGATCGGGAGTCCGATCGCCGGGCGCACGGAGCAGGCGACCGAGGATCTGGTGGGGTTCTTCGTCAACACGCTGGTGTTGCGGACCGACACTTCCGGTGATCCGAGCTTCCGGGAACTGCTCGCGCGGGTCCGTGAGACGAACCTGGCCGCTTACGCCCACCAGGACCTGCCCTTCGAGCGGCTCGTCGAAGCGCTCAACCCGCAGCGATCCCTCGCCCGACCCCCGCTGTTCCAGGTCTCGCTCACGGCCGGCAACGCGCCGGTCGGGGCGCTCCGACTGCCCGGCGTCCACGTGGAGCAGGTGACGGCCGCGGCCCGGACCGCCAAGTTCGACCTCGCCTTCACCGCACTCGAGCACGGCGGGACGGACGGCGGGCTCGACCTCTTCCTCGAATGCAGCGCGGACCTGTTCCGGCCGAACACCGCCGAGGCGCTGCTCCGGCGGCTGGTTCGGGTGCTGGAAGCAGTCGTGGCCGACCCCGACGTCCGGGTCGGGGACGTCGAGGTCCTGTCCGGGGCGGAGCGGCGCCTGCTGCTCGAAGCGCGGCGGGAAGCCGATGTCCCGGTCGCCACGCTGCCGGAGCTGTTCGAGGCTCGGGTGGCGGAGTCGCCGGACGCCGTGGCGGTGGCGTGCGGTGGCGAGTCGGTGACCTACGCGGAGCTGAACTCCCGCGCGAACCGGCTCGCGCGGTGCTTGGCGGATCGCGGGGTGGGGCCGGAAAGCGTTGTGGGATTGGCGTTTCCGCGATCGCCCGCGATGATCTCGGCGATGCTGGCCGTGCTCAAGGCCGGCGCCGCCTACTTGCCCATCGATCCGGATCAGCCCGCCGATCGGATCGGGTTCATGCTCGCCGACGCCGAGCCCGTGCTGGTGCTGACGACCACCGAGGTCGAACGGGCCCTGCCACCCGGAACGCCCCGTCTGGTCGTCGATGATCCACGCACGGCCGGCGTGCTGGCCGGGATGCCGGATGCGGACCTCTCCGATGCCGATCGCGCTGCCCCGCTGCGCGTGGGCAACGCGGCGTACCTCCTCTACACCTCGGGTTCGTCGGGACGGCCGAAGGGCGTGGTGGTCGATCACGCGAACGTCGCGAGGTTGTTGGCGGTCGCCGGCTCCCGAATCGATGCGGGACCCGGCGATGTGTGGACGTTGTTCCACTCGTACGCGTTCGACTTCTCGGTGTGGGAGATATGGGGCGCGCTGGCCGGCGGCGGGCGGCTCGTGGTCGTGCCGTGGGAGGTGACGCGTTCCCCGGCGGATTTCGCGGAGCTGCTGGTCCGTGAGCAGGTGTCGGTGCTGAACCAGACCCCGTCGGCGTTCTACCAGTTGGTGCGGGCCCTGGAGGACGAGCCGTCCCGACGGGACGGTTGGCGGGTGCGCTGCGTGGTCTTGGGCGGCGAGGCCCTGGACCCGGCTCGCGTCCCGGTCTGGGAAACCGGCATGCCCGCGGTGGTGAACATGTACGGGATCACCGAGACCACCGTGCACGTCACCCACGCGGAGATCGACGCCGAGGATCGCCACGGCCGCAGCGTGATCGGCCGGCCGCTGGCGGACCTGCGGGTGTACGTGCTGGATGCGAACCTGCGACCGGTTGCGCCGGGAGTGGTGGGCGAGCTGTACGTCGCCGGTGCCGGGGTGGCGCGGGGCTATTCGGGGCGCCCCGGCTTGACGGGGCAGCGGTTCGTGGCCGATCCGTTCGGCCCTGCCGGGAGCCGGATGTACCGGAGCGGCGACTTGGCGCGCTGGAACAGCGACGGCGAGCTGGAGTACGCGGGGCGCGCCGATGACCAGGTCAAGGTGCGCGGTTTCCGGATCGAGCTCGGCGAGGTCGAAACCGTCCTGACCGGCCACCCCGACGTCGCCCAGGTCGTCGCGGTCGCCCGGGAGGACCAGCCCGGCGAGAAACGGCTCGTCGCCTACGTCGTCCCCGGCCCCGGTGGGTGCGATCCTGCCGGCGTGCGGGCGCACGCGACCCGTCGCCTGCCGGACTACATGGTGCCCGCGGCGGTCGTGCTCCTCGATGCGCTTCCGTTGACCACCAACGGAAAGCTCGACCGCGGGGCGCTGCCCGCGCCGGCGTTCGAAGCCGCCCGCGGGCGACGTCCGGGCAACGAGCGCGAGGAACGCCTGTGCGCGGCGTACGCCGAGGTGCTCGGCGTAGCCGAGGTGGGCGCGGACGACGACTTCTTCCGGCTCGGCGGCGACAGCATCATGACGATCCAGCTGGTGGCGAAGGCCCGTCGCGCGGGGGTGCGGATCAGCCCGAAGCAGGTCTTCGAGCAGAAGACCCCGGCGGCCCTGGCCGTCATCGCCGAGGTCTCGGACGAGCCCGGCGCGGTGGTCGGCGGTCCGGAGGCCGGACCGGTCGCGTTGACGCCGATCCTGCACTGGCTGCGCGATCGCGGCGGCCCGGTGGACCAGTACCACCAGAGCATGGTGGTGCAGGTGCCCGCGGCGGTCGGCGAAGCCGAATTGGCCAGGGCCCTGCAGGCCGTCATCGATCACCACGATGCGCTTCGGCTGAGCCTCGACGACTGGAACCTGCGGGTGCTCCCACCCGGGACCGTTCGGGCCTCCTCGCGGCTGCGGCGCGTCGTGCTGGACGGCCCCGACCCCGACGAGGTCGTGGGCGAGCACCTCGACGACGCGGTGCGCCGCCTGAACCCCCGCACCGGCGAGCTGCTTTCCGCGACCTGGCTGGATGCGGGGAACCACTGCCCCGGCCGGCTCCTGCTCGTGGTCCACCACGTGGCCGTTGACGGTGTCTCCTGGCGGATCCTGCTGCCCGACCTGCAGGACGCGTGGTCCCAGGTCGCGGCGGGGGAAGACCAGGTGGTCCTCGAACCCGTCGGCACATCTCTGCGCGGCTGGGCCGACCACCTCGTCGAGCAGTCCCGCTCCCCGGAGCGGCTCGCCGAGCTGCCCGGCTGGCGGCTGGTGTCCGGTGTCGAGGAGCCCATGCTCGGAAACCGGCCGCTCGATCCGGCCACCGACACCTCGGCGACGCTGCGCGCGATCGAAGTCATCATCTCCGCCGACGACGTGCTGCCGCTGCTGACGACCGTTCCCGCCGCGTTCCGCGGCAATGTCGACGACATCCTGCTCACCGCATTGGCCTTGGCCGTGCAGCACCGGCGTGGCGGCGGCGCCGTGCTGGTGGACGTGGAGACGCACGGCAGGCAGGAGGCAGCCGGGATCGATCTGTCCCGCACCGTCGGGTGGTTCACCTGCATCGCCCCGGTCGTCCTCGACCCCGGTGAGGTGGACCGGGAACAGGTGCTCAACGGCGGCCCGGGTGCGGCGCGGGCCGTCAAGCGGATCAAGGAACAGCTGCGCGCCATGCCAGATCGCGGGCTCGGCTACGGGATGCTGCGGTACCTCAACCCCGATACCCGGCTCGCCGGCGCGAATGCGCAGATCGCGTTCAACTACCTCGGCCGCTTCACCGCACCGGCCGAGGCCGCGGACTGGGCACCGGCGCCAGGGGCGGGCCTGGGAGCCGGGAGCGATCCGGATCTGCCCGCGGCCCACAGCCTCACCATCGACGCCGTGACGGAGGACGCCCCGGGCGGACCGAGGCTCGTGGCGACCTGGTCGTGGCCGGAAGGCCTGCTCGGGGAGTCAGAAGTGAGGGCCTTGGCGGCGGACTGGGTGGAGACGCTCCGGGCGTTCGTCCGCCACCCCGGCGGTGGCGGCAGCCCGTCGGACTTCCCGCTGGTTCCGCTGAGCCAGGACGACGTGGACCGCATCGAGCAGGCCGGCCCGGCGGTCGAGGATGTGCTCCCGCTGACCCCGCTGCAGGAAGGGTTGCTGTTCCACGCGTGGTTCGACGAGCTGGGGCCGGATGTGTACTTGGTCCAGCTGTGCGTGGAGCTGGCCGGTTCCTGGGACCTGCAGCGACTGCGCAACGCCGCGCAGCGCCTCTTGGATCGGCACGGGAGCCTGCGCGCCGGGTTCGACCGGCGCGGCCGGGAGCCGGTGCAGGTCGTCGCCCGGCAGGTGCCCCTGCCTTGGCGCGAGGTCGATCTGACGGGCGCGGACGATGTCGAGCAGGCGTACCGGGACCTGCTCGACCGTGACCGGCGGGAGCGGTTCGACCCGGGGCGCCCGCCGCTCCTGCGCTGCACCGCCGTGAAGATCGGGGCCGGTCGCCATCGTCTGGTGATGACGCACCACCACGTGCTGCTGGACGGCTGGTCGCTCCCGATCGTGCTGCGGGAGCTGCTCGCCCTGTACTGCGCCGAGGACGAACTTCCGCCGGCTCCGGTGTGGCGGGACTACTTGGCGTGGTTGTCCGATCAGGACGGTGCGGGGGCTGTTCGGGCGTGGGCCGAGGCCCTTGCGGGGGTGGAACAGCCGACCCTGGTGGCTCCGGGCGCGGCTCGGGGCGGAGTGGTGCCGGGCCGTGTGGTCGCGGGGGTGTCGGGCGAACTGTTGGGTGGTCTGCGGGCCCTGGCCGGCGGGCGCGGTGTGACGTTGTCGTCGGTGGTTCAGGCTGGTTGGGGGGTGTTGCTCGGTCGTCTGGTCGGCAGCGGGGACGTCGTTTTCGGCTCTGTGGTGGCGGTCCGCCCCTCGGAGGTCCGCGGCGTCGAGTCGCTGGTGGGTTTGTGCGTGAACACGGTTCCGGTGCGGGTCCGGTGGTCGTCCGGAACGCGTGTTGGCGGCTTGCTGGGGGAAGTTCAGTCCGCGCAGGTCGAGTTGATGCCGTACCGGCATGTGGCGTTGCCGGAGATCCAGGGCGCGATCGGTGTTGGTGAGCTGTTCGACTCGGTGGTGATCTACGAGAACTATCCGGCGGGACCGGACCTTCTCGCGGATGGTCCTGACTCGACCGTCGACGACGAGCCGTCAGTGGTGAGCGTCGAAGGACGCGATGCAACGCATTACGGGTTGGCTTTGGTAGTCGTACCGGGGGAAGAGCAGCTGACCTTGCGCCTGGACTACCGGCCGGATTGCTTCACCGCCGAGGAAGCGGAACTGGTCCTGCGGCGGCTGGTTCGCGTGCTTGAGTCGATGGCGGCTGATCCCGACATGCTCGTGGCGGACGTCGACATCCTCACCGACGAAGAGCGAGACCAACTCCTCGAAGACCGGAACGGACGGAGACCTGACGTTCCGGTGGCGACGCTGCCGGAGCTGTTCGAGGCTCAGGTGGTGAAGTCGCCGGATGCCACTGCGGTGGTGTGCGGCGATGAGTCGGCGTCGTATGCCGAGTTGAATGGCCGGGCGAATCGGCTTGCTCGGCGTCTGATCGCTCGTGGTGCCGGGCCGGGTTGCGTTGTGGGTCTTGCGGTTCCGCGGTCGGTCGAGATGGTCGTGGCGGTGTGGGCGGTGCTCAAGGCGGGTGCCGCGTATTTGCCGATCGATCCGGGCTTTCCGGCCGAGCGCATCGGGTTCGTGCTCGCCGATGCCCGCCCGTTGCTGGTCGTAGCGACTTCCGGGGTTGTGCCAGGATTGCCCGGCGAGATCGATGTTCCTGTTCTGGTGGTGGATGATCCGGTCGTTCGTTCGGAGGTCGCGGGGGCAAGTCCGGGCGACGTGGTCGATGTTGATCGCGTGAGCGGTTTGTGCGCGGATCACCCGGCGTACGTGTTGTTCACGTCGGGTTCGTCGGGGCGGCCGAAGGGCGTGGTGGTCACTCACCGGAATGTCTGCGGGTTCGTTTCGGCGATCGATCCGTGGTTGCGGGTTGGGCCGGGGGATCGGTTGTTGGCGGTGACGACGTTGTCGTTCGACATCGCCGTGGTGGAGCTGCTGGCGCCGCTGCTGAACGGTGCATCGGTGGTCGTGGCTCGGGGTGGTGAGGTCGGGGATCCGCACGAGTTGGCGGCGCTGGTGAGTGATCACGCGGCGACGGTCGTGCAGGCCACGCCCGCTTTGTGGCAGGCCTTGGTGTCCGAGGTTCCCGAGACGTTGCGTGGGCTGCGGGTGTTGACCGGTGGCGAGGCCTTGCCGGAGCACCTGGCGACCAGGCTGCGGACCTTGTCCGAGGAGGTGATCAACCTCTACGGGCCGACGGAGGCCACGGTGTGGTCGACGGCGGCGGAAGTCGGCAGCAATGGTCGGGTCACTATCGGTAGGCCGCTGGGCAATACCAGTGTCTACGTCCTGGATGCGCGTTTGCGGCTCGTCCCGCCCGGTGTCGTGGGTGAGCTTTTCATCGCCGGTGATGGCGTGGCGCGGGGATACCTCGGGCGTCCTGGGTTGACGGCGGGGCGTTTCGTGGCTGATCCGTTCGGTCCGTCTGGTGGGCGGATGTACCGGACCGGGGATTTGGCTCGCTGGAACCGGGATGGTGAGTTGGAGTTCGTTGGCCGGGTTGATGATCAGGTCAAGGTTCGCGGCTTCCGCATCGAGTTGGGTGAGGTCGAGGCCGCCCTGGCTGCTCATCCGGCGGTGGCGCAGTGCGTGGTAGCGGCCCGTGAGGACCGGCCGGGCGACAAGCGCCTGGTCGCCTATGTCGTCCCCGGAACCGGCGGATGCGATCAGGCCGAATTGCGGGCTCACGTTGCCGGCATCCTGCCGGATCACATGGTGCCTTCAGCGGTGGTCCTGCTGGAGAGCCTTCCCCTGACCGCCAACGGGAAGCTGGACCGGAGGGCGTTGCCTGCACCCGATTTCGGTTCCAAGCCGGTGAAAGCACCGCCGCGGACCGAGCGCGAGGTGCTGTTGTGCGGGTTGTTCGCCGAGGTGCTGGGCGTCGACGGGGTGGGGGTTGACGACAGCTTCTTCGAACTCGGCGGGCATTCGTTGTCGGCGACTCGGCTGACCGGCCGCATCCGAGCCGCGTGTGGCGTGGAGTTGTCCGTACGCGCGGTTTTCGAGGCGCCAACGGTGGCGCAGCTGGCCGAGCGGGTAGGGCTCGCCGGCAAGTCGGCGGGTCCGGACCCGGTGTTGGCGGGGATGGCGCGGCCGGAGCGGGTGCCGTTGTCGTTCGCGCAGTACCGGTTGTGGTTCGTGGACAAGCTCGATGCCGCGGGTTCGGCGTACCACATCCCGCTGGTGTGGCGGCTGACCGGTGAGATCGATGTTCCCTCGTTGCAGGCGGCGGTGCGGGACGTGGTGGACCGCCACGAAGTGCTGCGCACGGTTTTTCCCGCTGCGGAAGGAAATCCGTGGCAGCAGGTGATCCACGACCCGGGTTCGGTGCTGGAGGTGCCGGTGGTGTCGGCACCCGAGCCGGACCCCTTGCTGGACGCCGTGGTGGATGAGCGCTTCGACCTTGTCCGAGAGCTGCCGATCCGTGCGCGGATCGCGGTGGTGGACGAGCACGAGGTCGTGCTGTCGGTGGTGTTGCACCACATCGCCGGTGACGGTTGGTCGGTGGGCCCGTTGCTGCGCGACTTGGCTGCCGCGTACGCAGCGCGATGCGCCGGAGCGGCACCGGTCTGGCCGGACTTGCCGGTGCAGTACGCGGATTTCGCGTTGTGGCAGCGGGAAGTCCTGGGCAGCGAGGAAGATCCGGGTAGCGTCATCTCCCGCCAGCTGGAGTTCTGGAAGGACACCCTTCGGGACCTTCCGGAAGAACTGGCGCTCCCCACCGACCGGCCTAGACCCGCCGTGGCCTCGTACCAGGGCCGCCGAGTGGATCTCGAGGTCTCGCCCGAGTTGCACGCGGGCTTGATCCGCCTCGCCGGTGGAAGTCGAGCGACGGTGTTCATGGTCGTGCAGGCCGCGCTCGCCGCGTTGCTGACGCGGTTGGGTGCGGGGACGGACATCCCGATCGGGAGTCCGATCGCCGGGCGCGACGATGAGGCGTTGCGCGATCTTGTTGGTGCGTTCGTCAACACGTTGGTGTTGCGGACGGATACTTCGGGGGATCCGAGTTTCCGGGAGCTGCTGGGCAGGGTTCGTGAGACGAACCTGGCTGCGTATGCCCATCAGGATCTGCCGTTCGAGCGGCTCGTGGAGGCGTTGAACCCGCAGCGGTCCCTGGCCCGTCCCCCGCTGTTCCAAGTGCTGCTGGTCGTCAACAACGGTCCCGCCGCACCCCTCGACCTACCGGACGCGGACGTCGAGCAGATGACTCCGCCCGCCCGCACGGCGAAGTTCGACCTGACCGTGGAACTGACCGAGCGCAGCGGAACAGCGGGTGAGCCGCGGGGATTCGCCGGGGCGGTGGAGTTCAGCACCGACCTCTTCGACCTCGCCACCGCGCAACGGCTCGTCGCCCGGTTCGTGCGCGTCCTGGAGGCAGTCGTCGCCGACCCCGGAATCCGGGTCGGGGACATCGACGTCCTCACCGAACCCGAACGCCACCAGCTCCTCGAAGCGCGGACCGCAGAGGCCCCCGCGCCGATGGTGCACGAGGCGTTCGAGGCCCAGGCGGTGCGGACCCCGGATGCCACCGCGGTGGTGTGCGGCGGAGATTCGGTGTCCTACGCAGAGCTGAACACGCGGGCCAACCGGCTGGCCCGATACCTGGTCGCGCAGGGGACGGGGCCGGAGTCCGTCGTGGCCTTGGCGGTGCCGCGGTCGGTGGACATGGTCGTGGCGATGCTGGCGGTGCTCAAGTCGGGAGCCGCTTACTCGCCGATCGACCCCGCCTACCCGGCGGCGCGGATCGAGTTCGTGCTGGCCGACACCGAGCCGACGCTGGTGGTGACGACCACCGAGGTCGCGGCCGGCCTGCCGATTTCGGGGATACCCGCAGTCGAGCTGGACACACCCCACGTGCTCGGCCTGATCGCCGAAGAATCTCCCAGCGATCTCGCGGACGCGGAGCGCCGGCGACCGTTGCGGCCGGACCACGCGTCGTACGTCCTGCACACCTCGGGTTCCACCGGCCGCCCGAAGGGCGTGGTGATCTCCCACCACAACCTGGCCTCCTTCTCGACGGCGGTTCAAGCCTGGGCGGGGTTCGAGCCCGCCGATCGGGTCGCGGCGGTCACCACGCTGTCGTTCGACCTCGCGGCCCTCGAACTGCTGGTGCCGCTGCTGACCGGTGCCGCGGTGGTGGTGTCGTCCGGCAACACCCCTGAGGAACTGTCCCGGCTGGTGGCCGAGCACCGGATCTCGGTCATGCAGGCCACCCCCACGCACTGGCAGCTCCTCGTGTCGGCGGCCCCGGAGATGATCCGGGGATTGCGGGTCCTCGCCTGCGGCGAAGCCCTCCCCGACAGGCTCGGTGCCGAGCTCGCCGCCCTGGCCGGCGAGGTCGTCAACGCCTACGGGCCGACCGAGGCCACGGTGTGGTCCACCGCGGCGCGGGTGACCCGGTCGGGACCGGTGACGATCGGCCGAGCGCTGCGCAACACCCGGGCGTACGTGCTGGATTCGGGCTTGCGGTTGGTGCCGCCCGGAGTGGCGGGGGAGCTCTACCTCGCCGGCGAGGGCGTGGCCCGCGGGTACTGGGGACGTCCCGGGCTGACGGGCGAGCGGTTCGTGGCGGATCCGTTCGCCACCGGTTCCCGGATGTACCGGACCGGGGACCTGGCCCGCTGGAACCGGCAGGGCGAGCTGGAGTTCGCCGGTCGGGCCGACGACCAGGTCAAGGTCCGCGGCTTCCGCATCGAGCCGGGCGAGGTGGCGGCGGCGCTGGCCGATCACCCGCAGGTGGCCCGAGCCGTGGTGGTGGTCCGCGAGGACCGGCCGGGCGACCGGCGGCTCGTGGGCTACGTCGTGCCCGAAGCGGGGCAACCTTGCGACCCGCTGGAGGTGCGCTCGCACGCGACCCGGACCCTGCCCGACCACATGGTGCCCGCGGCCGTGGTGGTGCTGGACGAATTTCCGCTGACCAGCAACGGAAAGGTGGACCGTCGAGCACTGCCGGCCCCGGACCCGCACTCGGCGAGCGCGGCACCTCGCACGCCGGACGAGGAGTTGTTGTGCGGGCTGTTCGCCGAGGTTCTCGGGATGCCGCGAGTCGGGGTCGACGACAGCTTCTTCGACCTCGGCGGGCATTCCTTGCTGGTGCTGCGCCTGGTCGAGCGGATCCGGGCGGAGCTGGGGGTGGAGGTCGGGATCGGCGCGGTGTTCCAGACGCCGAGCGTCGCCGGGCTCGCACCGCACCTGTCCGGCCGAACGCGGCAGGATCCGTTCGAAGTCGTGCTGCCGATCACACCCGACGAGGGCAAGCCGAACCTCTTCTGCGTGCACGCCGCAGGCGGTATCGCCTGGTCGTACCGCGAGCTCGCCCGGGCCGCACCCGCCTTCGCCGTCTACGGAATCCAGGCGCGCGGCCTGGATCCGGCGGAGGAACTGCCCACCAGCGTGGCCGAGATCGCCGGGGACTACGCCGCGCAGGTACGAGCGATCCAGCCGCGTGGCCCCTACCGCCTGTTGGGGTGGTCGTTCGGCGGCGTGATCGCCCACGCCCTCGCCACGCTCCTGCAGGACGAGGGCGAGCAGGTCGAACTGCTCGCGGTGCTGGATGCCTACCCGGTCACGGCCGCCGAATCGGGGAACGCAGAACCGCCCACAGCGGACGAGATCGGGGAACTGCTGCCAGGGCTCTTCGGCATCCGCGATGACGACGGCCTCTGGCACCGGGTCGTCGAGGGCGTCCGCCGGGTGTACGGCAACAACACCGCCCTGCTCGCTTCGAGCGAACTAGGCGTCTTCCGCGGCGACGTTCTGCTCTTCACCGCCGCGCGGGAGGCGAACGGGGGCGCGGCGGCGCTCGACGTCTGGCGTCCCCACGCGACCGGGGAGATCCGCACCCACCAGATCGACTGCAGGCACGCGGACATGATGCGACCGGAGTCCGCCGATCAGATCGCCCGCATTGTGATGGAGATACAGGAGGCAAGCGATGAGTAGTCCGACGAATCCGTTCGACGACGAGAACGGCAGGTTCCTCGTCCTGGTCAACGACGAGAACCAGCACTCCCTCTGGCCGTCGTTCGTCGACGTCCCGGCCGGATGGCGCGTGGTGCACCCGGAGGACACCCGGCAGGCCTGTCTGGAGTACATCGAGGCGAACTGGACCGACCTGCGGCCCCGGAGCCTCGTCGAGAAGATGAAGCGGGCCTGACCCGAAGCCGAGCCGGTGAGGTCGCCCTGCGCCCGGTCCGACCGCGCCGGGCGGCCTCCCGATGCCGTCTCCGCCTGGTTGATGACGATGTGAAGGAGTCGGGCCTTGGTGGCGTTGAATCCTGTCCGGGGCAACACGGTGCCAGAGCTGTTCGAGGCGCAGGCCGCTCGCGCTCCGGAAGCGATCGCGGTGGTGGCCGAGGACGCCACGCTGACCTACGCCGCGCTCAACACCCGCGCCGACGACCTCGCCGGACTCCTCTTGGAGCGTGGTGCGGGAAGCGAGACCAGGGTGGCCGTGCTGCTGGACCGCTCCGCGGATCTGGTCGTGGCGTTGCTCGCGGTGCTGAAGGCGGGCGCGGCGTACGTTCCGCTGGACCCGCGTCACCCGGCGGACCGCATTCGCTTCATGCTGCGGGACTCCGCAGCGTCGTTGCTGCTGACGGACGATGCCGCACCGGAGCTCGTCGAGTCGATCGACGTCGTCGTGCTCGACGACGGGGCCAACCGGGCGGTACCGGAACCCGCGGTTCCACGCGATCCTCGGCAGCTCGCGTACGTGATGTACACGTCCGGTTCTTCCGGGCTGCCGAAGGGAGTCGCGACCACCCACGCCGACGTGGTGGCGCTCGCGTCGGACAGCGCATGGGACTCCGGGCAGCACGAGCGCGTCCTGGTGCACTCGCCGAGCGCCTTCGATGCGTCGACGTACGAGTTGTGGGTTCCGCTGCTGCGCGGCGGCCGGGTCGTGGTCGCGCCGCCGGGGGACCTGACCGCTCATGCGCTGGATCGCTTGATCGCGGAACACCGCATCACCGGACTGTGGCTCACCGCAGCCCTCTTCAACGTCTTGGCGGACGAACGACCAGAGGTCTTCGCCGAGGTTGGTGAGGTGTGGACAGGTGGGGAAGCCGCTTCGGCCGCGGCCTTCCGCCGGGTCTTGGACGCTTGCCCGCGGACGACGTTGGTGAACGGGTACGGCCCGACGGAGGTCACGACGTTCGCGACCAGCCATGTGGTGCGCCCAGGCACGGAACTGGGGAACGGTGTCCCGATCGGCGGTCCGCTGGACGACACGCGTGCGCACGTGCTGGACGCGGACCTGCGACCGGTGCCTCCGGGCGCGGTGGGAGAGCTGTACGTCGCAGGTGCCGGGGTGGCGCGCGGGTACTGGGGGCGTGCCGGGTTGACGGCCGAGCGGTTCGTGGCGGACCCGTTCTCCGCCGGCTCCCGGATGTACCGGACCGGGGACCTGGCCCGCTGGAACTCGGAAGGTGCCTTGGAGTTCGTCGGGCGCGCCGACGACCAGGTCAAGATCCGCGGCTTCCGGATCGAGTTGAGCGAGGTCGAGGCCGTCCTGAGCGCCGATCCCCGGGTGACGCGGTGCGTGGTGGTGGCCCGGGAGGACGGGCCGGGAGACAAGCGGCTGGTCGCGTACGTCGTCGCCGGGCCGGACGGGTGCGAGCCGGCCGAGGTGCGGGCGAACGCGGCCCGGCTCCTACCGGACTACATGGTGCCCTCGGCGGTCGTGGTCCTCGAACGCTTTCCGTTGAACACCAATGGGAAGGTCGACCGGGGCGCGTTGCCGGTTCCGGAGGTCGCGACCGGGAAGGGGCGGGGCCCCCGCACGCCCCGCGAAGACCTGCTGTGCGGGTTGTTCGCCGAGGTGTTGGGCGTGGAGGGGGTGGGGGTTGACGACAGCTTCTTCGAGCTGGGCGGCCACTCGCTGTTGGCGACGCGGTTGGTGAGTCGTGTTCGCGCCGCATGTGGTGTGGAGTTGTCCGTGCGTGCGGTGTTCGAGGCGCCCACGGTGGCGGAGCTCGCTGCGCAGGTCGGCGCTCAGGAGGGTGGGGCGAGTCTGCCGTTGGTGGCCGGGGACCGGCCGGAGCGCATCCCGCTGTCGTTCGCCCAACACCGGCTTCGGTTCGTCGACGAGCTCGAAGCCGCTGGTTCGGCCTACCACATTCCGCTGGCATGGCGGCTGACCGGCGAGGTCGACGTTCCGGCCCTTCGCGAGGCGGTCTGGGACGTGGTGGACCGCCACGAAGCACTTCGGACGGTGTTGCCCGAGGTCGGGGGCGTGCCGGAGCAGAAGGTGCTCCACAGCGCGCGGAGCGTCCTGGACGTTCCGGTGTTGCGCGCTTCGGCTGGTGAGGTCGATCGGGTCGTGGCCGACCACGCGGAGCAGCGGTTCGACCTGTCCCACGAGGTGCCGGTTCGGGCGCGGATTCTCGTGGTGGACGAGCAAGAGGTCGTGCTGTCGGTGGTGTTGCACCACATTGCCGGTGATGGGTGGTCGGTCGTCCCGCTGGTGCGGGATTTGGGCGCGGCGTATGCCGCGCGGTGCGTTGGTGAGGTGCCGAGTTGGCGGGATTTGCCGGTGCAGTACGCGGATTTCGCGTTGTGGCAGCGGGAAGTCCTGGGGAGTGAAGATGATCCGGGGAGTGTGATCTCGCGTCAGTTGGAGTTCTGGAAGGACGAGCTCCGCGGCCTTCCGGAGGAGATAGTTCTTCCGGTGGATCGGTCTCGTCCGGCGGTCGCTTCGCATTCGGGTCGGCGGGTGGGTTTTGAAGTCTCGCCGGAGCTGCATGCGGGTTTGGCGGGTGTGGCCGGTGAGTGCCGGGCGACGGTGTTCATGGTGGTGCAGGCCGCGCTCGCCGCGTTGTTGGCGCGGTTGGGTGCGGGTGCGGACATTCCGATCGGAACTCCGATCGCCGGTCGTAGGGAGCAGGCGACCGAGGATCTGGTGGGGTTCTTCGTCAACACGCTGGTGTTGCGGACCGACACATCGGGCGATCCGAGCTTCCGGGAGCTCCTGGGGCGCGTCCGCGAGTCGGATCTGGCTGCGTACGCCCACCAGGACCTGCCTTTCGAGCGGCTTGTCGAGGCGTTGAACCCGCAGCGCTCTCTTGCCCGGCATCCGCTGTTCCAGGTCATGTTGGCGTTCCAGAACGTCGACCAGGCGAGCTTCGGCTTGCCCGGCGTCGAGGCAGAAGCCCTGTCGGCGGTCGACGGTTCGGCGAAGTTCGATCTGACCTTCGAGCTGACCGAGCGGCGTGGTGCGGGGCTCGCCGGTGAGCTGGAATTCAGCACGGACCTGTTCGACCGTGCCACCGCGGAACAACTCGCCGCCCGGCTGGTGCGCGTGCTGGAAACGGCTGCCGTCGACCCGGATGTCCGGGTCGGCGACATGGACGTCCTGACCGAGGACGAGCGCTATCGATTCCTCGAACGCTCGAATGGAACGCCGGACGTCCCGGTGTCGACCCTGCCGGCATTGTTCGAGGCCCAGGCGGCGGATTCGCCCGATGCCGTCGCGGTGGTCTGCGGCGACGAGTCGGTGTCGTACGCCGAGTTGAACGCTCGCGCGAACCGGCTTGCTCGGCACTTGGCCGACCGCGGCGCCGGCCCGGATTCCGTGGTGGCTTTGATGTTCCCGCGGTCGGTGGAGATGGTCGTGGGAATGCTGGCGGTGTTGAAGGCGGGTGCCGCGTACCTGCCGATCGATCCGGACCAGCCCGCCGAGCGCATCGGGTTCATGCTCGCCGACGCCGATCCGGCGCTGGTGATGACGGTCCGCGGGGCCGAGGCCGGACTACCTCGCGGACACGGGTTCCCGGTGCTGGCAGTTGACGATCCGGCCGCCGCCGAGGTGGTGGCCGGGATGTCGGGTGCCGATCTTTCCGATGCGGATCGCGCACTTCCGCTGGATACCGGTCATGCGGCGTACGTGTTGTTCACGTCGGGGTCGTCGGGGCGGCCGAAGGGCGTGGTCGTCACCCATGCCAACGTCGCGCGGCTGCTGGCGGTCGGTCGAGCCCGCTTCGGCTTCGGCCCCGACGACGTGTGGACCTTGTTCCACTCCTACGGGTTCGACTTCTCGGTCTGGGAGTTGTGGGGCGCGTTCTCGTGCGGCGGTCGGCTGGTGGTCGTCCCGTGGGAGGTGTCGCGGTCTCCCGGCGAGTTCGCCGAGCTGCTGGTCCGGGAGCGCGTGACGGTGCTGAACCAGACGCCGTCGGCGTTCTACCAGCTGGTGCGAGAAGCTCAGGACGGTCGGCTTTGGGAGCGGGGCTGCGTCCGGTACGTGGTCCTGGGCGGTGAGGCGCTGGATAGCAGCCGGGTTCCGGATCGGGGTGACGGTCGGGGCCCGGTGGTGGTGAACATGTACGGCATCACCGAGACGACCGTGCACGTCACCCACGCCGAGATCGGGGCCGGTGATGGCGGGCGCGGCAGGATCGGTCGGCCCCTGGCCGACCTGCGGGTGCACGTGCTCGACGCGAACCTGGCACCGGTGCCGGTGGGCGTGGTGGGCGAGATGTACGTCGCCGGCGCGGGCGTGGCGCGGGGCTACGCCGGGCGACCCGGGCTGACCGGGCAGCGGTTCGTCGCCGACCCGTTCGGCGAGGCCGGTGGGCGGATGTACCGCAGCGGGGACCTGGCCCGCTGGAACCGGCACGGCGAACTGGAGTACGTCGGCCGGGCAGATGACCAGGTGAAGGTTCGTGGCTTCCGGATCGAATCGGGCGAGGTGGAGGCCGCGCTGGGCGCGCATCCTCGGGTGGCGCGGTGCGTGGTCGTCGCGCGCGAGGACCGGCCCGGCGACAAGCGGCTGGTGGCTTACGTCGTGGCCGATGCTCACGGCTGCGACCCGGGCGAGGTGCGGGCGTTCGCGGCCGGACGCCTTCCGGA
The DNA here is from genome assembly GCF_040654735.1 of Saccharopolyspora sp. NPDC050642. Taxonomy (NCBI): domain Bacteria; kingdom Bacillati; phylum Actinomycetota; class Actinomycetes; order Pseudonocardiales; family Pseudonocardiaceae; genus Saccharopolyspora; species Saccharopolyspora sp. NPDC050642. Next base: position 5,198 of record NZ_JBFAIN010000037.1, on the reverse strand, counting down.
CTACATGGTGCCCTCGGCAGTGGTGGTGCTGGATGATCTGCCGCTGACGGCCAACGGGAAGCTCGATCGCCGCGCGTTACCTGCACCGGATCTCGGCCCCGCGGCGGGGAACGTGCCGCCTCGGACGCCGCGCGAGGCGTTGTTGTGCGGGTTGTTCGCCGAGCTGCTGGTCGTGGAGGGGGTGGGGGTCGACGACAGCTTCTTCGATCTGGGCGGGCATTCGTTGCTGGCGACCCGGTTGGTGAGTCGCATCCGTGCCGAGTGCGGTGTGGAGTTGTCGGTGCGTGCGGTGTTCGAGGCGCCAACGGTCGCCGAACTTGCTGCGCGGATGGAGAGCAGCGACGTACTGGCGGGTGCTGTCCGGGGCTTGGTCGCTGATGTTCGGCCGGAGCGGGTGCCGTTGTCGTTCGCGCAGTACCGGTTGTGGTTCGTGGACAAGCTGGACGCGGTTGGTTCGGCGTACCACATTCCGCTTGCGTGGCGGCTGTCCGGCGAGGTCGACATCCTGGCGTTGCAGGAAGCGGCGCGGGACGTCCTGGCGCGGCACGAGGTGTTGCGGACGGTCTTCCCGCAGGACGAGGACGATGTTCCTCGGCAGCGGATCCTGGACACCGGAACCGCGTGGGAGCTGGCGGCCGGCGGAACCGAAGTACCGGAGATCGCCGCCGACGAGGTCGCTCGGGTGATGGCCGAGGAAGCCCGGCAGGCTTTCGACTTGGGTGTGGAGCCGCCGATCAGGGTGCGCTTGTGGGACGTCGCCGAAGGCGGCCACGTCTTGTTGGTGGTGTTGCACCACATCGCCGGTGATGGGTGGTCGGTGGTGCCGCTGCTGCGGGATTTGGGCGCGGCGTATGCGAAGCGGCGCACCGGTGAGGAACCGGGTTGGCAGGACTTGCCGGTACAGTACGCGGATTTTGCGTTGTGGCAGCGGGAAGTGCTGGGCAGTGGGGAAGATCCGGGCAGTCTGATCTCTCGCCAGCTGGAGTTCTGGAAGGACGAGCTCCGCGGCCTTCCGGAGGAGATCGTTCTGCCGGTGGATCGGTCTCGTCCGGCGGTCGCTTCGCATTCGGGTCAGCGGTTGGGTTTCGACGTATCACCGGGGCTGTACGCGGGCTTGGCGGGTGTGGCCGGTGAGTGCCGGGCGACGGTGTTCATGGTGGTGCAGGCCGGGCTTGCCGCGTTGCTGACGCGGTTGGGTGCGGGCGAGGACATTCCGATCGGGAGCCCGATCGCCGGGCGTACGGAGCAGGCGACCGAGGACCTGGTGGGGTTCTTCGTCAACACGTTGGTGTTGCGGACCGATACATCGGGCGATCCGAGTTTCCGCGAGCTGCTGGCGCGGGTCCGGGAGACGGACCTGGCCGCATATGCCAATCAGGACCTGCCGTTCGAGCGTCTCGTCGAGGCCATCAACCCGCAGCGGTCGCTGGCTCGGCATCCGCTGTTCCAGGTGATGCTGGCGTTCCAGAACGTTGAGCAGACGGATCTGGAGATCGCCGGCGCTGGAGTGGAATCCCTGCCGGTGGATGGTGCGGCGGCGAAGTTCGATCTCACCGTTGAGCTGACCGAGCGGAGTGGTGGGGGCCTCGCCGGTGAGCTGGAGTTCAGCACGGATCTGTTCGATCTCGCCACCGCGGAACAACTCGCTGCCCGACTGGTGCGCGTGCTGGAAGCCGTTGTCGAAGACCCGGACGTTCGGCTAGGAGAGATCGACGTTCTCATCGGCGCCGAACGGGATCGGTTGCTCGAGGTGTGGAACGGGCGAGGTGTGGTCGTCGCCGAGTCGACCTTGCCGGAGTTGTTCGAGGTCCAGGTTGCGGAGTCGCCGGATGCCACTGCGGTGGTGTGCGGTGATGAGTCGGTGTCGTATGCGGAACTGAACGCTCGGGCGAATCGGCTTGCTCGGTGTCTGATCGATCGTGGTGCCGGGCCGGGTTGTGTTGTGGGGCTTGCGGTTCCGCGGTCGGTCGAGATGGTCGTGGCGGTGTGGGCGGTGCTCAAGGCGGGCGCTGCGTATGTGCCGGTCGATCCGGACTTTCCGGCCGAGCGCATCGGGTTCATGTTGGCCGACGCCGAGCCGGTGCTGGTGGTGACGACGGTCGAAGCCGAACACGCGATGCCACCGGGTTTTCCGGTTCTCGTGGTGGATGATCCGGGTACTGCGCTCGTGGTGGCCGGGTTCTCGAATGCGGAGCTCACTCGCGGAGACCGGGCCGGAGCGGGTCCCGATGATGCGGCGTACGTGTTGTTCACGTCGGGTTCGTCGGGGCGGCCGAAGGGCGTGGTCGTCACTCATCGGAATGTGTGCGGGTTCGTTGCGGCGATCGATCCGTGGTTGGAAGCAGGACCCGGGGATCGGTTGCTGGCGGTGACGACGTTGTCGTTCGACATCGCCGTGGTGGAGTTGCTGGCGCCGCTGCTCGCCGGCGCCTCGGTCGTGGTCGCGACCAAGGCTGAGCTGGCGGATCCGCCCGCGTTGGCCGGGTTGGTTGCCGAGTGGGGTGTGACGGTCATGCAGGCCACGCCTGCCCTGTGGCAGGTCGTGGCGGCCGAGACTCCGGCGATGTTGCGTGGGCTGCGGGTGTTGACCGGCGGCGAGGCCCTGCCGGAGCACCTGGCGACCCGGCTGGGGATGTTGGCCGGTGAGGTCGTCAACCTCTACGGGCCGACGGAGGCCACGGTGTGGTCGACCGCGGCGGAAGTCGACCGAACGGGTTCGGTGTCCATCGGCCGACCACTGGGCAATACCCGCGTCTACGTCCTGGATGCGGGCCTGCGTCCGGTACCGCCTGGTGTGCGAGGTGAGTTGTTCATCGCGGGTTCCGGGGTGGCGCGGGGCTATCTCGGGCGTCCTGGGTTGACGGCGGGGCGTTTCGTGGCTGATCCGTTCGGTCCTGCGGGTGGGCGGATGTACCGGACCGGGGATGTGGCTCGTTGGAACCGGGATGGTGAGTTGGAGTTCGTTGGCCGGGTTGATGATCAGGTCAAGGTTCGTGGTTTCCGGATCGAGTTGGGTGAGGTCGAGGCGGTGCTGGCTGCTCATCCGGCGGTGGCGCAGTGCGCGGTGGCCGCACGAGAAGACCGGCCGGGGGAGAAGCGCCTGGTCGCCTATGTCGTGGCTCGCACGGGCGAACTAGACCCTGCGGACTTGCGGGATCACCTGACCCGCAGCCTGCCGGATTACATGGTCCCTTCGGCAGTGCTGCCCCTGGAGCGTCTTCCGCTCACCGCCAACGGGAAGCTGGACCGGAAGGCGCTGCCCGCTCCGGACTTCAACTCCGGACCGGCGGAAGCGTCACCGCGGACACCGCGCGAGGAACTGCTTTGCGAGTTGTTCGCCGAGATCCGAGGCCTGCCGGAGGTGGGCGTCGGGGACAACTTCTTCGACCTCGGTGGGGACAGCATCGGGTCCATGCAGCTGGTGAGCCGCGCCCGAAGCGCCGGACTGGTGATCACCCCTCGCGACGTGTTCGAGCACAGAACGCCGGCGGCATTGGCGGCCGTCGCGGGGGTGCTCGAGACCGCGCCGGACACCTCGGACGAATCCAGCGAATCCGATCCGGTGCTGGTCGTGCTCGATGCGGCTGAGGCTCGGCTGGTGGAGGAGGCGGTCGGTGGGGTGGTGGATGTCCTTCCGCTGTCGCCGCTTCAGGAAGGGTTGCTGTTCCACGCCGTCTTCGATGACGGCTCGAATGATGTCTATTCGGTGCAGCTGGTCTTCGAGCTGTCGGGGGAGGTGGATGGCGAGAGGTTGCGGCGTGCTGGGGATGTGCTGCTCGCGAGGTATCCGAATCTGCGGGCGTGCTTCATTCACGAGGGGCTGGGTCGTCCGGTCCAGGTCGTGCCGAGGGAGTCTGATATCGGCTGGACCGAGGTGGATCTGTCGTCCTGTGCGGAGACCGAGCGCGAGCTGGCCCGGCTGCTGGAGCGGGATCGGGCTGCCGGGTTCGACGTGCAGCGAGGGCCGCTGCTGCGGATGATGTTGGTCCGCCTCGGCGAGGAGCGGTCCCGGATGGTGGTGACCACTCACCACCTCGTGCTGGACGGCTGGTCGCTTCCGTTGCTGGTGCGTGAATTGTTCGCGTTGTACGAGCGACGCGGCGATGACGGTGACTTGCCCATGCCGAAGAGGTATCGGGACTTCCTGGCGTGGCTGAGCAATCGTGACCGCGACGCGGCACTGGGAGCGTGGCGGGAGGCGTTGGAGGGTGTCGAGCCGTTGTTGCTCGGCTCTGGGGATCGGGTGCCGGTCGTACCGCAGCGGTTCTCGCTGGAGTTGCCCGCGGAGCTGACCGCAGGGCTGGTGGAATGGGCCCGGTCCTGCGGGCTGACGCTGAACACGGTGGTGCAGGGCGTGTGGGCGCTGCTGCTGAGTCGGTGGACCGGTCGCGGGGATGTGGTGTTCGGGTCCACTGTGTCTGGTCGTCCTCCGGAGCTTCCGGAGGTGGAGTCGATGGTGGGCCTGTTCATCAACACGATCCCGGTCCGGGTCCGGCTGGATCCGTCGGAGACCATCGCGGAGATGCTGGTCCGGTTGCAGGCGGAGCAGGCGCGGCTGCTGGACCACCAGTACTTGGGCCTGGCGGACATCCAGCGCCAGGTGGGTACCGGTGAGCTGTTCGACACCGCCACCGTCTACGAGAACCATCCGATCGACCTCGATGAACTGTCGAATCCGATGCGCGAGTTGCGGATGACGTCGGCGGAGAGCCTCGACGCCACCCACTACACCCTCAACCTGGCGGTGATGCCCGGCGAGCGGCTGCAACTGCGGTTCGGCTACCGCCCCGACGTCTTCGAGCAGGCCACCGTCGAGACGCTCGCCAGCCGCCTCCAACGCATCCTCGAAACGGCTGTCGAAGATCCGGACCAGCGGGTGGGGCGCATCGATGTCCTCTTCGAGGCGGAACGCCGTCGGCTCCTCGCGGATTGGAACGCGGCCGAGGTCGAGGTTCCGGAGGTCGCACTGCCGGAGTTGTTCGAGGCTCAGGTTGTGCGGGCGCCGGAGGCCACGGCTGTGGTGTGTGGTGGTGTGTCGGTGACGTACGCGGAGCTCAATGCGAGGGCGAACCGGCTCGCTCGTTGTTTGGTCGCACGGGGTGCTGGGCCGGAATCCGTTGTTGCGCTGGCGCTTCCGAGGTCGGTCGACATGGTCGTCGCCGTGTTGGCCGTCCTCAAGGCCGGGGCCGCCTATCTGC
>NZ_JBFAIN010000036.1:66551-82655 GCF_040654735.1 Saccharopolyspora sp. NPDC050642 | reverse complement strand
AAGAAACCACCAACCACCGAAATGGTCGGGGGCATAAAAGAACACTAACCAAAACAGTCCGCTGTTGAGTTCTCAAAGAACACACCCACACCATCGCTCAACCCCTAGAATCAGGGATCGAAGCTCCGGGGAGCATTTTCTTTCGCTTTCTTGTGTCGGTAACTCTAGCAGACCCTCATTTCGGCGTTTTCAGGGGGGTCAACCCCGCGCTGATCGCTCCGAAGATCGAGCTCGTTGCTTGAGTTATCAACATGCCGCGTAGTCTTGACGTCTACTTGGCGACCGCTTTACGTTACCCGGTGCGCTTCGCGGTGTCAAACCGCGCGCCCCGATCGGTGTGCGCTCCGCAGAGTTCGTTCCCGATCTCCAGGGCGCTCCCGCAGCCGTCCTCGCCAGGCTCCTGCGTCCTGCTCCGTCCGGCCGTCCGTGCGGCGAAGAGAAAGTTACGCACACCCTGCGTGAAAGTCAAATCGCCTGGTCAGACTCTTGACGTCGCTCCTTCGGACGATCTCGGGTCACTTCTGCTTCGGGCGCAGCCAGAGCTTCACGGTGCTCGCCGAACCGGCCGAGCTGATCGCTTCCAGCAGGTCAGGGGCGGATACCGGCCGATTGCGGCCTACCGGGACCAGGTCGTAGCCCCAGGTGCCGAACTCCCGCAGGGCCGCTCCGGGATCGTCACCCAGCTGGCGGATCGCGTCCGGTGTGAAGGAGCACACGATCGAAGGACGGTCGCGGCGCAGCAGGCGGACCAGGCCGCCGAGCACCCGGTGCACCCGCCCGCCCACGTCGACGTGCACGACCGAGAGCTTCAGGTTCTGCAGCGCCTCGTGGTTCTCCAGCTCCCGGTCGAGCCGGACGCCGCGCACGGACGGTGGCTTGTCGCCTTCCGGCGGGCTGACCGACAGGCCGCCCGCGAGCGACGATTCCGCCGCCAGCTGGCACGAGCCGTCCCACGCCGCGCCTTCCACCAGCACCAGCCGGTGTCCCCATGCCGCGGGCACGTTGACTTCGACGTTGTGCTTGAGCAGTGCGCCGCTTCGCGGGCACGGTTCGACCGCGACGACCGCGCCGCTGTTGCCGAGCCTGCTCAGCACTCGCACGGTCTGGTAGCCCACGTACGCGCCGACGTCCATGAAGACGCCGTCGGGTTCGAGCAGGGAATCGATCAGCGAGGACACGTCGCCGTCCCAGGTCGAATGCGACGACAGCCACGGCAGCATGAAGCTGTCGTCGGCCGGCAGCCTCAGCAGTCCCGCGTCGCAGAGGACGGGCGTCGTGGTGCCGTCGCCGCCTCCGATGTTGCGCTCGTGCTCCCGCAGCAGGATGCGTTGCAGGACGTCGGTGCGTTGCAAGGCGCTCGCCGCATCGTGCGAGGCGCTGCGGAGGCCCGCCTCCACGTTTTGATCGCCCGTTTGGCGCTGTTCCAGCGAATCCATCCGATCGAGGATCCGCTCGACCGCTCCGGTCAGGCTGTCCAGGCGTTCCGCCAGGGCGTCCACGCGCTGATCACCGCCCTCGGCCGCTTCGAGCTTCCGCAGCCTGCGGTGCTGCTCGGCAAGGTCGGCCCGGGCTCGGACCATGCCGTCGTCGGTGCCGAGCAGCTGGGCGCCGTGCTGGTCCTGGCGCCTGATGAGCTGGGCCAGTTCCGCTCGCACCGCCTCCATGTCGCCTTCGCCGTCCGCCTCGTACTGGCGGCGGAGCAGCTCGGAGGCGGTCTGCTCGACTCCGTCGACGAGCGAGCGCATCACGTCGCGGATGTGCTCGTCGTAGTGGCTCAGCGCCTTGAGCACGGCCTTGCGCAGCGCCGGTGCCATCGAGTTCCGGCTGCTGGCGCCCACGTCCGGTGCCCGGTGCAGCGCGTGCCGCGCCACCAGCAGCGGGCGCAGCGGGTCGTCGAACTGGCCGTGGCTGTCCCGCGACCACTTCGTGCGCCAGTTCCGGTACGCCTGTTCGACGCGCTCGCGCAGGCGTGCGCCGGCACGCGCGACGGTGTGGGCCGCGAGCAGGTTTTCCTTTGCCGCCGCGCCGAATGCCGCAGTGGCGTCCGGGTCGTCCGCGGCAGCGCGCAGGAGCTCCGCGGCGGCTCCGATGTCCGGTTCTCCAGGACCCGCGCAGGGCACCAGGCGCGCGGCTTCGGCGCCGAAGAGCTCGGCCACCGCGCCGTGCTCCCCCGCGATCACCGGCACTCCGTGCGCGGCGACCTCCAGCAGCCTCAGCACGTGGTCCTCGCCGGCCTCGCCGCGGTGCAACGACACGAAGCAGTCCGACGCGGACAGCAGCGGGTGGAGGTCGGGGTCCTCTTCCACCAGCAGGACCCGGGAATCCGTCGCGGTCGCCAGGCGCAGGCGCTCGGCCGCTTCCGGGTGGTCGACCGCTCCGACGACGCCGATGAGCAGGCGCACCTCGTCGCGCTCCGGGAACGCCGCCAGGAACGCGCTGACCACGCCGAGCGCGTTGTCCGCGCGCTCGGCCGCGTGGTCCACGAAGGCCCCGAACACGAACTCGTCGGACAGCCCGAACTTGGCGCGGGCGCCCTTCCTCGTCGGTAAGTCGATCCGATCGCGTTCCGGTGCCGGTAGTGCGACGACCCTGGTCTTCTTGCCGTTGCGGCGGGCCGCGGCGCGGCCGCTCTCCGACAGCACCCAGGTTTCCGCCACATCGGCGGTGTCGACGGCTCCGTTGTGGACGTCGATCACGTACCTGCCCGCGGGCACCGGCAGGCCCGGTTCGCAGCGCAGGACGACCGGGTAGTAGGCCGTGTCGGCCGACGGCAGCCCGGATGCGCGGACCGCGGTGCGCATCAGCTCCGCGAGTTGCCCGTCGCCGAGCACCGCGACGCCGAGCTGGTCGACCAGGGCCGCCCTGCTGTCGACCCTGCGGTGCACCGCCTCGGCCGGGACCCGGCCGCTGGCCACGCCGACGCCGACGCACCACTCGTGGAAGGCCTCGGCGTTGGTGCCGAACGGGTCCGGGTAGTCGCGCCGCAGGATCGGGTCGTCCGCCCACACCGCCGCGGTCCAGCGGGAGCCGCCGGCCGCGCGCTGCCGGTCGTCGGCCGGGGCGCACGACCACTCCCGGAACTCCGCCAGCGGGCCGTTCGGTTCGAAGGGACTCGGCGGTGGTTCGCCGTCCGCCTGCCAGGCGTCGAGGTACTCGCGGCGCAGCGTCGCGGGCAGCACGACGCCGTCGGGCAGGGCGTCGAACGGGTGCGGCTGCTCGCGGGTGTACCCGGCCCCGACCAGCGCGTTCCGGTAGCCCGCGCAGAGCCCGGCGAGCACCGGGTTCTCGGAGAGCAGGATCCGCGGGCGGTCGGCGTAGGCCGTGGACAGCAGCCAGGGCCGCTGCGGTTGGAAGCCGTCGAAGTGGACGCTCCGCAGCGCGGTGCCGTCCACGGTGTGCCGGCCGTCGCCCGCCACCACCAGCTCGCGTTGGGCCGCGTTCCACACGGACAGGCCGACGCCGGGATCGCGGATCACCTGGTGGTCGACCAGCGCGGGCGCGCCGTCCAGCATCGGCGCCGCCGCGCTGGGATCGTCCCGCAGCTGCTCCACCCACGTCGCGAGGAGTTGCTCCGCGCCCGGGCGGACGGCGAAGGCGCTGGGATCGAAGGTGCCCGATTCGGCGAGGTCGGCGGGGTTGGGGCGCAGGCCGTCCACCGCCAGCGGGCGCAGCACCCGCGGCACCAGGGCGACCGGCCGCTCGTGGGTCAGGCCCGCGACGAGATCGTCGAAGCGGCCGAAGAGCTGGACGGACGGTTCGAAGTACAGCACCGTCGCCCCGGACTTCAACAGGTGCTGCAGGAACATCGGGCGCAGCACGTTGCGCAGCTGCTCCGCGGTGCAGCCCATCGCCAGCCGGGCGTACTCCGTCGCGTCGAGACCGATGTCGGCGAAGGTCAGGCCGTCCGGCTCCGGCCGGTCCGCGCCCGGCAGGTCGACCACCAGCAGCGCGAACTGCGCGTTCGGGTGGTGGCGGCGGAACGTCTCGCGGAGCACCCGCGCGGCCGGGAGCTGGTCGCGGCACGCGACGGTGCAGCCGAGCACGGTGCGGGCACCGCGGTCCTCCGGCGTTTCGGCGGGCCACTCCGGCTCGCCGAAGAGTTCGGCCGGTTGCTCCAGCACACCGGATTGCAGGGTGGCTTCCACGGCGGATTTGCCGTCGGGGCTCCCCGCAGTCACTGGGTCGGGCTGCGCCTGCGAATCAGTCACGGGCGCAACCTATCGCTCCTCGCGCCACAGCGACACGGCCAACCCCATGAGTTCGCGGACCGGGACGCGCGGTCTTCGGCGGGCACGCCCGCGCCGACCGGCGCCGGGTGCCGCCCGGCGCCCAGCGACCGAGAGTTTTCGCAGGTCAGCGGTCGTGAGCACTGTGAGTCGCCATAGCGATCCGAAGTACTCACGACCCCATGAGCGGGCCGAACTCCCGCCCCGCTCAGAGCATCGGCATCAGGGTGCGGAGCTCGTACGGCGTGACGTGGCTGCGGTAGGCGTTCCACTCCTCGCGCTTGTTGCGCAGGAAGAAGTCGAACACGTGCTCGCCGAGGGTTTCCGCGACCAGCTCGGAGGACTCCATCTCGGTCAGCGCCTCGGTGAGGTTCTGCGGCAGGTTCGCGTAGCCCGCCGCCTTCCGCTCCCGTTCGGTCAGGCCCCACACGTCGTCCTCGGTGGCGGGCGGCAGCTCGTAGCCCTTCTGCACGCCGCGCAGCCCGGCCGCGAGGATCACCGCGTAGGCCAGGTACGGATTGCAGGCCGAGTCCAGGTTGCGGACCTCGACGCGGCGCGAGGACGCCTTGCCCGGCGAGTACATCGGCACCCGGACCAGCGCGGACCGGTTCGCGTGGCCCCAGCAGACCGCGGTCGGCGCCTCGCCGCCGACGACCAGCCGCTTGTAGGAGTTCACCCACTGGTTGGTCACGGCGCTGATCTCGCGGGCGTGGTGCAGGATCCCGGCCACGAACGCCCGGCCGATGTCGGACAGCTCGAACGGGTTCTCCGGGTGGTAGAAGGCGTTCTGGTCGCCCTCGAACAGGCTGAAGTGGGTGTGCATGCCCGAGCCGGGCTGCCCGCTGAAGGGCTTCGGCATGAACGAGGCGCGCACGCCCTGGGTGATCGCGACCTCCTTGACCACGTACCGGAACGTCATCACGTTGTCGGCCATGGTCAGCGCGTCGGCGTAGCGCAGGTCGATCTCCTGCTGGCCGGGCGCGCCCTCGTGGTGGCTGAACTCCACCGAGATCCCCATCGCCTCCAGGGTCTCGATGGCGTTGCGCCGGAAGTGCGGGGCGGCGTCGTGGCTGGACTGGTCGAAGTAGCCGCCGGAGTCGGCGGGCACCGGTTCGGTGCCGTCGTCCGGCAGGTTCTTCAGCAGGAAGAACTCGATCTCCGGGTGCACGTAGCAGGTGAAGCCGGACTCGGTGGCCTTGGCCAGGGTGCGGCGCAGCACGTGCCGCGGGTCGGCCCAGCAGGGCGAGCCGTCGGGCATGTGGATGTCGCAGAACATTCGCGCCGAGTAGTGCTCGCCGTCCGGGGTCTCCCACGGCAGCACCTGGAAGGTGGTGGGGTCCGGCTTGGCGACCATGTCCGATTCGTAGACCCGGGCGAAGCCCTCGATGGCCGAGCCGTCGAACCCGATGCCCTCGGCGAAGGCACCCTCTAGCTCGGCGGGCGAGATCGCCACCGACTTGAGCATGCCCAGGACGTCGGTGAACCACAGCCGCACGAAGCGGATGTCACGTTCCTCCAAGGTGCGGAGCACGAACTCCTGCTGGCGGTTCATGCACGCAGCCTAAGAGTTCCGACTGCGAATTGCGTAACTGGTCCATGAACGCGGCGCTACCCGCTTCCGGCCGGCCGCGGTCCGGTGCGGCGAAGGGCATCCCGTGGCGACTTCGCCGCCCGGAGATGCCCTTCGCCGCCGAGGTCATCCGTTCGAGGTGCAGCGGGTTCCTTCGGCCGGGAGGGTCAGGTCGACCAGGTACTTCGTGGTCGCGTCGTCGACGCAGGTGACGCCCTGCATGAAGACCGTGTGCTGGGTGCCCTCGAAGGTCAGCAGGCGGCCGTGCAGGGCTTCCGCCAGCTTCACCCCGGCCTGGTAGGGCGTGGCGGGGTCGCCGGTCGTGGAGATGACCAGCGTCGGCGGCAGCGCCCCCACCTCCGGCTCGGTGGCCTCGCCGGTGACCGGGACCGGCCAGAACGCGCACTTGTCGCGCGCCGCGCTGGGCGGGTTCCCGTTGTCCAGGAACGGCGCCACCTCGCGGTAGCGGCGGTCCGCCTCGCGAAGGATCGCCGGGTCCTCGACGCGCTGGTCGTCGACGCAGTGCACGGCGTCGAACGCGTCGGTGGTGTTGGTGTACTGCCCGTTGCTCTCGCGGCTGAAGTAGTTGTCCGCGAGGGCCAGCAGCCGCCGGCCGCTGCCCTGCCGGAGCTCGTTGAGCCCGTTGTCCAGCTGGTCCCAGAGGCTCGGCGCGTACAGCGCCTGGATCGCCGCCATGGTGGCGTCCTTGTAGGACAGCTCGCGGCCGTCACCGGCCGGGGTCGGGTGTTCCACCAGCGGGCGGGTGAGCTGCTGGAACACCGCGACGGCCTGCGCCGGGTCGGCGCCCAGGGAGCACCGCTGGCGCTTGGCGCACCAGGCGGCGAAGTCGTTGAAGGCGCGCTGGAAACCGGCGCCCTGGGCGACCAGCTGGTCGACCGTGGACTGCCCGGGGTCGATCGCGCCGTCGAGCACCATCGCCCGCACGTTGCCGGGGAAGGTCTCCGCGTACTCCGCGCCGATCTGGGTGCCGTAGGAGTAGCCGAGATAGGTCAGCTTCTCGTCGCCGAGCACCGAACGCAGCACGTCCATGTCCTTGGCGACCTCGCGGCTGCCGACGTTGGCCAGCATCTTGGTGCCGGTGCGCTCCGCGCACTTGCCCGCGTAGTCGCGCTCCTCCTGCTCGGTCGCGGCGATCCCGGCGGGCGAGGTGTCCGCGTCGGAGTCGAGCCGCTCGGCGTCGCGCTCCGGGCCGGTCAGGCAGTTCACCGCCGGCTCGGAGGCGCCGATGCCGCGCGGGTCGAACCCGATCAGGTCGAACCGCTCGCCCAGGTCGGTCTGCTCGACCGACGAGGCGACGCTCGCGGCCGCGCTCATCCCGGACGCACCCGGGCCGCCCGGGTTCAGCAGCAGCGAGCCGATCCGGTGCCCCGGGTCGGTGCCCGGCTTGCGCAGGATGCCGAGCGTGATCGCCTGCCCCTGGGGTTCGGCGTAGTTCATCGGGACTTCCAGCCGCGCGCACTCCAGGCCGGTGTCGTCGAAGGCGGTCCGGTCGCTGTCGGACGTCGCGTACGGGGCGCAGGGCCCCCATGACAATGTCTGCCCGTAGTACCGCTCCAGGCCCGCCGGCACCGGTCCGGCCGGGCCCTTGCGCTCGGTGTGCGGCTGCAGCGGTGCTGTATCTCGCGTGGGCGGGCTGCACGCGGCCGCGCCCAGCAGGGCCACCACGGACAGCACGGTCAGTAGGCGGTTCACTCACGAATCGTGACACGCATCGCGCGGCGCGGCTCACACCGGGCAGCACGACGCAGGCGTACGGCGTGCGCGAAGATGGGTGCATGCCCCAGCTGCGCATCGCACTCGCACAGGTCAACGCATGCGTCGGCGACATCGCCGGCAACAGTTCGATGGTCTTGGACTGGACCCGCCGCGCCGTGCAGGACGGCGCCCACCTCGTGGCCTTCCCCGAGATGGTGCTCTCCGGCTATCCGGTCGAGGATCTCGCGCTGCGCAAGTCCTTCGCCGCCGCGAACCTCTCCGAGCTGGAGGTGCTGGCCCGGCGCTTGCAGGACGCCGGCTGCGGTGACGCGCTGGTCGTCGTCGGGCACCTCGGTCGCGACGACGAAGGGCCGCGCAACTCGGCGTCGCTGCTCTACGGCGGCGAGGTCGTCACGACCTACCACAAGCACCACCTGCCGAACTACGGCGTGTTCGACGAGGCCCGCTACTTCGCGCCCGGCTTCGACCTGCCGATCGTGCGGCTGCACGGCCTGGACGTCGGCGTGGTCATCTGCGAGGACATCTGGCAGAACGGCGGGCCGGTGGCCGCGCTGGGCAAGGTCGGCGTGGACCTCGTGGTGTGCATCAACGGTTCGCCGTACGAGCGCGCCAAGGACGACGTGCGCACCCCGCTGGTCATCCGGCGGGCCGCCGAGGCCGGCGCGCCGATGGCGTACGTGAACCTGGTCGGCGCGCAGGACGAGCTGGTGTTCGACGGCGATTCCATGGTCGCCACGCCGGACGGCGAGATCCTCGCGCGGGCGCCGCAGTTCGCCGAGCACCTCACGCTGCTGGACCTGGAGCTGACCGCGGGCGGGCACACCTCGACCACCGTGCCCGCCGAGCCGGGCCCGATGCGGATGCCCGCCTTCGACGTCCAGCGGATCGTGCTGCAGCCGGAGCCGCTGCCGCACTACGAGCCGGTGCCCGCGCTGCCGCCCGCCGAGCGGCTCGACGACGTGGCCGAGGTGTGGTCGGCGCTGGTCACCGGGCTGCGCGACTACGTGCACAAGAACGGGTTCCGGTCGGTGACCTTCGGCTTCTCCGGCGGGATCGACTCCGCGGTGGTCGCCGCGCTGGCCGCCGATGCGCTCGGCGCGGACGCCGTGCACGGGGTGTCGATGCCGTCGAACTACTCGTCGGAGCACTCGCGGTCGGACGCCGCCGAGCTGGCGAAGCGGATCGGCTGCCACTTCGAGGTGCACCCGATCGCCGACATGGTCGACGTGTACGTGCGGCAGCTGGAGCTGACCGGGCTCGCCGAGGAGAACGTGCAGGCGCGCGCCCGGGGCGTGCTGCTGATGGCGCTGTCGAACCAGCGCGGGCACCTGGTGCTGGCCACCGGGAACAAGACCGAGCTGGCGGTGGGTTACTCGACGATCTACGGCGACGCGGTGGGCGCGTTCGCGCCGATCAAGGACGTGCCGAAGACGCTGGTGTGGAAGCTGGCGAAGTGGCGCAACGCCGATGCGGAGAAGCGCGGCGAGGTGCCGCCGATCCCGGAGAACTCGATCACCAAGGCGCCGTCGGCGGAGCTGCGGCCGGACCAGGTGGACCAGGATTCGCTGCCGGAGTACGACGTGCTGGACGTGGTGCTGGACGGCTACGTGGAGGGCGACCGCGGTTACGCGGACCTGATCGCGGACGGGTTCGACGCCGAGCTGGTCGAGCGGGTGCTGCAGATGGTGGACCGGGCGGAGTACAAGCGCCGGCAGTACCCGCCGGGCACCAAGATCACGTTCAAGGCGTTCGGCCGGGACCGGCGGCTGCCGCTGACCAACCGCTGGCGGGAGATCGCGCCGTGACGGTCCCCGGTGTCCGCAGTTTCAATTGAAACTGCGGACACCGGGGGGATCATCCGCGGTTTCAATCGGAACCGCGGGCGTGGTCGGGTGACGTTTCGCGACCACCGAAGGAGGTTCGGCCGTGTGGGCCGTGCACGGATTGTGCACTGTGGACGGACGCCTGGTGCTGTGGGCGGAGGATTCCGGGCTGCCGGCGCGGGTGGCCGGGCGCGCGCCGAGCGGCACCGTGGCACACCCCTTCGCCGTGCCCGGCGAGGCGCTTCGGGACGCGCTGCCCGGTGATCAGCTCAAGGTCGACTCCGTCCGCCTCCAGCTGCCCTCCTACGCCTCCGCTCCGGTCGCATCTCCCGAGCTGGTGCGGGATCCGCTGACGGCCGGGCCGACGCCGCGCGGCAAGCTGCGGCTGCGGGAATGGCTGGTTCCTGCCGTGTCGTGCAGCCCCGCGGCCGTGCTCGCGCTGCTCGATGAAGGTGTGCCTGGCTCCCGGTTGGGCGCGTCCGCGCATTTCCTGCACAGCGTCGCCGGATTCGCCGAGCAGGTGGTGTCGCAGGGTCGGGTGCTGCCCGCGCTGGTCTTCGAGGCCGAGCGGCCCGCAGCGCGCTGGCGTGCCGCGTTGTCCGGCACGGATTCGGCGCGGTTCGTGGCGCTGCGGGATTCCATGCCGCAGGCCTTCCGCTGCGAGCGCGGCGATCCACCTGCGGACGTCCTGCGCACGGCTCTCGATTCGCTGGTCGACGGCATCGCCCGCGCCCGGGTCGCCGACGTCGGGATGCCCGGCGGCCGGACCGTCGCCGCGGCGTGGCTGAACGCGCTGGCCCACGAGCCGCGGTTCGACGGCGATCCCGCGCAGGTGCGGAAGCTCGCCCGCCGGCTGGAGACCTGGCGCGCCAGCGGTGCCCGGGAAAGCCCGGTGCGGACCTGCTTCCGGTTGCACGCCCCGGAGGACGACGACCAGTGGCGGCTGGAGTTCCTGCTCCAGGCCGTCGACGACCCGAGCGTCCTGGTGTCCGCGAACGAGGTGTGGCGGGAGGAAAGCCGGGTCCTGCAGCGGTGGGTCGCGCAGCCGCAGGAGTTGCTGCTCGCCGACCTCGGCAAGGCGAGCCGGGTCTTCCCCGGGCTCGACGCGGCGCTGGTCGTCCCGCACCCCACCGAGTTGTTCCTGGACGCCGACGGGGCGTACGAGTTCCTCACCAGCGCGGCGCTGCTGGACCAGGCCGGTTTCGGCGTGCTCCTGCCGTCCTGGTGGGGCCGCACGCAGCAGCTCGGGCTGAAGCTGACCGCGACCAGTTCCGGCACCGCCGGGACCGTGTCGAAGGAGTCCGGGCTCGGCATGGACGCCGTCGTCGACTACCGCTGGGACCTCGCGCTGGGCAACGAGCGGCTGACCGAATCCGAGCTGGCGGAGCTGGCCGCCGCGAAGGTCCCGCTGGTGCGGGTGCGCGGCAGGTGGGTCCAGGTCGACCGCAAGCGGCTGGCCGCCGGGCTGGCGTTCCTGCAGCGTTCCGGCACCGGTCGGATGACCGCGGGCGAGGTGCTGCTGCAGGCCGGGATGCATTCCGAGGACGGCGACCTGCCGATGCCGGTGGTCGAGGTGAGCGGGCACGGGTGGCTCGGGGACCTGCTGTCCGGGCAGGCCGAGCAGTACCTGGAACCCGTTGAGCCACCAGCGGGTTTCACCGCGACGCTGCGCCCATACCAGCGCCGCGGCCTGGCCTGGCTGGCGTTCCTGGACCGGCTGGGCCTGGGCGCCTGCCTCGCCGACGACATGGGCCTCGGCAAGACCGTGCAGCTGCTGGCGCTGGAAGCGCTGGCGCGCGCGGAAGGCTCGCGCGGCCCGACGCTGCTGGTCTGCCCCATGTCGGTGGTCGGCAACTGGCAGCGGGAGGCGGCCAGGTTCGCGCCGGCGCTGAAGGTGCACGTCCACCACGGCGGCGGGCGGCTCGGCGGCGAGGACCTGATGGAGGAGGCCGGCGGGCAAGACCTCGTCATCACGACGTATCCGCTGGCCGCGCGGGATTCGGCCGTGCTGCGGGAGATCCGCTGGGAGCGGGTGGTGCTCGACGAGGCGCAGAACATCAAGAACAGCGCCTCCCGGCAGGCCAAGGCGGTGCGCGGCCTGTCGGCCCGGCAGCGGATCGCGCTGACCGGCACGCCGGTGGAGAACCGGCTCGCCGAGCTCTGGTCCATCATGGACTTCGCGAATCCCGGCGTGCTGGGCTCGCTGAGCACGTTCCGGGCCCGGTTCGCGGTGCCGGTGGAACGCGACGGCGACACCGACGCCGCGGCCCGGTTGCGCCGCATCACCGGGCCTTTCGTGCTGCGGCGGCTGAAGACCGACCCGGCGATCATCGACGACCTGCCGGACAAGATCGAGATGAAGCAGCTGTGCAACCTCACCGCCGAGCAGGCGTCGCTGTACCAGGCGGTGGTCGACGACATGCTGGCGCGCATCGACGACAGCGTTGGCATAGAGCGCCGCGGGCTGGTGCTGGCGACGATGTCCAAGCTCAAGCAGGTGTGCAACCACCCGGCGCAGCTGCTCGGCGACGGCTCGCCGCTGCCCGGCCGGTCGGGGAAGTTGTTGCGGCTGGAGGAAATCCTCGAATCCGTGCTGGCCGACGGCGACAAGGCGCTGTGCTTCACGCAGTTCGCCGGGTTCGGCGGGATGCTGGTGCCGCACCTGTCGGCGCGGTTCGACACCGAGGTGCTGTTCCTGCACGGCGGCACGCCGAAGAAGGCCCGCGACGAGATGGTCCGGCGGTTCCAGGAGGCCGACGGGCCGTCGATCTTCCTGCTGTCGCTGAAGGCCGGCGGCACCGGGCTGACGCTCACCGCCGCCAACCACGTCATCCACCTGGACCGGTGGTGGAACCCGGCCGTTGAGGACCAGGCCACCGACCGGGCGTTCCGCATCGGCCAGCGCCGGGACGTGCAGGTCCGCAAGCTGACCTGCATCGGCACCCTGGAGGAGAAGATCGACCGGATGATCGAGGACAAGAAGGCGTTGGCGCAGCTGGTCGTCGGCTCCGGCGAGAACTGGCTGACCGAGCTGTCCACCCGCGAGCTGCGCGACCTCGTCGCGCTGGAGGCGGAGGCCGTCGGTGAATGAGTGGCACCGGTTCCCGCCCGCCGCGAAGCCGATCCGCGTCGAGGGCGGCATCAAGGCGCGCAGCAAGCGCGGCGAGATCGCGCAGACCTGGTGGTCGCGGCGGTTCATCGAGGTGCTGGAGTCCTTCGGCATGGGCGGCCGGCTGCAGCGCGGCAAGCGGTACGCGCGCGCCGGGCAGGTGCTGAGCCTGACGCTGTCGACCAGCCTGGTGGTCGCGCTGGTGCAGGGTTCCCGACCGGAGCCCTACCGGGCGCGGATCGCGATCAAGGCGTTCACCGCGGACGAGTGGGAGCGGATCGAGCGGGCGCTGGCCGGGCAGGCGCTGTACGCGGCGAAGCTGCTAGCCGGGGAGATGCCGACGGACGTCGAGCGGGTCTTCGACGAGCTCGGGCTGCAGCTGTTCCCTACGACGATGCGGGAACTGACGATGGATTGTTCCTGCCCGGACTGGGAAATCCCGTGCAAGCACCTGGCGGCGGCCTGCTACCTGGTGGCCGAGTCGTTCGACGAGGACCCGTTCCAGATCCTCGCCTGGCGCGGCCGGGGGCGCGAGGAGCTGCTGGACCGGCTGCGAGCGCTGCGCGGCAGCGTGTCGGGTCCGGCGGCGGAGGAGCCCGACGAGGCGGCGGCGCTGTCGGAACGCCCGGAAACCTTCTGGAGCGCACCGGAATCGCCGGCGGCGCCCGCGACTCCCGGCACTGAGCCGACCGCACCGGACGCGCTGCTCGACGAGCTCGACCCGCTGCCGGTGCAGATCGGCGGGACGGATGCGACCGACGCGCTCCGGCCCGCCTATCGCGCGATGCGGGGCTCGTGAGCGTTCGTTCCGGTTCTTGCCGGAGTGAACGCTCACGAGCGTTGGGTCACCGTTCCAGCTGGTCGGAGCGGCAGGATCGGGGCGCGTTCACCGGGTTGCAGCGCGCCGGGGTGCCGAGTTCGGCGACGTAGTCGGAGCCGTAGCGGGCGGCCAGGCCCGGTGCCGGGAAGTCCGTGCTGACGATCTGCGCTCCGCTGGCCAGCGCCGCTTCCAGGCGGGCGGTGTCGCCGGTGGTGGCTTCGGCCAGCGGCACGTCCGAGCGGGTGCGCACCAGGTACCCGCGCTTCACCAGGTCCCGGATCCGCGCGCCGTTCGCGCCGGTCGGGTCGTTCTGCGAGATGAACGCCGCGTCCGGCCGGCCGGGCGCGGAGTTGGTGAACAGCACGCGGCCTTCGAGGTTTGGCCGGTTCTCCAGGTACGGCGCCTGCTGCCGAGCATCGCTGTTGTCCATCAGGAAGACGAACTTGCCGCGGGCTTCGGCGAGCTTCGGCCAGCCGAAGCTCAGCACCGACTGCTCCAGCGTGAGGCCCGGCTTCCGGACGTCGTCCGGGGTGATCATCTGGTCGGCCGGGATCACCGAGCGGATCTCCGCGTCCAGGTCGGCGAACCGCTTGGCGTCCCACGGCGGGGAATCCGGGCCGCCGCGCTGCTCCATCGCCGGGTCGGTCTGCTTGAGCTCCAGCAGGACCGGGATCGGGGCGTGCCCGGGGTGCGCGTCGGACCAGTCGCGGGCCTGGCGCAGGCACTTGACCAGCGCCGAGCAGGACGTGGCGTAGTCGTGGTCGGCCCAGTGCATGACCTTGATCCCCGGCTTGGCCAGGTCGGGGTCGGTGAGCGGCCCCAGCCCGGCGTCGCCGCGGATGAGCGGATGGGTGTAGAGCCCGCCCCGGTCGCTGTCGGGCATCAGGTCGAGCTCGATGTGCCGCACCGACTGGCGTTCGAACTGCACCGGCAGCGACGCGTGCGAGTACCAGAGGTTGTCGGACGCGGACTGGTGGAGCTGTTCGGGGCGGGAGAGTTCGCGGTGGTAGCTGTTGTGCGTGCCGATCACCTGGATCTGGTTCATCGGCAGGTCTTCGCGCCCCGACGGGCCGGCGGCGTTCGCGGCGGACACCAGCAGACCGGCGCAGACGGCCAGCGAAGCGGCGATCACGCCGGCACGGGCGATTCGCATGACGGGCTCCTCGGGATGGGTGGCGACCCAGCCTGGAACGGGAAGATGACCATGCCGAGATCCGCTGCCCACCCACCGCCGAACACCGGGCGAACACCCGGGATCAACGTCCGGCCTGGTCGGGAGGCGTGAGTACTTTGGGCCGCCATAGCGAATCGCCATTTGTGGCCCTATCGTTACCCTCGGGTTTTGCGCCGTGTCGGCTGGCGGGGCTGGCTGTCTCCACCTACTAGGGAGGGGCTGTGTCCTCTTCCCGTCGACCTGGCGGAGCCCGATCAGACAGTGTCAAGGGGCACCCTATGGCCTTCCGTGAGGGTTGGCGGGGTCTGCCCCTTGACGCTGTCTGATAGCCCTTGTGGAGGTCGACGGGAAGAGGGCAAACACCGAGCGAACCGCAGCGCTGGCGCTCCACCTCTTCCCGGAGACCTGCCGGGGGTCTGGGGGCGGCGAGCGCCCCAGGTTTCAGCGTCGTCTCCATACTGGTGATCTGCTCAGTTACAGTGGGCCGCGTCGATATGGGGAGTGTTATGGGGGCGCGCGACATTGTTCGTCGGCTGCGACCGGTGGCTGATGCGCTAGTAGCGGCGACGCTGTCCTCAGGAGTGGCGATACTGATCAACGTCGCCACGAATCAGCCAGCATCGGTGTGGCCGTGGGTGGGAGTCGGGACTCTGACAGTGTTGGTGGGCTTGATGAGCTGGCGATCCCACCGTCCCAGTGTCAGAACGTCAGAAGCCCAATCCAACAGCGGCATCGTGGACAAGGTTGCTGTAGCTCTGGCTTTGTGGGAGCGCGGCGAACCCGCCAACGCGGAGACGCTGCTCCGGGCGCTTTTGGGCGAACAGCATTCAACGTGGTCTTTCGATCATCCTGACACTCTGGTCGTTCGGTACAACCTGGGGGCGGTACTGCATTACCAAGGCGAGCTAGAGGGAGCGGAGCGAGAGCTTCGCGGGGTACTGAAGGTCTCTCGTCGGGTCCTTGGCGAGGAAGATGGGTTTACTCTCCAAGCCTGGCTCGGCCTCCTCACTGTGCTGTTGGCACGGGGTGAGTTGGTAGAGGCGGAGGACGAAGCCCGCGCAGCGCTGAAGGCATGCCGCCGCACACTAGGCGCAGATCACCTCCAAACCTTCCGTGCATGGGTAATCTTAACGGGCGTTCTATTGAAGAGGGGTGAGTTGGTAGAGGCGGAGGACGAAGCCCGCGCAGCGCTGAAGGCATGCCGCCGCGCCCTAGGCGCAGATCACCTCGATACCCTTTCGGCATGGCGTGTCGTTGCAGCCGTGTTGGTGAGCAGGGGTGAGCTGGATGAGGCGGAAGTCGAGTACCGCGCTCTGGTGAAGGCGTACCGCCGTGCCCTCGGTGACGAGCATGCCGAAACCTTGAATTCGCGAAATGGCCTCGGGGACCTTCTACGGACTCGGGGTGAGTTGGAGGAGGCTGAACGCGAGTTCAGGGAGGTGCTGAAGATCCGTCGCCGCATTCTGGACGATGAGCACCCAGACACCTTGGCGGCGTGGAATAACCTCGCGATCGTTTTGGCACTCCAGGGTGAGTTGGAGGAAGCTGAACGCGAGTTCAGGGCGGTGCTCAAGATCCATCGTCGGGTCCTTGGTGATGACCACCCCGACACGCTGGCAGCGCGGGCCAATCTCGCAAGTGTGTT
>NZ_JBFAIN010000036.1:0-66455 GCF_040654735.1 Saccharopolyspora sp. NPDC050642 | reverse complement strand
TGTTGAACAAACGGGGTGAGTTGGAGGAGGCCGAACGCGAGCTTAGGGCGGTGCTCAAGATCCGCCGTCGGGTCCTTGGTGATGACCACCCCGACACGCTGGCAGCGCGGGCCAATCTCGCAAGTGTGTTGAACAAACGGGGTGAGTTGGAGGAGGCCGAACGCGAGCTTAGGGCGGTGCTCAAGATCCGCCGTCGGGTCCTTGGTGATGACCACCCCGACACCCAGCACACCCGAGCGAGGGTTAACGAATGGAGCCTTCGTGATGGAAATCTTGCGCAGGAGACGTCAACGCGGTTGCCCGAGGTTCCTTCCGAGTCATCTAACGACTTAACCTAACTTCCCGAGTGGGCGTCCTTCCAAAGGGGCTGCCGGGGTGCGCGGGCGCGGTCGGCCGCCAGGCCGCAGGCGCAGCCCGCGCGGATCCCCGGCGGGCGCCGCCTTGGCGGCGCCCCTTGATCTAGTAGAGAGAAATTCGGCAATACATCGCGTTAAGTCGCGTTAAGTCGTGCTGTCGTGATCTCTCGGGGTGGCTGGCTGCTGGGTGTCGCGTCGTGCGGTGTTGAGTCGTTCGCGGCGTTGTCGCTGGTAGTCGGTGGCTGCTTTTCTGCATTGGTCGCAGCGGCAGCCTCGATCGCTGTAGGAGGATTTGGTGCCGTGTTGGCGCACCGGCTGGGAAGCCCATTTCTTGCTGTAGCTCGTTTTGGCTTCGCGGCATTGCTCGCACCTACAGCCGTATTCGTTGTAGGTGTAGATGGTCCCGTGTTTGCCGTCTGGGACTTTCATCTGTGATTTTCGTTGTCTTGTCTCCCTCCTGTATCTGGTGTGTTCCTCTCTGCATTGGGTGCATCTGCACTTGTGGGCTTGATATCTGCTGTAGGTGCCGTGAGGCGGCAGAGTTTTCGGTTTGGCCATGGGTTGCCGGTTGATCCTAGTAAAATTCGGCAACACGTTACTGATTCGTGTCGCTAGGTAAGTTTGGGTGTCGTGCGGACTCCGGAGCCGCGAAGTGGCGTACGGCTCTCCAGCAAGAGCGTGTAAACGAAAGTATTCGGACGTCCGAGCCGCTGTGCTATGTCTGTGACTGTTTCGCCGCTTAGGTACTCTTGCGCCACCTCGGCGCTAAGCTGTACCCGCCGTTCCCCAGATATCCACTCGCCCGGCGTTAGCTTCTCCACCATTACCTCTGATTTTGATTAGAGAGAATTTCGGTAACAACTCACGTTCACTAACGTTCACCAGACACCCACGTTGGCTTCACGCGCAACGCTTGTGCGGCCATGCTGGTCATGACGGCTTACGTGAAGCCCTGCTCCGGGCGCAAGTCGAGCCGAAGCAGGGCGAAGCGCTATAGCGGGTCAGGCGTCCGTGTCGTGATCGTCTTCCTGGTCAGGCTCCCAGAATTCCATAACCTCGGGGTCGCCTTTTTTGTCCGGATCCCAGAATTGGATTACCTGGTCGACGTCGTAGACGAAATAGATCGGTTTGCATCCTCCGTTCTTCAACTTAAGGAAGACGTCTTGTGTGATCTGCTTGTGTTCTTCTTCGTCGCCTCGCGGTCCTCGAACGGTCAGACTGCTGGGCATCTGATTGAAAGGGATCCCGGTGTCTTCGTCAGCCTCGTAGTCAAGCCTGTGGTTAAGCAGTAGCTCGAAGGAGACGAAATGTTCGGTACCGGAATCGCGTACCCCGATGAAGTCTGCATACTCTTCCTCGGTTGGGTCGAGCTTAAGTCCAATAATGTGCTCGATAGTGTCAACTATGGATCCCTGGCTGCTACTGCCAAAGAATACTTCAAAGTAGCTGGGCATCAGCTTTCTCGTTTCCAGTTGAAGTCGAAAGTCTTTCCCCAGATCCTTACCTGGGTGAGCTTGTTCTCGTTTCCAGGGGCGTTTACGAAAGCCTTCAAACCATTGACTGCGTCATCTGACGTTAGGTCTGTTCGTCTTGCGTCGACGATAACGTCGGAACTTTGCCCTCCGTTTTTCTGTGAATTACGAAGCATTTTCTTTACAGTTTTATGCGTCGGTATATTACCGTCTTTTTGTTGTAGTGTCTTGAACTCTACTGCATGACCGTTCACGGTAGCGTCAGCTGTACGGCGATCACTGGTTGGCAACCTTCGCACAATGTTGCGCCCCATCTGGGCGAGCCGTTTAGCGACAGAGGCTTCGTCGGGACTGAATCGCTGTTCGTCGGTGGTTCCGTTGTCTTCGATTCTGCCGGGCCATGTTTCGGGGTCGTCGGTGACTCCTGTTGGCAGTGGGCTCGGTTTGGATATCTGCGGTTTTGGTATGCGGTCGTAGGGTTTTTCAGGTGTTTGCGGGCGGGTCGTAGGGTTGGGAGTGCTCGCGGGTTGGTGAGTTCCTGCGTTTCCGTGGTGTTGCCCGCCCACGTCTTGGATCTTGCTGCGGAGACTCGCGAGCGTGCGCACGATATTGGCTGCGGTTTCTGCCAAGTGGTGTGCCTGGCTGACGATTTCGTTGTCTGTGCCGAGGATTTCGGCGAGCTGGTCCCGGAGGGTTTCGATGGCGTCGCAGAGCGAGTTGGCGTCGGTCAGTGGTATGGCGTCAGCGGCCAGACGGAGGTTTTCCGCCTGACCGCTGATTGTTTGGTCATTCATTACTGTTGGTGGTATGCGGCCTTGTCGATGACCATCTGTCGCAGGTGTTCGAGCCCAGCAGTGACGGTGCCGACTTCGTTGGAGACGGCTCCGATGTGGCCGTGGAGCTCTTGGGCGCTGGCGGTTTCCCCGAGGATGCCAGTGACCTGCTGTGCCATGGATTCGAGCTGTCCCCTGATCGCTTCGGCTTGGCCAACGGGCACTTCGTCGGCTAGGGCTTGCAGTTGCTGTGCCTGTTCAGCAATGGTCACTGAATTCTCCTTCTGGGTGTTCACTGTGGACGGTTGGTGATGTTTGGGTGCCTGGCCAAGGCAGCGGTACGGGGTTGTCGTGCCTTGGCCAGGCGCGGCCCGGTGCTTCGAAGGGGATCGGCGGCGGCAGCACCGGACCGAACTTGTGGGCGGCTTTGCACCGCAGTGGCCGTGCTCAGGCGGTTGTTTTGGGGGTGTGGTTCCGGTGCGGGTGCCGGTCGGGGGGCGGACTGTCGACACCCGCACCGGGGCTTACGGGGAGTGGGCGTTTGCGGCGGCGCAGAGGTGGCAGCCCACTGCGGAAATACGGGCGTGGGTGGGGGCGTCGCTGCCGAGAATCCGCGTGCCGCAGTGGGTCATGCCGTCGCGGGTCGGATGGCGCTCGTGCGCCACACGGTGGTGATCGATCCACACGTCCGCGTAGTCGGTTTCGTCGCCGGTCTCGCTGTGCTCGGCGAACCAGTCGACGGGAGAGGAAGCGTGGTTGTGGAACACCGTGTTGCGGGGGGTGCGAACCGGGAGCCCGGCCGTGGCGGTGCTGGCGCTCATCGGGCGGCTGCCTTTCTGCGCAGGTGGGCGAGTTCCCCCGGGCAGAACGAGCACGGTGTTGGCGCGGGACGTTGCGGGTCTTGCGGGAACAAGCTGGTGAGGGGAACACCGCACAGGGCGCGGGTCGCGCCGCTCTGGATGGTGTGGCTGATGTTGTTCAGGCTGGTCAGTGTCCGGAAAGACAGGGAGCTCACTGCGGGCTCACCACCTCGGCGGCGGGCTGTGGCGGGGCCTGGTCGGCGGCCATCCATGCGGGGCCGTGGGCGTCGTACTCGTGCTGCCTGACCACGGTGGAATCCGGGTCGGTGAACAGGCAGCGTTTCGCGGCGCACCGCCATGTGGTGGCGTGGTCGGCTGAGAACGTTCGCTGTGGCATGCGCGGGCCTCACAGGTTCTGGTCAGGGGATCTCGGTGGGCACACGAGGTGATCGGGTGGCCAGCACTGCCAGCAGTTCCCGGCGGTGATTGCGGTACCGGCATCGGGAAGCGAGATCACGCGCCCGCACCGAGTCGTGTGGGCGTCGAGGCGGTAGTGGCGGACTCCCGTCCAGTCCACCCACGTCCGGCGTGAGGCGGTCACGGCTGGGTCACCGCCGGCTGAACCGCGGGCCTGGATAGCGCTTGATCACTAGAGACCGTTTCCCCAGGTATCGGCCACATCGTGAGCACTCCCCTCAAGAGCGATTACGTTCGGTGTTCGTGTGATTACGAAGCTAGAGGGGTTCGTGTGCGTGGAGTGACAGGAAAGTGACAGTGAGCGCTAGCGGTGTCGTGTGGGGGCCGTGGGCACGTACGCTGTTGCTGCTGTAGTTCAACGTCAGGAGGCCAACATGCCCCCCGCTGCGTCAGGCTTGACGATCGGTGAACGCGTAGCGATGGCGCGCAAGGTCGCGGGCCTCAACCAACACGCACTGGCCCAGCGGGCCAGCTACAGCACAAGCATGGTTCGGGCAGTGGAGCAAGGTCGCGAACCGGCTTCCCCTGCATTCGTCGCTGCGGTCGCGCGAGCACTCAACATCGAGACCGAAGAACTATACGGGCAGCCTTACCGTGATCTCCTCGAAGATGACGGCGGCATCTCTGGCCTGGCGGAACTTCGAACACTGTTCGCCGAAGGCACATACGTCAGCCCTCTAGAGCCAGAATCGTTCGAGGACTTGACAAGTGCGATCAACTCGGTCCGTAAGAACAGGCGGACTGATAGGGCCCGCCAGGCACTCAGCTCTATGCACATCCTGTTGCGACAGATATACGGGGCAATCGAAGTAGCTCCGACACAGGCTGAAAAAGAGTACGGGTTTACTCTGCTTGCGCAGGGCTATGCAAACACCGCGCAAATGATGTACCGGTTCGGCTGGTTGACCTTGGCAACACAGGCAGTTGATCGCATGGAGGCCGCAGCAGCGCAATCTGATGACCCTCTCCTGCTTGCTCATGCTGCACAGCAGCGGTCGCTGTTGCTGATGTCGTACGCCGCTTACGAGACAGGCGAACGACTGGTCGAACGATCGCTGAACGTCCTTGACGGCAAGACAGACAATGAAGGCGTGCTTGCGCTTCGCGGAGCGGCGCACCTTCGTGGCGCAATCATTAGTGCGCGTCATGGCAAGTCGGACCGCGCTCGCGAACACATTAAAGAAGCGCGTAAATTCGGCGTACTCATCGGTCGCCAATCGGATGCCTACGACACGAGCTTTGGTCCTGGAAATGTCGAGATTCACGACACGGCCGTTTCGCTTGAGATTGGTGATCCTGGGCGAGCGGCGCGCGATGGCTCGGCGCTGCGGATTCCGCCCGACGTAACTGCGACGCGAGCGGGTCACCATTGGCAAGATGTTGCTCGGGCGTGGGTGTTGTCTGGGGAGCATTCCAAGGCGCTGCAGGCGCTGGACAAGGCTCGGCGGGTGGCTCCGCAGCAGACGCGTTATCACCCGCAGGTGCATGAGACTGCGCGAGCGATCGCGCTCGCGGAGCGTCGGAAGTCCGACAGCATCGCCAACTTCACTGCCTGGCTAGGGCTCAAGGTCTGACGGCGTAGCAGCGCAGCGCCCCGCTACAGGCGGGGGCTTTGTGTGCATGGACGACACCGATCGGATCGGCTGCTTCACGTGACGAAGTGCCGTGGAGCGCTAGCGAGCTTCGCCCCGACGATCGGGGGTAGCGGCTGGCTTTTCAGCGTGGGAAGTTCCCGGATAGCAGGCCGCCGGTCTCGCCGAGTGAATTTGTACGCAGATTTTACGGCTACGCTATGAAATGGCAAGATTAGGCCGTTTGAGTACAGCGGTCACTCGTCTGGTGGTAGTTTCCTGCGGCATTTAGTCACTATTTAGCGATCCCGCCTTTTTGGAAACCTTCCAGGCTAGGGCCTATTTTCGCGCGCGGGTAGGGGTTGCCCGGCGTGGTATAAACCACATCTGTTTGTGCTGGTAGTTGGCTTGTGGGCGGGTTTTCCGGGGTTACGTTGGAGTCATCTCCGGAAGATCGACTGCGGGGGACGTGCTCGGGGGAGCCGGTCCGGGGAATTGTTAGGCCTGTTTTTCGGGTTTGCGTTAGGGGGATTTTTGTATGGCGTTGCCGCGTAATTTCCGGTTCCCGGTGTCGTTTGACAACGCGTTTCCTGAGGGAGCGTTGGCCGTCTCTGAGGTCGAGCCCGCGAATGAGCGGCAGTCGCCGCAGGATCGTTCGCGGGGTCTTCCGCCTCGGCAGCGGATGGATCCGGTGACGGGATTGCCGGTGTGGAAGCTGACGATCTCGGACCCGTCGTCGCCACGAGACGGTGAAAAGTCGGTGACGGTAGAGATTCTGGCGGCGGAGCAGCCGGAGTTGCCGGAGCCGGTGCCGGGAATGCCGATGAATGTTCGTGTGGTGCGGTTCGAGGATCTGACGGCGCAGCCGCGTTTGGGTGGGCAGGGCGAGTTCCGCTATCTGACGTTTGCGTACCGGGCTAGCGGGATCGTGTCGGCGCTTTCGGGGTCGAAGCCGGGGCCGAAATCGGGCCGGTCGTCAGGTGGTTCTTCGGCGGGTTCGGAGGGGAGCTGACGTGGCGCGGCGTTGGGAGGAGGACGCCGCGTTACGGCCGGGGCCGTCGATGGTGGGCTCGTTGCCCCGTGAGTGGCTGGTGACGGATTCGGGTGAGGGGTCGTTTTTCGTTCTCGGGGGTGTTCTGGCTGGTGACCCGGAGGTGTTCATCAGTGTGGAGCAGGCCAGGGGCGGCGGTCGTGATCTCACGGAGTCGGTGAGTTGGCTGGTCGCTGAACTGCTGGCGGCGGTCACGTCGGGCAAGACGGTGGCGGCGGAGTTGACCGCCGATGAGAGATCGTCGTTGACGTCTCGGCTGCGGATGCTGATACGCACGGGGCGTGTTGATGGCTGACGGCCTCGACGGCCCGGAGCGGGAACGGTTCGATCCTTCGACGGTGTGGCGGCTGTTCGTCCGGCGGCTGTGGCGCGGCGGTGAGCGCCCGGAATGGCACCACGAGGCCGCATGCCGGGACAAACCCGAAATGTTCTTCACCGAAACGAAACAGGGCTTGGACTGGACGCGGAAGGTGGAGCGGGCGCGCGCTGTCTGCCGTGGCTGCCCGGTGATGGTGGAGTGCTTGCGGGATGCCATCGGCCGGGAAACCTCGTCGGCAACTGACGTGTCCGTGGTGGCTGGCGTCATCGGCGGCATGACCGCTGGTGAACGAAAAGCGTTGTACCGGCGGATGAAAGGCGCGGTGGGCGAGTCCGGAAGCCGGAGGCGCAGGAAGCCGCGGTACGGCTGACCCCGCCTGCCATCGGCCGGCGGGGCCTCGGAACCGTGAGATCCATATCGGACAGTCACCTTGGTTGGTTTTCCTAGGTGGAAGGGGGTGTGGTGGTGACGAGCGAGTGGGGTACGAGGTGGGGCGCGGAGGTCGGGCCGGAGCGGGAGCCGGTGCAGCCGATGTTGGTTCCGGCCCCGGAAGTGAATGCCTTGGGTGAGTGCACCTGGTGCGGTGAGTTGGAAGAGCTGCACGTGGCCCCGGACGGCGAGGTCGGGGTAAGGGCGTTTCACCGTTCCGCGCTGGGTGGTTCGGCGCGGTTCATCGACGAAATCGGCTAGAGAAAGGGGGATGCGTGGCGGACGAGCACGTACTCACGGTGGCGTTGACGGAGCTGCTGAAAAACAGCGACGACGGCGAGGTGGTGCGCGCGGTGCGGGGTGAGATGTTCTTTCACTTCGCGGTGATGCTCGACCTGGTGGCCGAGTGCATGACGGCACTGGGTAAGACCGGGTTGGCGGACCGGGCGCAGACGTTGGCCCACCGGTACCGGGAGCAGGGGCGCGCGATCCTGGGGAGGGTGGCATGAGCGACCCGGCGGAGTCGGAGATCCGGGAGTTGGTGGAGCAGGTCTCGGCGGCGTTGCGCGGGAATTCGGAGAGTTGCCAGCGGTTGTTGGTGGCGTTGGCGGCGCGTGCGGGCTGGTCGCAGACACGCCGGTTGGTGCTCACCCGGGTACACAGTGAGGGGCCTCCGTTGTCCGGGGCGGCGTGAGGGCGGCGTCATGTGGGCCAGAGCGGCACTTCGTGATCGTGGTGTGGGAGTCGGACGAGGAACTGCTCGTGGTGGTCTGCATCCGTTGTGGTCACCGGATCCTGTCGGCTCACGAATCGCAAGGCTCGTTCGTGTGGGAGTTCATGCGCGCCAACAACAACGGCGGCTGCGGGTGAGGCAGAAACGGGGGTGAGCGTGTGGCAGCGACGGTGGCCGAGGCGTGGCGGGTGGTGACCGACCGCAGGGCACTTGCTGACGTGGGGGTGCAGACGGAACGGATCCTCGCCCGGGTGGTCGAGCTGGATCAGCTGTGTTCGCGGGCCTGGGACGTGTGTGGAGAGGCGCTTCCGCCGTCGGTAGAGGAGTCCTACCGGGCCGCTCGGGCTGCCCTGTGGGGTGTGTGGAGTGATCTGCACGTCGTGCGGTCTCGGGTGCGGCACTTCGGCGAGTTCGGGGGTGCTCGGTGATGGTTGATCCGGTGGAGCCGGGCGAGGTCGAACGGTACGGCCAAGACATCGGCAATGCCGCTGACGAAGTGGCGGCGGCGGCCATGCCGTTGACCGACAGCAACAGTGAGCTGGGGGCGCGGATGGTGCGGGCGATCGCGGCGGTTCGCGAGTTCGCCGATGTGCTGGAGGACGCGGGACGGGGGTGGTCTGCGACGGAATGACGCTCAGCTGACGACCTCTCACGGTCGGCCTCGGTCCACCTCTGTGTCGTTACTCGGTGGGCCGGGGCCGCTGTCATTTCTGCGAACAATCGGGGGCTGGTTGGTGTGATGCGTGGAAGGGGATCACGAGGCCGAGGGCGCGGGCCGGAACACAACCCGTGGGAGTCGGGTGGTGGCGCGCACCGGCAGATGGACGTGGCTACCGAGGTAGCCGAAATGTTGGAAGCGATCGTGACGATGGCGTTCGCGGTGGCGGGGTGGTTGCTGCGGCACCCGGCGATGCTGCTCACGGCGATCGTGGGCGCGGTCTGGTCCTGGGCGTGGGGCTGGGTGTCGCTGGTCATCGCGGCCGGCGGTGTGGTGGCGGCTGGTGTGGTGTGGCGGCTGGTGCACGCAGCGAGTTTCGAGCGCCGTTGTTGGCGGCATCTGCGTGCCGGTGCGCTGCGGATGTGGGTGTATGAACTGCGGTGGCCTCGGTGGGCGCGGGCCTCGCACCTGGTGTTCCACGATGAGGACTTCGCGGAACCGGTCGTGCCTCGGCTGCGGTCGGTGACCTCGGGCCGGTGGTGGGATGAAGTGCACGTGCGGATGCTGCCGGGCCAACGCCAGCGGGACTACGAGCTGGCGGCCGAAAGCCTGGCGAACGCCCGCAAGGTGCAACGCTGCTCGATCCGGGAAGTCTCCCCCGGCGTCGTCAGCGTGAACTTTCTGCGCCGGGATCCGCTGGAGCGGCCCGTTGCGCTACCGGAGATCACGTCGTTGCCTGGGGAAACGATGCCGTTGGATGACGTCCACATTGGGGAAGGTGAGTCCGGGCAGCCGTGGCGGGTGCCGCTGCTGGGCTCGCACGTGTTCGGGGCCGGGATGACCGGGGCCGGGAAAGGGTCGCTGCTGTGGGGTGTGGTTCGGCAAGTTGCTCCCGCGATCGCCTGCGGCCGGGTGCGGCTGTCGATGATCGACCCGAAAGGCGGCATGGAAGCCGAACCGGGGAAACCGCTGTATGCGCACTACGCGCGGGAAGAACCCGAAGAGATCATCGAAGTCCTGACCGGGTTCGTGGATCGCATGTCACAGCGCAAGCGGGACCTTCGGGGCCTCACCCGCAAAGTCGCGCCCTCGATCGAGCATCCGCTAGAGCTGCTGATTGTCGATGAACTGGCGGCAGTGACGAAGTACCTGGCGGATCGGAAGCTCCGGGCCGAGGCGGAACGGCTGCTCGGGTTGGCGCTGACGCAGGGACGAGCGCTGGGGCATGCCGTGATGTGTTTCGCGCAGGAACCGACGAAGGACATCAACCCCTTGCGTGGCTTGTTCCCGTACCGGGTCGCGCTGCGGCTGGATAGTCCGAGCCAGGCGGACATGGTGCTCGGTGACGGCGCTTGGCAACTGGGCGCGTGGGCGGATCGCATCAAGCGCTCCACCCCGGGGCTGGGCTACGTGGTGGCCGAAGGGGTACGGGAACCGCTGCGGGTCCGTGCCGGATACACCGACGATCACGAAATCCGCCGGATCGCGCGCGAGTACGCCGCACCCGGCAACTGACGGAACCTGGCTGGGGTTTCGTCTCTCAAGCGGGGAACGTGCGGGCTGCCGTCATCCTGTCCATCAGGTGTTCGTGGGTTGGTACCTCACCAGGCAGACCCGCACGTTCCCCACCCATGCCGGCCGCCTCGCTGGCCTGGAAAAAGTAGCGGCGAAAGCCGTCCGCTGATCACTACTTCTCCCCTTGATTCCGCCTTACCGTGGTGATCAAGGGGATTTTTCTTTGTACCGGGTCCGCTGGGGTGGATTCGGGAATTCGTGTTGCGCAGAAGGGGGATAGTGTTGGTGCTGAAGAACCGCGACGTTCTGGGGTTGCTGCCTGCTCTGTGGTTGGTTCATTTCGCGTCGAGCGGCCAGGCGGTGATTTACGGTGGCCGGGCGGATCACCATGCGGATGTCACGCTGTTTGTTGAGGGTTTCCTGTGGGCTGGTAGGGATTTCCGTGCGGGGCTGGCGTGGTTGTTGGGTGAGCGGCTGGCGGCGTGGACTGTTGGGGAGTTGCACGTCACGGATGAATTGCGGGCGGCGTCAGAGCAATTGCCCTGGTCTCGTGTGTCGTCGCTTCCGGCCGTGCTTCCGCAGGTGTGGCGCGCTGTCGACATCGACGGGCCGTGCGTGATCGGGGGCACCGAATTACACGATCCCCGGGCGCGCATCGACATCGTGCGAGCTGAGCATGACAACGGTGAGTTCCGCGACAACATGGCACTTCTGGTGGCCGAACTGCTCGACCTGATGGCGAATTCCCCCGCTCCGGAACGTGAATAGTCCGCAGGCGCGGAAACCGGTCTTCTACAACGACGGATTACGGCCTGGGGGCATCGTGAGTGGTGGTGTGGCACGAGACAACGGTGGCGCTGTCGTGGATGACAACGGCGGCGAGTCGGCGGGAACCGCGCTGCGGCGATTGCGGGGGCCGCGTGGGTTGGATGTCGCGGTGGCGGTCGCGGAAGCCGAGGGTGTGTGTGGGCATCCGGTGGTGTTACGGCGGACGAACCTGGACACCGGGGAGTCACGGTTGGTCGGGATCGCGTGCGGGAGTCGCCGAGGCTCGGTATGTGGCCCATGCGCGATGCGGAACAAGCGGCTACGGGAAACACAACTGGCCGAAGGCTGGCACCTGAACGAAGAGCCCGATATCGGCCCCCGTGAGCCGGATGAGGGTGCGCAGTCGGTGATGGCGTTTCGCGCGGATCTGTTGGGGATGGGGCTGGAAGCGAAAGCGTCCGGCAACCTGGAGGAGTTGGAAGAGATCCGGGCGGATCTGGCCGATGTGGATCGGCAATTGCGCGAGGATCACGACGTGCGGGGCAAGCTGCCCGGTCTGGACGATGAGGATCAGGACGAGACGAAGCCTCGGCGGGTGCGATCCACGCGGCGGCGGCAGGACGCGCCGGATCTACCGCGCAAGCCGGTGCAGAACCGCACGATCGGCCGGGAGTACGCGGGGAAATACCGGCCGTCGATGATGGTCACGACCACGCTGGATTCCTATGGGGCGGTGCACTCGGCGTACGTGCGTGATGGGCGGGTGCAGCGCTGCGCCTGCGGCAAGACACACAAGCAGGATGCGGCGTTTCTGGGTACGCCGGTGGACCCGAAGGCCTACGACTACCGGCGGCACGCGCGGGATGCGGTGCATTTCGCCGCGCAGATGGACCGGTTCTTTCAGAACCTCCGGCGCGCGGTCGGGTGGAAGGTGCAGTATTTCGCCGCGATTGAGTCGCAGCGTCGGCTGGCTCCGCATGCGCACATCGCGCTTCGGGGCAGTATTCCGCGGGACGTGATCAAGCAGGTGGCGGCGGCGACGTATCACCAAGTGTGGTGGCCTGAGCATGGTGATCCGGTCTACGGCGGACGGCGGGTGCCGGTGTGGGTGCCGGAACGCTCGGCGTGGTGTGATCCCGACACCCGTGAACCGTTGCGCAGCTTCGAGGATGCGTTACCGGGTGAGGATGATGACCCGGCGCATGTGGTTCGTTTCGGCAATCAGGTGGACATCCGGGGTGTGCTGGGTGGCACGGAGGAAGCCAACCGGCACATCAAGTATCTGACCAAGTACGTCACCAAGTCGGTCGGGGAAACCTACGCCGACGCCAGCGAGGCGCACCGGCAGCACGCAGACTGGCTGCTAGCCGAACTTGCGGTGACGCCTTGTTCGCCACGCTGTCCGGTGTGGCTGCTGCACGGCATCCAGCCCCAGGGCGCGCATTCCCGGATGAATCCGGGGCAGTGCAAAGGCAACGCCCACAAGCGGGAAACCCTGGGTGTCGCGGGGCGTCGGGTGCTGGTATCGCGGGCCTGGACCGGCAAGCGCTTGTCCGATCACCAAACGGACCGGCAGGAGCACGTACGCGGAGTACTCAATGCGGCGGGGCTGCCGGTCGTCGCCACCGACGCAGAGCAGAAGGCACGCGTTGCTTGGGAGCCGGTCTCGCCGACTGATCCGGACGCGCCCTCCCGCGCCCTGCTGATCCTGCAAGCCGTCGCCGAACGACGACGGTGGAAGGCCCAATACCAGCAGGCACAAACGCTGCTGGCGGGACCACGCGCCGCGCCGGGTGGGCGGGCGGGGGATGGTGGAGGTCCCGCGTGACCGGCCACCCCGATGCCGGCCGACCCCCGGAAGGGGATCACGATGAGGCGTGTCGGCGGGCACGTTGGCGGGCTGTGGTGCGGTCCATGCCTCCGATGACGGGTGAGGATCTGGCGGCGGTGGCGGGAATCCTGCGCCGGATCGGTGATCGCCGAACCGGGCAGGATCACACCCCTGAATGAAAGGCTCAGGCGGCCGGTTGGGTTGCGTTCTTGGGGTGCACCCGGGCGGGATCAAAGGTGCGGCGCCCGTTCTTGGGGGCTGGGTCGATCACCATCCGTTCGCCACTCAACGCACGGGTGAGCATGCCCCGCTGGTCGGCAACCGTGCCGTTGTCCCATTTCACCGCGATGGTCTCGGCGGCCTCGGCCTCGGTCGGCCCACTTGGCGTAGCCGGGCTTCGCAGGGTGTCACGCTCAGCGGTCAGACGGGCGAGGTCCTTCACCAAAGGTTCGTTCGCGCGGTCGAAGTTGTCCAGGGTGAGTTCCCGCCGCCCCAGCCGTTCCGACAAGCCACGCTGCAACGCCTCGCACTCGGTAATCTCGGCAAGCACCTCCTCCAGCCGTGCCGTCGTACGGGACCGGGTATCGGAGATCGCTTGCGCGTGGCGGGGATCGGAAAGCCGTTCGATCACGAACGCCCGCAACTCACGATCGACCGCGCGCACATCCGCCGCGACCTTCCCGCACCCACGCCGGGACGGGTTGCACCGGTATTGGCGGCGCTTGACCCCGTCCGGGTAGGTGCCCTGGTGCGGCTTCCCGGACACCGGTGTACCGCAGACACCGCACTCGACGATCCCGGACGCGACGTAGGTGTTTCCGGCAACCCGGCCCCGGCGGCGGCCCGCATACAGTGCTTGCAACCGCTCGAAGGTCTCTTCGGAGATGACCGGCTCATCCTGGGAGCGGCCGACGATCACCCCGTCGTGCTCGACGAAACCGGCGTTACGGGCACGCAGCAACACGCCCCGCACCGCCACCGGGGTCCACGTGTTGCCGGTGGCGGTCAGCAACCCGGCGGCGTTCCACTCCCGCGCGATATCCGATTGCGTGACCTCCCGCGACAACACCCGCTGGCTGGCGTCACGCAACGCGGCCCGCTCCCGTTCCACCACGTCGGCGGGAACCTCCTGGCGGTGGCCGCGCGGCTGGGTGCGGTCCTTACCCGGGAAACCGAACGCACGCCCGGCGACGTGCGCAACTCCCTTCTCCCGCAACACCGCAAACCTCCGCTTGGTACGCCGCTGCGTGTCGTCACTGGACTTAGCGGCCTGGGCAACCTGAATCCGCAGGATAAACCGGTCATCGGAGCTAGCCAGATCATGCTGCCCATGAGCAGAGGCGACCAGGAACCCTTCATCGCCCAGATCGATCAGCGTTTCCAGGTCACGCGGCTGGCGAAACAACCGATCTGTGTGCCACACCACGATGCCGTCCGACTCGCCGGTACGCACCCGCTCTAGCAGCGTTTCCCAATCCGGCCGCCGCACCCCCTTCTTCCATGCCGATAAGCCGTCGTCCAGCTCCTCACCCAATACCCCACCGAGACGCTCAATCACCGTGCGGTTGTCGGCGTGCTGCGTCTCGATCTTCTCCAGCTCCCCCGTCTCCGGCACCCGCGACAACCGCGCGTAGGAATCGAAAACCGGCCGCCGCTGCCCCTGACCTGCACCAACCCCGAGATCACCCATACACTCAATATAGGGACACAAATGATTGCCCGCCATAGCAACCAAAAGCACTCACGGGCACTCATCAGGCCGAACGTCTGTCCACATGGGACCGGCTTTCAACCCTTCTGGCCGGAAGGCAGCCGTCTCCAGCGCTGTCAACACGAGACCTGGAATGCGGTGGCATCGAGCTCGGTCACCGCGAGGAGCGGAAGCACGATGTGATTGACCCGCGTGCCGAGCTCGCTGATCGAATGAGCGACCCAGAGGCGCCGGAAATCGCGGTGGCGCAACAGGTTGCCACCGCGAGGCATGCCCCCAGCCGACACCATCCCACTATGCGCGATCTTGAGGGTGTTCGACAAGCACGCATCGGGCGGTTTCGAATGGGCCGGAAACCGTACCGGCACGTCGGCGCTCCTCAGCACTGTTCATGCTGGCCAGGGCACATCCGCCCGCGTTGTTTCAGGCGCCCGGCACAAAGGGCGCCTTCCTCTCGTCAGGGACGTTCGTCGATGACGGGCATCGGTGCACCGGCCGGGTTCCACGCCTGCAGGAACTGCGGCTGGCGAGATGCGTCGACGAGCTCGATGCGGGCCCCGATCGAGTCCATCCGGTGGTACGCGAAGGCCCTGCCGTACGGGCAACCGGAGAACTCCTCCGGCAAGCCCTGGTCGGCGAGCCGGCGCGCGCCGGTCTCCAGCGAACTCGTCCAGTAGCCGAGGTGGTCGAACCTGGCGCCCGCGGACG
This sequence comes from Saccharopolyspora sp. NPDC050642, assembly GCF_040654735.1. Taxonomy (NCBI): domain Bacteria; kingdom Bacillati; phylum Actinomycetota; class Actinomycetes; order Pseudonocardiales; family Pseudonocardiaceae; genus Saccharopolyspora; species Saccharopolyspora sp. NPDC050642. Next base: position 51,283 of record NZ_JBFAIN010000036.1, on the reverse strand, counting down.
CGTCCCACGGGCTGCCCGGCGGGCCCTCGATCAGCTCGATGAACGGCGCCCCGCCCTTGGTGAAGACGATCCGGTAGTCCCAGTTCCCGAGCCGGGCGGCCTGCGGTTCGTTCCACTCGACGCCCGCGGACGACTCGAAGTCGCGCATCGCCTTCTCGGCGTCGGGCACGACGAAGCACACGTGGTAGAAGGCGGTCACCGGGGCAGTATCCCCTCGAGGAGCTCGGCCGGCGGGAGGGAGGCACCCCCAGTTGCCTCCCTCCCGCGCTCCCACGCGCTCCCGGTCTTTAGACGCCTGGAAGGCCGTTTGGTTGCATCGTTGTTTTTCCCGTTATTGCCGGAAGTGAGACCCTCGATGCGAGCACCGTCGCCGCCAACCCCGCCCAGGCCCAGGCCGACTTGATCTCCACCGGTTCCCTCTGCTCCATTGCGGTCACGTCCGTGGGACGCGCGAGCCGAGGAGTGGTTGTGGGCGAACCGGACTCAGTCCGCGATCCGCTCCAGCAGGCGGACGGTCACCTCGGCGCCGGCCTCCTTCCCTATCGCCTTGCGGACCTCGGCCTTCACCGGAAGCTTGTGCGTGCCATCGCCCAGCGCCATGAACGAGCTCCGGAACGGCTGGCCGTCGATCGTGCCCCGGACCTTCACGAGGCCGCGGGTGCCGAAGTACTCGGCCGACCGCGGCCAGACGACGTAGGTCCAGCCGCCCCGGTTCGGGCTCTTCTGCAGCGTCGCGGTGAACTGCTCGTCCATCGTGTGCTCCTCTCGCGAACCGCTCCTGGAGGTGCAGACCTCGCGGTGCCGCGGAACTCATCGCTCTGGCCTTCCCGGGTCCGAGCGGTTATGCATGTTCCGCGAAGATCGAAAGGCGGGCGTCATGCAGTGGAAGAAGTTCGGTTCCGGATTGGCCGCGGCGGCCGTCGTCGCCCTGAGCACGGCGTGCTCCGCGACGCCGGTCGAGCCGGCGAAGCCCGCGGCGAGCCGGCTGGACGACGTCGTCCAGCGCGGTGAGCTGCGGGTGTGCAGCACCGGGGACTACCGGCCGTTCACCTACCGGGACGCGGCGGGCGCCTGGAGCGGCATCGACATCGACATGGCGCACGACCTAGCGGGCAGGCTCGGCATCAAGGCGACGATCGTGCCCACCACCTGGAAGACGCTGGTCGCCGACTTCAACGCGCAGTGCGACATCGCCGTCGGCGGCGTGTCGATCACCTTGGACCGCGCGAAGCAGGCCTTCTTCAGCACCGCCTACGTGGTCGACGGCAAGACGCCGATCACCCGCTGCGAGAACGCCGCGCGGTTCCAGACGTTGCAGCAGATCGACCAGCCCGGCGTCCGCGCCGTCGTCAACCCCGGCGGCACCAACGAGCAGTTCGCCAAGCAGAACCTCAAGCAGGCCACCATCGTCGAGCACCCGGACAACAACACGATCTTCCAGCAGATCCTCGACGGCAAGGCCGACCTGATGATGACCGACGCCGCCGAGACCAAGTGGCAGGCCAGGCAGCACCCGGAGCTGTGCTCGGTGCACCCCGACCAGCCGTTCACCTTCAGCGAGAAGGCGTACCTGCTGCCGAAGGGCGACGTCGTGTTCCAGCAGTACGTGGACCAGTGGCTCAACCTCGCGCTGCGCGACGGCACCTACGCGCGCATCGCGGAGCCCTGGATCGGCTGAACTGTGATGTTGGCCCTCGGGATGTGTCGGCGGGGTTGAGCGCGTGCGACGCTTTCCCCCGCAACCATCCGCAACTACCCGGGGACCCGCGATGTGGGCCTCGAGGAAAAGGACGGTCAACGATGACTGCTGCCCAGAACCAGGGTGAGACGGCGGCGCCGTACGGATCCACGCCGGCCAAGCGGCGCGTGCGCATCCACCACCTCCAGCAGCTGAAGGAGCGCGGCGAACCCTGGCCGATGCTCACCTCCTACGACATGTACACCGCGCGGATCTTCGACCAGGCCGGCATCCCGGTGCTGCTGGTCGGCGACTCGGCCGCCAACAACGTCTACGGCTACGAGTCGTCGCTACCGGTGACCGTGGACGAGCTGCTGCCGCTGGTCCGCGCCGTGACCCGGTCGGCGGAGCGGGCCCTGGTGGTGGCAGACCTGCCGTTCGGCTCCTACCAGGCGTCGCCGGAGCAGGCGCTGGCCACCGCGACGCGGTTCATGAAGGAAGGCCGCGCGCACGCGGTCAAGCTCGAAGGCGGCCGCCGCTACGCCCCGCAGATCGAGGCGCTGGTATCGGCGGGCATCCCGGTGATGGCCCACATCGGCTTCACGCCGCAGAGCGAGCACGGCCTCGGCGGCTACCGGGTGCAGGGCCGCGGCGACAAGGCCGACGAGCTGCTCGCGGACGCGCTCGCGGTGCAGGAGGCCGGCGCGTTCTCCGTGGTGCTGGAGATGGTGTCGGCGGACGCGGCGAAGCGGGTGACCGGGCAGCTGCGCATCCCGACGGTCGGCATCGGGGCCGGGCCCGACTGCGACGCCCAGGTGTTGGTCTGGACGGACATGTCGGGCATGAACACCGGCCGCACGGCGAAGTTCGTGAAGCGCTACGCCGACGTGGGCGGGATCCTGGCCGACGCCGCCAGCCGCTTCGCGGACGACGTCCGCGGCCACGCCTTCCCCGCCGCGGAGCACTCCTTCCACTGAGGTGCGCCGGGGTGCGCGGCGGCGGCCGCGCACCCCGGATCAGCCGCCGGCGGCCCGGGCGATGCGATCGGCCAGCTCCCGCGAGTAGCCGATGAGCTCGGGCGGGGACTCGATCGTGTAGGGCACGCCGACCGTGGCGAGGGCGACCGACAACCACTCCCAGGACTCGACGCTGGTGACGTAGCGGCAGCTGGTGTCGTCGATGGCTTCGAGCGACCCGGCTTCGGCGATCAGCCGATCGGAGACCACCGAGACCGGCGCCGCGAAGCGCACCACGCCGCGCCGCCCGCGGGGGAACCGGGCGCTGTCCTGGACGAAGCTCACCGGATCGTCGGCGGGCAGCTCGCGGGGCGCGAAGGTGGTGCCCGGAACGCCGAGCTCGCCGATCCGGTCGATGCGGTAGGTGCGCCAGTCGGCGCGGTCGCGGTCCCAGCCCAGCAGGTACCAGCGGCGGTCGAACAGCACCTGGCGGTAGGGCTCGACGCGGCGTTCGGTGTGCTCCCCGCTGCGGCTCGTGTAGTCGAAGCGCACGTCCTGGTGCATGTGCGCTGCGGTCGCGAGCAGCTGCACGGTTCGCAGATCCAGCGCCTGGGTGGCGCGGGAGGTCGTCTCGGTTGCCGAGGTGAGCGCCTGGATCCGAGCGCGCAGCCGGGTCGGCACGACGCGTTCGAGCTTGCGCAGGGCACCTTCGGCAGCATCGCCGGCCCCGCCCATCTGGGTGAGCGCGGCGATCCGCAGGCCGACGACGGTGGCGACCGCCTCGTCGTCGGTGAGCAGCAGCGGCGGCATGGCCCGACCGGCGACGAGCTGGTAGTTGCCGCCCGGTCCGCGCGTCGAGGAGACCGGGTAGCCGAGCTCGCGCAGGCGGTCGAGGTCGCGCCGCAGGGTGCGCGGTGACGCGCCCAGCCTCGCGGCCAGTTCAGCCCCGGGCCAGCTCCGGCCGCTTTGCAGCAGCGAGAGCAACTCCAACAGCCGTGTGCTCGGATCCGTCATCGCACTCGAACCTAACCGGAATTGTGGCCAGGATTCGACCACAACCGACCGTAGCGTCCGGGGCATGGCACATGAACCCGAGAAGATCGTCGTCACCACACCCACCGGACACGTGGGATCCCGAGTCTTGCGACTGCTCTTGCAGGCGGGCGTGCGCCCGACGTTGCTGATGCGCGAACCCGCCAAGCTCGACGCGGCGACGCGTGACCGGGTCGACGTCGTGCAGGGTGACCAGGGGGATGCCGATTTCGTCCTCCGGGCGACGAAGGGCGCTGACCGCCTCTTCTGGGTGGACCCGCCCACGCCGGACGACGACCCGGCCGCCGGCTACGCCCGCATGGGCGCCAACGCGGCGCGCGCGGTGCGGGAGAACGGCATCGCCCGCACCGTGTTCCTCAGCAGCGTCGGCGCGGAGAAGCGCCACGGAGCCGGCGAGATCGATGGCCTGGCCCGCACCGAGGAACAGCTGGACGCCACCGGCGCCGACGTGCTGCACCTGCGCTGCGGGTACTTCTTCACCAACCTGCTCATGGAGCTCGAAGGCCTGCGCGAGGGCGTGCTCCGCACCCCGTGGCCCCTGGACTTCTCGATGTCCTGGGTCGATCCCCGCGACATCGGCGATGTCGTGGCCGCGCGACTGCTCTCGGACGGTTGGTCGGGACGCCGCGTGCAGGCCGTGCACGGCCCCGAAGACCTGACGTTCCAGCAGGTGGCCGAAATCCTGAGCAACGCAGTGGGGCGCGAGGTGCGCGCCGAGCGGATCTCCGATGACGAGTTCCGCGCCTCGCTGCGATCGGCCGGTTTGAGCAGCGGACAGGTCGAGGGCATCGTCGGCATGTCGACCGGGCTGCGCGAGAACTTCGTCCCCGAGGACAAGCGCAGCATCCTCACCACGACGCCCACCGCTCTCGGCGCCTGGGCCCACGCGCACCTCCGGCCCTTGCTCTGATCCGCGCGTGCAGGGGGCTGTGCGCACAGCCCCCTGCACTCCTGAGGCTCTAGGCTGGCGGAGTGCCGGTGCCGAAGGGCTTGCCGCCCAAGGCTTCCCGGCCGTGCGGCGTGTCCCAGCCGGACAGGTCCGGGCCCGCCGGGACGATGCCGGTCGGGTTGATCTGGTGGTGCGTCGCGTAGTAGTGGCGCTTGATGTGGTCGAAGTCGACCGTGTCGCCGAATCCCGGCGTCTGGAACAGATCCCGGGCGTACGCCCACAGGACCGGCATCTCGGCGAGCTTCTGGCGGTTGCACTTGAAATGCCCGTGGTAGACGGCGTCGAAGCGCACCAGCGTGGTGAACAGCCGGACGTCGGCCTCGGTGATCGCGTCGCCGACCAGGTAGCGGCGATCCGCCAGGCGCTCGGAAAGCCGGTCCAGGCGCGCGAAAAGCCGCTCGAAGGCCTGCTCGTAAGCCTGCTGCGAGGTGGCGAAGCCGCAGCGGTAGACGCCGTTGTTCACGTCGGCGTAGACCCCCGCGTTGACCTCGTCGATCTCCGCGCGCAGGTGCTCCGGGTACAGCTGCGGCGCGCCCTCGCGGTGGTGCGCGGCCCATTCCGTGGACAGGTCGAGCGTCAGCTGCGGGTAGTCGTTGGTGACCACCTCGCGCTCCGCGACGTCCAGGACCGCGGGGACCGTGTAGCGGCCGGCGAACTGGGGATCGGCGGCCAGGTACGCCTCGGAGAGGAAGGCGATCCCGGTCGCCGGGTCCTTCTCCCCCGGATCGAGGGTGAAGCGCCAGCCGCGCTCGTCGCGGATCGGGTCGACGATCCCCAGCGACAGCACGTCCTCCAGCCCGAGCAGGCGGCGCACGATCACCGACCGGTGCGCCCACGGGCACGCCAGGCTCACCACCAGCCGGTACCGGCCCGGCTCCACCGGCCACCGGGACGAGCCGTCCGCGGTGATCCGCTCGGTGAACCGGTTCGCCTGCCGCACCCACTCGCCCCGAGTCGAGGTCTCCGCCGCGAACTGCGCTTCGGCCATGCACCCACCCTAGGCCCGGCGAGGCCCCGGTTTCGGTTGAAACCGGGGTTTCCCAGCAAGTGGACGTGCCCGGCGGGTTCCGGCGCAGTTTCAATTGAAACCGCGGGTCGCCGAACCCGGTTCCGGATGGTGGAAGATTTCGGGTTCCGCCGGTGCGGATTAGGGTTCCGGGCATGGATCTCGATCTCTCCGGCCGCTGCTTCCTCGTCACCGGCGCCAGCAAGGGGCTCGGCTTCGCCACCGCCCGCGCGCTCGTCGACGAGGGCGCCGACGTCGTCGTGTCGTCCTCGTCCGAGGACAACACCGCTGCCGCAGTCGACGCGCTCGGCGACCGCGCTCGCGGGCTCGCCGCCGACCTCACCGACCCCGCCGCTCCGCGCCGCCTGATCGACTACGCGCGGGAGCAGTTCGGACGGCTGGACGGCCTGTTCGTCAGCCACGGCGGCCCGCCCGCCGGGCTGCCCAGCGGGCTCGACGACGACACGCTGCGCCGCGGCCTGGAGATCGCCACCATCGCCCCGATCCGGATCGCCCGCGAGGTCGCCGCCGAACTCGGCGACGGCGGTTCGATCGTGGTCCTGACCTCCACCTCCGGCGCGGAGCCGCTGACCGGGCTGGCCAGCTCGAACGTCGCCCGGCCCGCGACGCAGGGCTTCGTGAAGGACCTCGCCAACGAGGTCGGGCCGCGCGGGGTCCGGGTCAACGCGCTGCTGCCCGGCCGCTTCGAGACCGAACGAGCCCGCGAGCTGGCCGCGCAGAACCCGAAGGCCCAGGAGCAGGCCGAGCAGGCGGCGGCGCTGCGCCGGTCCGGCGACCCGGCGGAACTGGCCGCGGTCGCCGCATTCCTGTTGTCCCCCAAGGCTTCCTACGTCACCGGCGCGGCTTGGACGGTGGACGGCGGGCGACGCGCCGAGATGTGATCAGACGACGCTGTGCTCGTCGGCGGCGCTGCGGGCCTGCTCCACGCAGGCCCGCAAACTGCTATACCGATCCAAAACGCTCACGAAGGTGCGCGGTCAGCCCGCGCGCTTGGCGAGCACGTCGGCGTGGCACGGCTTGGGCGCGCACCAGCAGCCCAGCGCACGGCCGTTCAGCACGCCCTCGCGGAGCTCCGCGAGCAGGTTGGGCTGCTCGTCCAGCCACTGCTCGTAGTGCCGGACCATCGCCTCGCGATCGATCTTCGCCTCCTTGAGGAACGGGCTGGCGAACTCCGACTCCGGCCAGTGGTGCCGCGGTCCGGCGTGCCCCACGTAGGTCAGCAGGCCCTGCTCCTCCAGCCACGGCACCAGGTGCTTGTGCGGGCCGTCCTTGCGCACGTTGACCACGATGGTGTGCCCGTCGAGCAGGGCGTCCGCCCGCTCCCGCTCGTCGTCGTTCCAACTGCTCGCCTCGTCCGGCAGCACCACGAACCACCTCCGTCGCTCAGGGTGCCGTGCCCGGCGGCGGGGGACAATTTCGCGCCGCACGACGCCGATCACCCGGAGCCCGCGCAACTCCCCGGGGGGGAATCGCGCCGGCTCCGGGTGATCGAGGCCGATGGTGGTGACGCGCCGTGGGCGCGTCACCCGATCAGACGTCGGTGATGCGGAGGCCCGCGTGCGCCTTGTAGCGGCGGTTGATCGCGATCAGGTTCGCCGTGAGCGCCTCCACCTGGTGGGCGTTGCGCAGGCGCCCGCCGTAGATGCCGCGCACGCCCGGGATCACGTCGGCCAGCTCGCGGACCACGTCGGTGGCCTCGCGGTCGTCGCCGAGCACCAGGACGTCCAGGTCCACGTGGGTCACCGCGAGATCGGCCAAGGTCACCGCGGAGACGTGGTGGAACGCCGCCGTCACCCGGGACTCCGGCAGCAGCTGCTCGGCCTGCTGCGCCGCGCTGCCCTCCGGCACCGGCAGCGCGTACGGCCCCTGCTTGTCGAAGCCGAGCGGGTTGACGCAGTCGATCACGATCTTGCCGGCGAGCTCCGCCTGCAACGACTTCAGCGTCTCCGCGTGGCCCTCCCACGGCAGCGCGGCCAGCACGATGTCCGATGCCGCCGCACAACCCGCGTTGTCCTGGCCGGAGACGTCACCGCCCGCGATCTCGACGATCTCGGCCGCCGCCTGCTGGGCACGCTCGGCGTTGCGCGAGCCGATCACGACCTTCAGGCCCGCCTTCGCCCACCGGATCGCCAGCCCCCGGCCCTGCGCACCGGTGCCGCCCAGCACTCCGACCGTCATCTCCCGCACCTCAGCCACCCTCGGCCCCTTTCGTCGCCATCGACCGTGCGCAATCCACGATCGACCCGAGGAGAGCAATTCGCCACGGGGTGTGGGTCAAGCCACTTCGAACGCGACGTCGCGGCGCACCGGATCGGCCTCCACGAGCCGCACCCGGACCTGCTGGCCCTCGCCGAGGCCGGTGCCGCTGCACCGCGCGATGACCGGCGGATCGGCCACGAACACCTCGCCGGCCGTGCCGTTGGGCACCCGCAGCACCGTCGCGGCGAACTCCTCGCCGACCCGCGACGCCAGCGACCAGGCCTGCGCCTGCGCGATGCAGGCCCGCTCCACCTGCCCGGCCACCCGGTCGGAGCTGCCCATCGCCGAAGGCAGCCCGGCCAGCGCCTCGTGCACCCACTCCGGTACTTCCCGGTCCGATGCCACCGCCAGGCAGACCTCGGCGCTGTAGCGGTCGACCAGTCGCCGCAGCGGGGCCGTGACGTGCGCGTACGAGGCTCCGATGCCCGCGTGGTTGGCCTTGGCCGGCGCCCCGTCGCCGAAGGCGGTGTAGCCGGCGCCGCGAAGCAGGCGGGTCGCCGCCACGTGCACGGCCAGCGCCTCCGGGCGGATCGGGTCGAGCCCGGCGAGCGCGGCCGCGGGCGGCGTGTCCACCGGCCAGTGCACGCCGAGCCGGGTCGCCGACCGGCGCAGCCCGGCCACCGTTTCCGGCTCCGGATCGGGCACCGTGCGCAGCACGCCTATCCCGGCCGACAGCATCATCTCCGCCGCGCACATGCCGGTGAGCAGCGAGATCTCGGCGTTCCACGCCTCGACCACGAGCCGCGGCCGCAACACCAGCCGCCACCCGCCGCCCCCGTCGGATTCCACCTGCTGCTCGGGCAGGCCGAGTTCGATCGCGCCGCGCAGCACCGCCTGCTCCCGGCGCAGCCGCCCGACCTCCGGCAGCAGCTCGATGGACGGATGCGGGACGCCGAGCCGCAGCGAGCGCTGCACCCCGTCGTAGTCCAGCTGCGCGACCGACCGCACCAGCGCCCGCCGGACGTCCACGCGCACCGGCAGACCGTCGGAATCCAGGTCGATCGTCCACAGCACCGCCGCTCGCACCTGATCCGGCAGCAGGCTCGCGGCGTCTTCGGACAGCCGCGTCGGGTGCAGCGGGATGTTGCCGTCCGGCAGGTAGAGCGTCTGCCCGCGCCGCCGCGCCTCCACGTCCAGCGCGCCGCCGGGCACCACGAACGCGGCCACGTCGGCGATCGCGTAGTGGATCCGGTAGCCGCCGTGCCGCCGCCGGACCAGCACCGCCTGGTCGAGGTCCTTCGCGCCGGGCGGATCGACGGTCACCAGCGGGAGGTCGGTGGCGTCCACCCGCGCGCCGGTCGGCACCTGCTGCGCGACGGTCTGCTCCACCTCGGCCAGCGCGGCGGTCGGGTAGTCGACGGGCAACCCCAGTTCGGCGCGGATCGCCGAGAAGTCCGAGCCCAGATCCGGCCTACTTCGGCCGGTCGGTAAGGCGGCGGCAACTCCGGTGCCACCCGGTGAGGTCCCCGCCGCCGCCACGAGCTCAGTCCTCGCTGTTCCAGCGCTGGTCGGCCTCGTCGGCCTCCTTGGTCCGCTCTTCGGCTATCTCGAGCGCGCGAGCCGCGGTCTCCCGGTCCGGGTACGGCCCCAGGCGCTCCGCAGCCCGGCAACCCGCCTTCGGCTCGACCTGCCGATGCGTCAAACAGAAGTACCAACTTCCGCGCCCCATGCATCGAGCCTCGCACGACGGCGCGCACCTGTCACGCGCCAGGCGGCGACACGACCGGTATGTCCCAACCTCACCAGGCCGGCGGGGGCGGCGCCGCCGGAGTCGGCTGCGAGCCGCCGGGAGTCTGCCGCGGGATCGGGTCCAGGCAAGACACCAGCACCTGGTGCGTCTCCGGGTTGTTGATGCGGCGCCCGTCCCGCATCCGGTACTCCAGCTCGCCGTTGTCGTCGACCTCGACGGTGCACCCGACCTCGGCGAGCTGGTCGTCGTCGAGGTCCACCAGCCGCTCGTAGCGGGACGGGACCACCCGGTACACCGGCCACTGCAGGTGCCCGAACGCCTGGTGGAACTCCGCCAGCAGGTTGCTCATCTGGTGCTGCCACGGCAGCGGCATCGCCTCGGCCAGCGATCGCGGCAGCACCGCGTACCCGGCGTCCACGCCGGGCAGGGGCCGGGCCAGGTAGTCCCCGAGCGGAGTGCTCGACGCGGGCGGACCGGACGGCCGCGGAATCGGGTCTGGTGTGAACATGGTCAACCCTTTCCGAAGGTCAGCAGGCCGCCGCCATTCTTACCTACCGCGCACCCCCGGCGGCAGGAGCTTGCACGCCCGTCGACGGCGTGTCGGCAGGCGGTGCAGGCGCGTCGGCAGGCGGAACCGGCGCGGTCGACGGCGGCGCGGTCTGGGCCGCCGGCGGTGGATCGGTGGCCGGGCGCACCACCGTGGGCAGCAGCTGACCGCCGTCCCACAGCTTCGTCACCTCGACCGATTCGCCGGGCTGCGGCGCGTGCAGGACCTCGTTGTCGCCCAGGTAGAGCGCCACGTGGTGGATGCCCTTCGGGTCCCGGCCGTAGCCCCAGAACACCAGGTCACCGGGCTGCGCCTGGGCCAGCGGCACGTGCACGCCGCCCTGGAAGTACTGCGTCTGCGAGTACTTCGGGATCTCCACCCCGGCCGCCTTCCACGCCTGCTGCGTCAGGCCCGAGCAGTCGAAGGAGTTCGGCCCCGCCGCGCCCCACACGTACGGCTTGCCGAGCTGGGTCTGGGCGTACTTGATGGCCTGATCGGCGAGCACTCCCGCGCTGGGCAGGTCGTCGCAGGCGCTGATGCCCTCGACGTCGCCCTCCACGCTCACCAGGTGCGCCGCCATCGGCTCCCACTTGTGGTAGCGCAGCGGGAACGCCGAGCGCTCCACCCGCTGAGCGGCCTCGCCGGGCCGCATCTCCTCCCAGCCGGGCACCTCGAGCAGCACGTCGTAGAACTTGTTGATCTGGTAGTCCACGTCGGTGACCTGCTGCACCGTGCCCCAGCCCATGGACGGCCGCATCTGGAAGATGCCCAGCGAGTCCCGGTCGCCGTGGAACAGGTTCGCCAGGTTCGACTCGGTCTTGCCCGCCTGGATGGCGATCTGCCAGGCCCGCGGCGGCAGGCCGCGCTGCTTGCCGATCTCGATGATGCGCTGGGCGATGCCGACCGACTCGTCGGTGAGCGTCGAGGCGTCCCGCTCCCCGCGCCCCTGACCGTCGCCCCACGGCCCCAGGTCGGCGCTGCAATTCGACCAGCCGGCGCCGCGACCGCCGCTGCCGACCAGCAGTGCGGTCACCGCGCCGACGCCGATCAGACCTGCGAAACCCGCGAGCACGACGACCGCAACCACGAGCTTCCGCATGTCAGCCTTCCTTGTCGTACTGGGCGACTCGCCAACCGGCCGGGGTCTTGTTCACGGTCACCGCCAGCGCGCCGATGTCGGTCGGCAGCCGCACCACCATCGAGCCCGAGGTGGAGCTGACCGCACTGGCCGCGCCGGTGATCACGTTGCCCGCGTTGCTCGGGTCCACCGACGACATCTCGGTGAGGAACTCGTCGGTGGTGTACGGGCGGAGCTTGGCCAGCCACTGCTGGCGGTCGGCGCCGACGGGGTGGTCCACCCACGCCTTGCCCCACTGCTCCACGACGACCAGCCCGGCCGGGTCCGGGGCGACGGGCGTCGGGGCGGCCTGCGGCACCGAGATCGTCGGCGGCGCCTTCGTCCGGGTCGGCGGCGGCACCACCGCCGAGTGCTCGGCGGCCCTGGTGCGGGAGGCGGCCATGTTCGTGCTCGGCGCCGGCTCGGGCAGCAGGTAGCCGACGACCGTGGCCACCGCGGCGAGCGCGACCACCGCGCCCACCAGGTGCTTCGGGGAGCGCAGCGGCCAGCCCCACAACCTGCGGTATACCGCGGCCCGCCCGCGGTGCGTGCGGATCGGCATCAGCTCCCCCTCTTGCGCCAGGTGCCACCTTCGAAGCGGCGAAGCCGCTCGGCCCGCCTACGCAACTCGCACCGCCACGGAAGACGAGCCCGTCGACAATTCCTCAGCCATCTGCGACCTCCAGGCCTCGGGACGGCCGGTAGACCACGTAGACCGGACGTCCGGCCACGACCTCCATCTCCGCTCGGCGCGGTCCCGGCGGCTCCGCCGCTGGGCCGGGCACCGGGGAGCCCGCCGTGCGCGACGGGATCAGCACCGGATCTTCGTCGATCCCATCCCATTTGGCATCCGCCACCGGGTTGGTATCGACGACTCGGCTCGTGCTCCGGGCCTCCGGCAGCGCCGCCGCACCACCCGGTCGGCGCACCGCGCCTCCGATGGGCAGAGCGGCGCTCGCGCCCGACGCGACTGCCGCCGGCGCGTCGCGGTCCAACCGCTGCGCGGTCGCGACCGACATGTGCTGCGCCTCCGGCCGGCTCCGCCAGCGGCCGCGCTGCGGCGTCCCGGATTCCTCGTCGGGATCCATGTCGCGGACCTGGTCCCAGAAGTTGCCGCCCTCTTCGTCCTGCTTGGGGCGCCCGCGGAATCGCGAGAACAAGCCCTGCGGGGCGCGCGGCACGGCGCGGCTGACGGTGCCCACCGACAGCTGGACCATCTGGCCGATCCGCCGCACGGGCTTGGCGACCAGCAGGAACACGATCGTCACCAGTGCGGCCAGCAGGATCTGGGTCAGCGCCGAGAAGTTGCGCAGCGGGTCGAAAACCCAGGTCAGGACGAGGGTGTGCAACCCGGCCAGCGCGGAGATCATCACCACGTTGAGCAATGCCGCGCCGGCGACGCGGCCGATGGTGCGCAACACCTGGTGGTAGATCAACGCCACCAGGCCGATCAGCGGCCCGGCCAGGATCAGCACCCGCAACAGCACTTGGGCGAGCAGGATCGTCGCCTTGGCCAGCAGCTGGAACGCCGCGTAGGAGAAGCCCTGCACCAGCGCCAGCACCCCGGCGCCGACCCGGCTGCCGTCAACGCCCTGGAAGTAGCCGTAGGAGCTGCCCATCTTCCCGGCGACGTCCTTGAACGCCTGCTTCTTCGGCTCCGGAGAGCCTTCATCGGCTCCGGCGTCGGCCTCCTGCCTGCTCCACGCCTGGGCCCGCAGCAGTTCCCGGCCGAGTTCCTTGGCCTGAGGCGAATCGGGCGAGCCGAATTCTCCGCGCAGCCAGTTGCGGTAGACGACCTGGTCGTGCAGCAGGGTGGGCAGCGCATGCCGCTCATCGACACCGACTTCCCGGAGGAACCCGGCCTGCACCGCCGACGTCCCCTTGATCACCACGTCGTCCAGCGCGTGCGTGTAGACCAGCGGGGTCAAGTAGGTCGCGGAGGCGAACCAGAGCCCGGCCAGCGCCCACATGCCGCGCTTGCCGATGGAGGCCAGGTCGCCCGACCAGATGTAGCGGAACAGCACTATCGCCAGCACCAGCGCGACCAGCCCGAACCACGGGGTGAACACGCTGTCGTAGAGCGCGACGGTGCCGGTGGCGATGACGTCGTCCAGCGGGGTCATCAGGTCGCGGTCGAGCAGCGCGTAGTGCAGGCCGTTGGTGGCGCCGACGAGGTTCTTGGCGATGTTGAACATCTCGTTGCCGAGCCACGTGTCGACCAGCGCGTTCGGGTTCGTCACGCCCTGCGGGCCGCAGCCGAGGTCGTAGGTGTGCCAGACCAGCCCTGCGTAGCCGACCTCGTTGTAGGCACTGCCCGGATACCCGGTGCCAAGTGAGCCCGGGTCCAGCGCGCCGACCATGCCCGAGCCGGGGCGCTCCGGGTTCGGCGCTTCCTTGCAGTCCAGGCCCTGACCCCAGGCCGGGGCCCCGATCAGCGCCTGGATGGCGATCAGCCCGGCGACGAGCGCGAACGCGCGGCGCTTCGAAACTCCCGCGGCGAGCCGCTCACGCCGCTTCCGGTGGCGGCGGAACAGCACCGCGACCACCAGCGCGAACAGCGCGGTCGCGAGCGCAGCGCCGCTGATCTGGCCGTTCACCGCGCGTCTTCCCCACCCCGCTCGCCCGGGCGGCCGGTCGAGCGCTCGCTGCCGTCCTCGGCGTAGCCGATGCCGACCGTTTCGAGCTCGAACTCGTCGAACGATTCGTAGTCGTCCGGGTATTCGTCGCCCGACCCCAGCGCGGGGACGCCGGAGTCGGAGTTCGCCCCGTCGGCGGCGGGCGCCAGGGACCGGTGCTCGGCGTAGTCCTCGGCGGCCGGCGTGGTGTCCAGCGCGTCGCGCAGGTGCTCCAGGTGGGGGCCGGAGAAGTCGATGCGGATCTTCTCCACGCCGCCGGCGCCGTCGCCGAAGATGAACTGGCGCGGCGAGCGGTCGCGCTCGGTGGCGTTGCGGGCCGGGCCAGGCCGGCGGCCGAGCGCCGCCACCACCTGCTCGTACCCGGCGCCGACCGGCACCTTGAGCAGCCGCAGCGCGTCGGCCTGCGCCTGCTCGTCGTCCAGCCGGCCGATGAACACCGAGTCCAGCAGCGACACGAAGCCCTGGATGCGCAGGAAGTCGGCCGGGATCTGGCTGGACAGCAGGACCCGGACGTTCCACTTCCGGGAGTCGCGGGCGAACCGGTTCATCAGCACGCGGCCGGTCGGCACCTCGGAGAGGAAGAACGCCTCGTCGATCCACACGCCCTTGCGCTCGTTCTTGGGCCGCTCGTAGATCGACCGCTGCGTCAGCCAGGCGGCCAGGTTGAGCATCTCGACGCCGAGCGCCTCCGCGTCGGTCCAGTGCTCCCGGCCGACGCCGTCCTTCGGCAGCGTCAGGCCGGCCATGGTCAGCACCGTGAGCCGGTCCTCGCGCCGCTCCGAGTACGGGTCGGCGTTGACCTCGGGGATCAGCAGCGACATCCGTTCCCGGATCTCGTCGAGGAAGTCGGCCACCACCACCGCGTGCTCGTGGTGCTCGCTCGCGTCGCGGCGCAGCGCCTCGAAGACCATGCCCGGGTGGGCGTCCGGCCGCCCGCCGACGGCGCGGACCGCGCGCAGCAGCACGATCCGGGTCTGCGGCAGCCTCGCCACCTCGTACGGCAGCAGGCCGGTCAGCACGTCGAGCACCAGGCGGCGCCGGGTGGCCGCGGCCAGCGCGCGTTCGCGGCGCCAGCTGCGTTCCGGATCCTCCTCGTCGACGAAGTGCTCCAGGTCCGGTTCGGCCACCACCCGGTACGGGTTGAGGATGCCGGGCTGGGCGTTGAGCAGGTTGATCGGCCGGGCGTAGGGCCGCAGCTCGGGCAGCGTGCACAGCTCCGCGAGCGGGCCGGACGGGTCCAGCAGCGTCCAGTGCGCGCCGGAGCGCAGCGTCTTGTAGACGATTCCGCCGCCCAGGAAGGACTTCCCGCCGCCGAGCCCGGCGACCATCGCGGTCAGGCCGGAGGCGTCGCGGATCTCCTGCGCCATCCACGGGTCCCAGGCCACCGGGCGCCGGGTCGCGGTGCAGGTCTCGCCGAGCAGGGCGCCGCGCCGGTCGCCGACCTCCGCGGTCGCCTGCGGCACCGCGGACGCCGCCCAGACCACCGAGCCGCGGCGCAGGTAGGCGCTGTTGGCCAGTGGCTCGCCCGGGATGAACTCGCGCGCCATCGCGTACTGCGCTTCGGGGTGCTCTATGCCGATCTTGGGCTTGTAGAGGTCGAGGATCTGCTGCGCCAGCCGCAGCGCGTCCCGCTCGGTGGGACCGGACACCGCCAGCCGCCACCAGGACTTGACGCGGGTGGCCAGCGCGGTGAAGCCGGAGGTCATCTCGTCGTCGACCTCGAGCACCCGGCCCGCCTGCCGGGCCAGCGAGGTCGGCGGCTCCAGGCCGTGCTCCTCGGTGTAGTGCCGGACCTGGGAGCGCACCTTGTTCATCTGCCGCTGCAGCTCGCCGCCGACGTCCTCGGGGCGGCGCACGTAGATCCGCGCGGACCACTCGACCGGCGCGGGCAGCCGGTCGGAGTGCTGCACCCACGGGTCGTCGATCTCCGGGATCTGCAGGCCGTGCGTCTGCCCGACGGTGAGCACCGCGAGGTGGCGGGTGACGCCCGCGTTCGAGCCGGTGCGGCCGCGCACGGTCACCGTCGGCGCGTACGGGTCCTGGTGCATGTCGGAGGCGTCGGTGAAGGACGCGAGGTCTTCGGGTTCCCACGGCGCGCCGGGCACCGCGGGCAGGTTGCGGGGCGCGGGCAGTCCCAGCGAGCACGAGCGGTGCATCAGCCAGGAGATCTCCTCGGCGGTCACCGGGCGCCCGTCCAGCCCGGCCGAGCCGATCACCTGGTCCAGGTGCTCGACCTCGCTGTCCAG
Organism: Saccharopolyspora sp. NPDC050642; assembly: GCF_040654735.1. Classification (NCBI taxonomy): domain Bacteria; kingdom Bacillati; phylum Actinomycetota; class Actinomycetes; order Pseudonocardiales; family Pseudonocardiaceae; genus Saccharopolyspora; species Saccharopolyspora sp. NPDC050642. The sequence continues at coordinate 35,125 of NZ_JBFAIN010000036.1, read as the reverse complement.
CGCGACGAGTTCGGCGTCCACCGCCTCCGGGAACACCCGGCGCAGCAGCGGCGCGGCGCGCTCCACGGCACGGTCCACCACGTTGCGGGTCTGCACCTGGACTCCCAGGTAGACCTCTTTCTCCGCCATCGAGCGGCCCATCAGCTGCTGCTGCTCGCCGACCATGTAGTCGTCGAAGGACAGCGCGCCGGGCGTGTCCGGCAGCGGGTAGCGCGAGTTGTGCACGTGCGCCTCGGCCCACATCCGGATCGGGTACGGCCGGTTGGTCACGCGCAGGTGCATCCAGCGGCCCTGCAGCTCGGCGTACTGACCGGCGATCGCCGCGATCAGGTCCTGGCGCTGCGAGTCGGAGCGGAAGGACCAGCGCTGCGGCGAGAGCCGGTACCAGGCGAACACGTCCTGACCGGTGCGCAGCAGGTGGCCGTCGATGGACCGCGCGGCGATCGACGGCGTGTAGTTCGGGATCGACTGCTCGTCGCCGGGCCCGCGGCCGCGTTTGCCCGGCTTGCCCTTCGCGCTGCGGACCTTGCCGTTCGAGCCGCGGGGACCCGGAACCTGGTGCGTGTTGCGCTCACGGCCTGGCCGGCGACCGAACACCGCGAACCTCCTTGCTACGCGTGCGCCTGCTGGGAACCGTGCTGCGGGCGGCCGGCTGCTGCCTGGGCCGGGCGGGCCGCTGCTGCGGCACCGGGCGTCCCCGCTTGGACTTCTTGGGCCGAGGCCGCTGCGTCCGCACCTTGATCCGGGCGGCGCTGGCGGCTCCGCCCGTGCCGGACGTCTTCTCCCGGGGTGCGGTGAGTTCGCGCAGCCACATCACCAGCACCGCGCCCAGCGGTCGTTCGTGCCCGATCCGGGAGCAGATGATCCGGGTCATGACGATCGTGATGATCACGGCCCACGCGGTGGAGAAGAAGTCGAAGCCGATGTTCATCCGGCGTTCCACGGCGAGCACGAGCAGGAACACCACGAGGCCCACGCCCCAGGCGACGTAGCGGGCGCGCCACGGGAAGGTCGCCTTGGGCGGGCCGAGCCAGACCGCGTCGACCCGGTAGATCTCGTCGTCGGTCCGTATTCGCACGCCGGATCACCCGCCGGTGGTGCTGAACAGGCCCGCGATGAACGTGCCGATGTTCACGCCCGCCCCGTTCACCGCCAGGCCGATGATCGCGAGCGCGACGATCACCCCGCCGACGCGGCGCATGACGCCCGCGTTGTCGCCCTTGCCGCCGCCCAGCCAAAGCAGCAGGACCGCGACGGTGAGCAGCAGGAGCGGCAGCAGGTTCTCGAGGATCCAGCTCTGAATGCCTCCGGTGCCCACCTGCGTCTGCTGTGCCAGTACGTCCAGTTGCGCCAGTGTTTCCAGCGGCATGGCGGTCATCTCTTTACCCCTGATTGCGCGGAGTGTCGTCGGGTCGGTACCTCAGCCCGCCGGGCCCGGCCCGGCACGCAGGTACGAGTAGAACATGACATGGTCACCAGAAGTAGTGGTTGCGAGTTCTGGTGTGGCGGAAACGGTGTCGCGGAGCCCTCGCCGTCACGCCGCGAATAGGCCGTTCGGGCAGGCCGCTTTCGGCAGATCACCGGGAAAAGGACGCCCACCAGGCCGGTTCTGGTCTGGATTCGTGTGGCTGTTCACCCGCTTGCGAGCCCCTTCGTAACACACCGTGCATGACTTCGGTGAGCCAGTGGATTTCCGCACATCGCGTCATGATGCACCCGACCGGATCACGCGAATGTGAAGCCGCGGAGCCGGATCGAAACAAGGTGATCTTGACGCGCCAACTCAGGGTAGCGGTTCGGGTACAGCGCCCGACGGGCAGGGCGGCCGCTGCGACCCGGCAGGATTGTGCACTGTGGACGCTCCACCGGCCGGAATGCCGAAACGCCCCGGCCACGACGGCCGGGGCGTTGGCATCCGCGAGTCCGCTACTGGCTCACCCAGTAGGCGTAGGACTGGTAATCCGGGTACGGGCCGAGGAAATCCTGCAACGGGCCCAGTTCGACGGTCAGCGTCGAGTCGGTGACCAGTGCGGCCGGGATCGCGAAGGTGCTCTCGACCCAGCCGCGCGGGTCCGCATCGAAGTTCCAGACGCCCGCGACCTCCCCGTTCACCGAGACCTGGACGGCGCGGGAACCGGTCGGTTCGGCCCCGAGCGGCTCGGTCGCGTCGACGCGGCCGGTGATCGTCACCGCGCGGCCGGGGATCAGGTCGTGGAAGGCGAAGGTCTCGCCGCCGACGACGTGCCGGCCGCTGTCGACGACGTCGCCGCCGTCGGGCCCGGTGACCGTCTTGACGTGGGTGCGCGGCTGGAAGCCCTGGTGCGCCGGGACGACCTGGTAGTCGTGCCGCTCCTCGTCGCGCAGGTCGGCGACGTTGAGCCGGTCGCGGATCTGCCCGTCGGCGGCCAGCAGCGGCTGGTCGCCGGAGCCCAGCGCGTTCCAGTCGGCCTGGTAGATGGTCACCTTGGTGCAGGTCCGCGCGGCCTGGCAGGCCGACATCCCGCCGAGCGTGGTGTGCGAGAACGTCGGCGACTTCAGCTCGAAGGTGATCAGCTCGCGGCCGAACAGGCCGGCCTCGCCGAGGCCGTGCACGCCCCACGAGTCGAAGATGGCGAAGTAGTCCGGCCGCCGGTCTTCCGGCAGGTACCGCAGTTCCTCGTAGAGGCTGCCGGCGCCGTGCAGGTTCGGGGTGGCGAACCCGGTGGTGGCCAGCCCGATCAGGTCGACCACGTAGCGGTCCGAGAGGTAGGTGATGGCGCCGACGTCGTTGACCGCGACGTTCGCCCCGCGCGGCAGGTGCCCCTTGATCCAGTGGGCGATGCTCACCTGCTGGTCCCGGATGCCGGCCGCCTGCTGGGCCTGCCGCAGGCTCCACGCGGGCAGCTGGGAGACCGTGAACAGCAGCGCCAGCACGACACCGCCGGCCAGCACGGAGCGCCGCGCGCCGCCGGTGAACAGCTGGGCCGCGGCGTGGATGCCGACGACGGCGAACAGCAGCAGGATCGGCATCAGCGGCTGCACGTAGCGCATGTGGTGGACGTCGGCGAATTCCAGCGTCGACACCGAGGCCAGCACCAGCACGACGCCGATCCCGGCGGCCAGCGCCAGGCCGCGCCACTGCGGGGACCGCCGGAACAGGCCGATCACGCCGATCACCGCGAGCAGCAGCGCACCCGGGAAGACGTAGTCCTGAGTGGACAGTCCCGAGAAGGCGGTCAGGAAGGTGCGGAAGTTGCTGAGCACCTTGTCCGCGACTTCCAGCGGGTACACCGCGGGCATGTGCAGCAACGACTTGGCGAGCACGCCGTTCTGCTCCGCCGAACCCGTCACCGCCCAGTAGAACGCGTAGAGCCCGGCGGCGGCGTAGACCGGCAGGCCGATCCAGGCGATCCGCCCGATCACGCGCGGCCAGGCGGCGCGGGTGCCGCGGGCGTGCGCGATCACGTGCCAGATCATCGCCAGGCTGAGCACGCCGGCGAACAGCAGCGCCTCGGTCCGGGTCAGCGCGGCCACCACCGCGACCAGCGGCGTCCACAGGAACCGGTTCGTCGCGCGCTCGGCGGTGAACACCAGCAGCAGCGCGACGAGCAGGAGGGCGACGAACGCGATCTCCATGCCGCTGGTGGCGCCCCAGGCGAGCGGGCCGCTCAGCGCGACGAGCAGCCCGGCCCAGATCCCGACCTGGCGGCCGGCCAGCCGGGTGCCGAGCCGGTAGGTGAGCGCGGCGGTCAGCGCCATGCACAACGCGCCGAACAGCATCGCGAACGGCAGGAAGGCCCCGCCCTGCAAGCCCAGCGCGTAGGCACCGCCGAGGATCAGCACGTAGAGCAGGCTGCTCGCGCCGGTGCTGATCGGGTCGCCGGTGTTGTACTGCAGGAAGTGCCCGGTGCCGATCTGCCGCGCGTACTGCAGGTGGATGTACGCGTCGTCGACGGGCGGGATGAAGTGCCACTGGTTGTAGGCCAGGTTGACCACCAGGAACAGCACGGTGACGAGTAACGACAGCCCGCCGATGAGCCACGCGGCGGCGTCCCGCAAGGGCCGACCGGCCGGTCGGGTGGTCGTCCCGGCCGCGGCTTCGGCGGGTGACTCGGCTGGTATCTCGTCGTGTTCGTCGGCGCTGGGCGCCACGAATCTCGTCATGCTCGCTCCGAACGGTGGATCAGCGCGTTCCGATTTCGACGCGCGAGAAGAAAGGAGGACGCCGGCTGGCGGCGCGAAGCGGGGCGCGGCGACTGCGGACTCCCGAGAAACCGATGCCGGACCGGCACCGGTCGCCCCGACCTCAAGAACCCAACGCCGTCACCCTCCGCAACTGAACGCACACGCTGGGAAACTTCGCAAAACGCCCATCGCGTGCACGCAGAGGTTAGCCCTCCCGGGGGATCCGCCGATTTCCGGGTCGATCTTGTGCCGCGGCGTCCGGCTCCGCGTCGACCACCTGCGCGGAAAGCCCTCCGGACCCTCTAGACTCGAACGCGCGGATGAGTCGGCCGGGTGACCGCGGCGGGAGCGATCTCGTCGAGGAAAGTCCGGACTCCACAGAGCAGGGTGGTTGCTAACGGCAACCCGGGGCGACCCGCGGGACAGTGCCACAGAGAACAGACCGCCCGGCGTTTTCGCCGGGTAAGGGTGAAACGGTGGTGTAAGAGACCACCAGCACCCCGGGTGACCGGGGTGGCTCGGTAAACCCCACCCGGAGCAAGGTCAAGAGGACGCCTTCGCGGCGTCTGCGCGGACGTTCGAGGGCTGCTCGCCCCATGTTCGCGGGTAGACCGCACCGAGCTTGCCGGCGACGGCAGGCCCAGATGGATGGTCACCGACCGGGCCGGCCGCAAGGCTCCCGAGAACAGAATCCGGCTTACAGGCCGGCTCATCCGCCACAGCCCGTCCGAGGGCCCGTCTTCCGCGGCATCCGGTGGGTCCGCAGTTTCAATTGAAACTGCGGACCCACTGGTGCTCAGGCACCTTCGCCGACTGGCCGGGGCTCGGCCCGGGCCAGCCTGCGCAGGGCGGCCGGGTCCGCGCCGATCCGGTCGAGGCCGAGCAATCCCGCGCCGATCACCGGCGGCGCCTCGACGACGCGGACCTCCACCTCCGGCGAGACCTTCGCGCAGCGCCGCGTGATGTCCGGCAGCAGCCGCCGCCCGGCCCCGGCGAGCACCCCGCCGCCGAGGACCACCGCCGCGGGCCCGTCGAGCAGTCCGAGGCGGCGCAGCGTCACGGTGGCGAGCAGCCCGATCTCCTCGGCGAGCCGGTCGAGCAGCTCGCAGGCGATCGCGTCGCCGCCCTCGGCGACCTCGAAAAGCACCGGGCACAGCCCGTGCAGCGCGGTCGCGGGCAGTTCGTCGAAGTGCAGCGCCTCGACGACCTCCGCCGCGGTGCGCGCCCCGAAGTGGGCCAGCACCGCGGGCAGCAGCTCGGTCGGTGCGCCGCGACCGTCTTCGGCGCGCACCGCCCACCACAGCGCCTCCTGCCCGAGGAACGCACCGCCGCCCCAGTCGCCGGAGATCCGGCCGATCGCCGGGAACCGGGAGGTCCGGCCGTCGGGCGCGACCCCGACGGCGTTGATCCCGGCACCGCAGACGACCGCGACGCCGACGCCGTCGTCGGTGCCGGCGCGCAGCAGCGCGAAGGTGTCGTTGTCCACCGTCGCCGAGTCGGACCAGCCGCGTTCTTCGATCGCCCGGCGGAGTTCGAGCTCCTCCCGGGGCAGATCGGCCCCGGCCAGGCACGCCGCGGTGTGCACCGCGAAGGGCTCTGCGGTCGGCAACCCGGCCAGGGCGGCGGCCCGTCGCGCCAGGTCCGCGAGGCTGTCCAGGCACCGCCGCACGCCGACGTGCTGGGGCGATGCGCCGGGCCCGCGCACGGCGGCCAGCACCGAACCGTCGGCGGCGACGAGCAGCACGTCGGTCTTGCTGTTGCCGCCGTCGATGGCCAGCACCGCGGGCTTCATCGGGCCCACGGCAGGAACGGTGCGTTGCGCCGGACGAGTTCGTCCGCCAGCTCGTCGGCGACGGCGTGCTGGCCGATCAGCGGGTGCGCGAGCAGCGCGTCGGCGACCCGGTCGCGGCCGCCGCGCAACGCGGCGTCCAAGGCCAGCTGCTCGTACCCGGCGACGTGGCCGATCAGCCCCGCCAGCGCGGGCTCCACCGGCCGCACCGGCAGCGGCCCGGCCCCCCTGGAGTCCACAGTGGAGTTCGTTTCGACGACCATGTCGTCCGGCAGGAACGGAAGCGCGCCGTCGTTGCGCACGTTCACCACGTGTTCCGCCGGGCCGCCCGCGGTCAGGGCGTGCACCAGCTGCACCGCGGCCTCCGAGTAGTAGGCCCCGCCGCGCTTCGTCAGCTCCTCCGGCTTCCGCGTCACCGACGGGTCCGCGTACCGCTTGAGGAGATCGCGTTCGACGTCGGCGACCACTGCCGCGCGGGGCGGGGATTTGCGTTGCTGCGCCAGCACTTCGTCGTGGGCGTAGAAGTACTTCAGGTAGTAGGACGGCACCATGCCGAGCCGTCGCATCAGGCCGGGTGGCAGGCCGATGTGCCCGGCCAGCGCGTCGGCGTGCTCGGCCAGCAGCTCAGGCAGGACGTCGCGGCCGTCGACGCGGACCCCGCGCACCCAGGTGAGGTGGTTCAGGCCGGTGTGCTCCAGCCGGACGGCGTCGGGCGTGACGTCGAGCAGCTGCGCGATCCAGCGGCTGAAGGTGATCGCCACGTTGCACAGCCCGACCGCGCGATGCCCCTCCGCCAGCAGGGCGCGGGTGACGATGCCGACCGGGTTGGTGAAGTTGACGATCCAGGCGTCCGGCGCGACGGCCCGCACGTGCTCGGCGATGTCCAGCACCACCGGGACGGTCCGCAGCGCCTTCGCGAGGCCGCCGGCCCCGGTGGTCTCCTGCCCGATGCAGCCGCAGTCCAGCGGGAACGTCTCGTCCCCGAAGCGCGCCTCCTGGCCGCCGACGCGCAGCTGCAACAGCACGGCCGACGCCCCGCTGGCGGCTTCCACGACGTCCGGCGTGGTGCGCAGCCGCGCCGGGTGGCCCGCCTCCTGCAGCAGCCGGCGGCAGAACGCGGCGACGACCTCCAGCCGCTCCGCGTCCGGATCGACCAGCACGATCTCGTCGATGGCCGGCTCCCGCCGGACCGCGAGACCGTCGATGAGTTCGGGCGTGTAGGTGGAACCGCCGCCCACCACGGTCAGTTTCATCGCTGGCTACCCCTTGACTCCGGTGAAGGTGATACCGCGGACGAAGGCTCGTTGTGCGAACAGGAAGAGCACGATGACCGGCAGCATCACCAGCACGGTCGCGGCCATCGTCAGGTTCCACTCCACCCGGTGCATGCCGCGGAACGACGCCAGCCCCACCGACAGCGTCCAGGACTGCTGGCTCTCGCCGGCGTAGAGCAGCGGGCCGAAGAAGTCGTTCCAGGTGTAGAGGAAGCAGAACAGCGCCGCCGCGGCGATGCCGGGCCGCGCCATCGGCAGCACGACCCGCAGCATCGCGGTGAACTCGGAACAGCCGTCCACCTTCGCGGCGTCCACATAGGACTGCGGGATGGTCAGGAAGAACTGGCGCAGCAGGAAGATGCTGAACGCGTCGCCGAACAGGTACGGGATGATCAGCGGCCAGATCGTGCCGGTGAGCTCGAAGCGGGTCCACACGATGTACAGCGGCACCGCGGTGACCTGCGGCGGCAGCATCATGGCCGCGATCACCAGCACGAACGCGGCGTTGCGGCCCCGCCAGCGCAGCTTCGCCAGCGCATAGGCCACCGGGATGCTGGAGATCAGCATGAAAGCCGTGGCCAGCACCGAGTAGAGCAGGCTGTTGGCCAGGTACTGCAGCATCGGCGCCTTGGTGAAGACCTCGCCGAAGTTCTCCCAGTGCCACTCCCTCGGCCACAGGTCGGCGGTGAGCGCCTGCTGATCGGACATCGCCGCGGTGAGGAACACGAAGACCAGCGGCAGCAAGAACATCAGCCCGAGCGCGATCCCAACGCTGTGCACCGCAACCCAGTACAACCGCCCGTGCGACATCAGCCCACCTCCTCGGCGTTGGTGCCGCCGCGCATCCGGCGGATGAGCAACGCGGTGAAACCGAGGGAGAACACGAACAGCACGACCGCCATCGCCGCCGCGTAACCCATGTTGTAGTAGTGGAATCCCTGCTGGTAGAGCCAGGCCGGGAAGGTCAGCGTCGCGTTGTCCGGGTAGCCCAGGACCTTGCTGCTGCCCACCACCTCCGCCTGCCCGGACGCCACCGAACCGGCGACCACGGCCTGGGTGAAGTACTGCAGCGCGAAGATGATCGAGTTGACCACGCCGAACAGCAGCACCGGCGCGATCGACGGCAGCGTGATGTGCCAGAACCGGCGGGCCGGGCCCGCGCCGTCCAGCGCCGCCGCCTCGTGCAGCTCCTGCGGCACGTCCAGCAGCGCGGCCAGCATGATGATCATCAGCTCGCCGCTGCCCCACAGCGTGAGCAGCGTCAGGGCGGGCTTGGCCCACGCCGGGTCGTTGAACCACAGCGGTCCGTCGATGCCCAGCAGCCCCAGCAACCCGTTCACCGGCCCGGTGCCGGGGTTGAACAGGAAGGTGAAGGCCAGCGTGGCCGCCACCGGCGGCGCGAGCGCGGGCAGGTAGCAGAGGGTGCGCAGCAGCCCGACGCCGCTGCGCACCCGGGCGAGAACGGCGGCGACGCCGAGCGCGAACACCACGCGCAGCACCGTGAGGACCACGACCAGCCAGATCGTGTTCACCGCGGCGATGCGCACCACCGGGTCTCCGAAGAGCAGGTACGCGTAGTTGCGCAGCCCTACCCATTCCGGCGGGGTCAGCAGGTCGTAGCCGGTGAACGAGAAGAACACCGTGGCCAGCAGCGGATACGCGAAGAAGCAGCTGAACCCGATGATCCACGGAGCCATGAAGCCCAGCACCCGCAGGCGGTTGCGCGCCGTGCGGGCGCGGGCCGGGGCAGCCCGCCCCGGCCGCGTCCGTTCCAACGTCGCCACCATGCCGTCAGCCGCCGCCCAGCGCCTTGGCCGCGTCGATCTGGGCGTCCAGTTCCCGCAACGCCCCGCCGAGATCGGCGACCTGGCCGCTCTGCCACTTCACCGAGAAGTCCTCGGTGGACTTCATGTAGGCGCTGCCGTTCGGGCTGGGCGGGCTGGCCACCAGGTGCGGGTTGTCGAACAGGTCCAGGAAGGTCTTGTACTGCTCGCTGCTCTCCAGCCGGGGATCGTGCAGCGCCGCGGTGGTGGTCGGCACGTTCTTCAGGCCGTTGGCCAGGTCCACCAGCGCCGTCGTGTCGGTGGTCAGGTAGCGGATGAGTTCCCAGGCCGCGCCGGCGTTCTCCGCGCCGCGCGGGATGCCGATGATCGTGCCGGTCACGAAGCCGGTGCCGTAGAGCTCGGGCTTGCTGTCCGAGACGGGGAACGGCGCGGTGCCGAAGCGCAGGTTCGGCGCGTCGTCCTCGATGAACCCGGTGCGGTACTCGCCGTCGATCATCATCGCGATCTTGCCCTGCTGGAAGGCGTTGTCCGCGGCGTACTGCTGGCCGAGACCGGCGGTGAACTGCACCAGCTTGTCCCAGCCGTAGAAGTCGACGAGTTCCTTCTGCCAGCGGTACATCTCCTGCCAGGCCGGGTCCTGGCCCAGCACCGACTTGCCCTGCGCGTCCATCCACCTCGCGCCGAAGTGCGGCGCCCAGTTCCACGGGTGGTTGGCCTGCGAGGTCAGCACCGGCAGGAAGCCGGCGACCTTGATCGAGCCGTCCGGGTTGAACTCGGTGAGCCGCTTGGCGAGATCGGTCAGCTCGGACGTGGTCTTCGGCGGCGCGGTGATGCCCGCCTTGGCGAACAGGTCGGCGTTGTAGTACATGCCGTAGACGTCGGCCAGCAGCGGCATCGCGCAGCGCTTGCCCTGGAACTGCGTGTACTCCTGGACGACCTTCGGGATCTGGTTCAGGTCGACCTGGTCGCGCTGCAGGTAGGGGCCGAGGTCCTGCCAGGCGCCGCTGGAGCAGAACTGGCCGAGGTTGATCGTCTCCGCCGAGAGCGCCACGTCCGGCGGGTTGCCGCCGCGGATGGCCTGGGTGATCTTGTCGTCGTCCTGGTTGCCCTGGCTGTTGATGGTGATGTTCGGGTGCTTGGCGTGGAACCCGTCGAGCACCCGGTTGAGCACGTCGAGCTCGCGATCGGTGAACTGGCTGGACACCGTGATGGTGACCTGCTGGTCCGGTCCCGGCGCGGGCTGCGGACCGTCCGATGTGGAGCCCGCCGTGCAGGACGCGGCGACCAGCGCCGCCACCGCCGTTCCCGCCGCGGCTAATGCTCGTGAGCGATAATTCCGGCTCTCACCGGAACGGCCGCTCACGACCGTTGACCGTCTCATCGCGCCTCCTCCAACTGGACTTCCGGGTCGGATCGGATTCCCACCGCCGTGGCGGGCAGGCCGAAGACCTGCTCCCGGGCGAGGCCGAGGGCTACTTGCAGGGCGCCCGCACGCACCGCGCGCTCGGTGCACTCCGCCGGTTCCACGGGGGTGCGCGGCACGACGAGGCGGTGCAGCTCGGCGGCGACCAGGTCGGCGAACTGCCGACCGCCGACCTGCGCGATCTCGGCGGTCAGCAGCACGAGTTCGGGGTCGAGGACGCTGACGACACCGGCGACGCCGGTGGCGACGCGGCGCGCCAGGTCGGCGAGGAACGCCTGCCCGGCGGCGCCCGCGGCGTGCGCCGCCTGCACGGCCGCCGCGCCGTTGCGGGCCTTCAGGCCGTGCGCGCGGGCGAGCTTGTTGATCGACCGGTAGCTCAGCAGGCCGCCCAGCCGCGAGCCGGTGCGGTCCACGCCGGTGTCCAGCCGGGCCCGGTCGGGCGCGCGCATCCAGTCGATCTCGCCCGCGCCGCCGGTGACCCCGCGGTGCAGCACGCGGTCGATCACCACGGCGGCGCCGAGCCCGTCGCTGAGCCAGACCAGCACGAAGTCCCGGACCTGCTGGGCCCGCCCGGCGGTCATCTCCACGAGCGCGACCAGGTTGACGTCGTTGTCGACGATCACGTCGGTGCCCAGTTCGGCGCGCAGCCGGCCAGGCAGGTCGAATCCCTCCCAGCCGGGCAGGTGCGGGGCGAAGCCGAGATGCCCGGTGGCCGGGTCGACCGCGCCCGGCGAGCCGATCACGACCTTGGCGAGCTGGTCGGGGCGCAGCTCGGCGCGGGCGGCGGCCTCGGTCATCGCGGTGGCGAACGCCAGCGGCGCGTCGTTGCCGGACGGCAGCGCGCTGCGGTGCTCCACGCGGATCTCGCCGGTGATGTCGGCGATCACGATGTCGACCTCGTCGGGGGTCAGGCTCACGCCCGCGACGTGCGCGAGGGCGCCGTTCACCGACCACATCTGGGCGGCGGGCCCGCGATTCCCGCCGCGCAGCTTGCCTCGGCGCACCATGCCGGCCTTCTCCAGCCGGGCGAGCAGCGCGACGGTCGCGGGCTTGGACAGGCCGATGACGGCTTCGAGCTCGGCCCGGGTCAGCGCGCCCCGGCGCAGCATCGCCTCGATCGCGGCCCGATCGTTGATCGCCCGCAGCAGCCGCGGGCTCCCGTCCCGCGCCGCCCCTGCTTCCCGCGCCACCGAAACCCCTATCCGTTAACTTCCTATACGGTTTCAGGGCACGCTAGTAACCCACCTCACACATGTCAATGGTCTGAACCAGGGACGCTGCGGGACGGCTCAGCTGCGCCGGGTGATCACGCGGCGAGCGCACGCCCGCCCCTTCGGCGCCGCACCACCACGAGGAGACGCTGGAGCCGGCCAAGTGCCCGTGTGCATTTTGTGTTGCTACGGCGACGCAAAATGCGCGCGGGAGCGCCGCCTTCCACACCGGTGCCGGTGCCGGGACGCCGCAATTTCAATGGAAATCGAACCTCTGATTTCCATTGAAATTGCGGGACGAACACCGGCACCCGCGGGGTGCGGCGGTGGGGATGTCGTTACGACCAGTGGGAGATGTCGTTGACCAGGCGGACCGATGCGTTGCCGTCCGGGTAGAACTCCACGATCGACAGCGACGCCAGGTCGAGGTGCAGCCGGTAGAACATCGACGGGCCGACGTCCAGGGCGAGACGCAGCAGCGCCTTGATCGGCGTCACGTGGCTGACCACGATGATCGTCTGCCCCGCGTACCGGGCCAGGAGGTCGTCGCGGGCCGCCGTGACCCGCTCGAAGACCGCGTCGAGGCTTTCGCCGCCCGGCGGCACGATGCTCGGGTCGCCGAGCCACTTCCGGTGCAGCTGCGGGAACTGGTCGGAGGCCTCCGCGAAGGTGAGGCCCTCCCAGTCGCCGAAGTCGGTTTCCAGCAGGCCGTCGTGGAAGTGCAGTTCGCCGCCGGTCGCGTCGACCACGGCCTGCGCGGACTGCCGGGTCCTGGTCAGCGGCGAGGCGATCACCGGCGCGATGCCGTCGGGCGTGATCACGCCGTCCATCGCGGCCAGGCGCTTGCCCGCCGCGCGCACCTGCCGCTCCCCCAGCGGGGTCAGCGCGACGTCGCCCCGGCCGGAGTAGCGCCGGTCCACCGACATCGGCGTCTGCCCGTGGCGCAGCAGCAGCATCTTCGTCGGCGTGCCATCGGCGCCGAGCCATCCGGACGGCCGGATGCGCGCGGAGCTCGTGCTCACCTCACCCGACGTCGACGTGCCGCTCGACCGCTCGGTACCGTCGGCCTGCCGGTCCATCGCCTCGTTGGCCAGCCGGTCGGCGTGCGCGTTCTGGGCGCGCGGCACCCACTGCAGGTCCACGCGGCCGAACCCGGCGATCAGCTGCCGCGCCTCGGCGGCCAGCGGCTGCAGGTTGACGTGCTTGACCTTCCAGCGCCCCGCCAGCTGCTCGATGACCAGCTTGGAGTCCATCCGCACCTCGAGCTCGGCGGCACCGAGCTCGGCGGCGGCCCGCAGGCCCGCGATCACGCCCTGGTACTCGGCGACGTTGTTGGTCGCCACGCCCAGCCCGATGGAGCGCTCGGCGAGCACCTCGCCGGACTCGGCGTCGCGAACCACCGCGCCGCATCCGGCCGGGCCCGGATTGCCGCGCGATCCGCCGTCGGCCTCGACGACGACCCGCGAGCTCACCGGTTCTCCCCGGTCCGCACCAGGATCGCGCCGCACTCCTCGCAGCGGACCACGTCGTCGGCCGCGGCCTCGCGCACCCCGGTCAGCGCGTGCCGGTCGAGCTCGATCCGGCACGCGCCGCACCGGGCGCCCTGCAGCAGCCCGGCCGCGACGCCGCGCTGCGCGCGGATGCGCTCGTAGAGCGCGAGGAGGTCCGCCGGCATCGCCTTGGTGATCAGGTCCCGCTCAGTCTTGCGGCGCGTCTCCGCCACCTCCAGGTCGGCGAGCGCCTCGTCGCGGCGCGACTGGATGTCCGCGAGCCGCTCCTCGGCGGCGGCGACGGCCTCGCGCGACTTCGTCACGTTCGTTTCGAGGGCCTCGCGCTGCTCCATGACCTCGAGCTGCTCGTCCTCGAGGATGCCCTGGCGGCGGGCGAGCGTCTGCAGCTCGTGCTCCAGGTCTTCGAGCTGCTTGGCGGACGCCCCGGCCGCCATCAGGTCGCGGTCCCGCCGCTCCCGGGCGCGCACCTGGTCGACCTCGTTCTCCAGCCGCTTGACCTCGCGGTCCAGGTCGCTGAACGCGGTCTGGGCGACCACCAGCTCATCGCGCTTGGCGCGCACCTCGCCCTCGGCCTGGCCGATCTGCTCCAGCTCCGGCAGCGTGCGCCTGCGGTGCTCGACGCGGTTGAGTTCCGCGTCCGCCTCCGCGAGATCGAGCAGCCGTCGCTGAACGGCGGGGTCGGCTTTCACGCGAGCGCCCTCCCTGGGTCGGATGCCGCGCCGGCGTGAACGGTCCACGGGTCGGTGCGGCGGGTGGAAACGAGGACTTCGACTGTATCCGGCAGCGCGGCGGCGACGATGTCCGCGGCCTGTTGGCACCACGGCCACTCGCTCGCCCAGTGCGCCACGTCCACCAGGGCGGGCACCTCCGCACCGGGCACGTCGGCCCGGGCCAGGTGCTCGCCGGCCGGGTGGTGCCGCAGGTCGGCGGTCACGTAGGCGTCGACGCCCGCCGCAGCCGCGGTCGCCAGGTAGGAATCGCCCGCGCCGCCGCACACCGCGACGGTGCGGATCGGCCGCTCCGGGTCGCCCGCACCGCGCACGCCCCAGGCCGTGGTGGGCAGGTTCTGCGCGACGCGGTTCACGAAGTCGCGGAACGGCTCGGCCTCGGGCAGCTCGCCGATGCGCCCGAGCCCGGTCTCGGCGCCCTCCGCGTGCGGCACCAGCGGCCGGCGCACGGTCAGGCCGATCGCCGCGGCCAGCGCATCCGACACGCCCTGCACCGCGCTGTCGGCGTTGGTGTGCGCGCAGTACAGGCCGATGCCGGAGCGGATCAGCCGGTGCACGATCCGCCCCTTGGGGTCGTCCGCGGGCACCCCGTGCACGCCGCGCAGCAGCAGCGGGTGGTGCGAAACCACCAGCTGCGCACCGAAATCCACCGCCTCGTCCACAGTGGCCTCCACCGGGTCCACGCAGAACAGCACCCGCTGCACGACCGCGTCCGGGTCGCCGCACGCCAGGCCGACCGCGTCCCAGCTCTCCGCCAGCTCGGTCGGATACGCCTCCTCCAGCGCGCCGATCACCTCTCGAAGCCGCACCACCACCGGCTCACCCCCGTCCCAAGATGTCGCGTAATGCCTTCACCAGCAAAGCGTTCTGCGCCGGGTCGCGAACCGCGACCCGCAGGTGATCGGGTCCGAGACCGGGGAACGTGTCGCCCCGGCGGACCGCGATTCCGTGCTGCCGCAACGCTTCCCGCACCTCCGCCCCGCCGGCCACCTGCAGCAGCAGGAACGGGGCGCGGGCGGGCAGCGCGATCCGCAGCCCCGGGATGCCGTCGAGCTCGGCGACCAGCCCGGCGCGGTGCTCGTCGAACTCGGCCGCCGCCTGCTCCGATTCGGCCAGCGCCGCCGGCTGGCAGCAGGCGATCATCGCCTCCAACACCAGCGCGTTGACCGGCCAATGTGGACGATAGCGGGACAGCCGCCGCAGCAGCTCCGGATCCCCCAAGGCATACCCCGCGCGCAGCCCCGGCAGCCCCCACATCTTCGTCAGGCTGCGGAACACCAGCAGCCCCGGCTCCCGGCAGCCCGCGAGCGACTCCGGCTCGCCCGGCACGGTGTCGGCGAACGCCTCGTCGACGAGCACCACCCGGCCCGGCCGCAGCAGCCGCCGGATCTCCGCCGCCGGATGCAGCACGGACGTCGGGTTGGTCGGGTTGCCCAGCACCACGAGATCCGCCTGCTCCGGCACCGCGGCCGCGTCCAGGCGGTAGCCGTCCGCCGGATCCAGCTGGACCCGCGCCACCTCGACACCGGCGGTGCGCAGCGCCAGCTCGGGTTCGGTGAACGAGGGGTGCACCAGCGCGGCGAGGCGGGGGCGCAGCGACGGCAGGAGCGCGAACCCCTCCGCGGCCCCGGCCAGCGGCAGGATCTCGTCGGCGGTGCGGCCGTGGCGGGCGGCGGCAGCCGACCGAGCGGCCAGGTCGTCGGCGGCCGACGGGTAGCGGCCGAGGCGGTCCAGCGCCGCCGCGAGGCGGTGGCGGAGCCACGCCGGGGGGCGGTCGAGGCGGACGTTCACCGCGAAGTCGAGCAGGCCGTGCTCGGCGTCGACGTCGCCGTGGTGGCGCAACGAATCCCGGTCGTCCCCGCTGTTCATCCCAGGCAGTCTAACCAGGACCGAATCCGGGCCGTGAGCCGCGAAGGCGGCGGTGATCCCCTCGTGATCCGACCGTCCCACCGGAGGCGCGACCTGCCCGATCAGGCAACGCCGCCCGAGCCACGGTCCGAGGTGAACGGCCCACCCGTCCCGGTGGCCGAGGCCGTCCGCTCCCCACGGCCGGAATCGGCCGGCGAGCGATCCGTACCCTCGGGAAACGTGCACATCTCCTTCATCTGTACCGGCAACATCTGCCGTTCCCCGATGGCCGCCCTGGTGTTCCGCGAGCAGCTGCGGCGGGCCGGGCTGGACGGGCAGGTCGAGGTCACCAGTGCCGGGACCGGACCGTGGCACGTCGGCGAGCCGGCCGATCCGCGCACCGCGAAGGTGCTCGCCGACCACGGCTACCCCACCGAGCACGTCGCGGCCCAGGTCGACGACCACCACCTGGACGCCGACCTGCTCGTCGCGATGGACGCCGGACACCTGCGCGCGGTGCGCCGCCTCGTCGACGGCTCGACCGAGGTGCGGCTGCTGCGCTCCTTCGACCCGGACTCCGCCGACGACGCGGAGGTCCCGGACCCGTACTACGGCGGGCCGAACGGGTTCGACGACGTGCTGGCGATGATCGAGGCCGCGACGCCGGGCCTGCTGGCCTGGGCCCACGAACGGCTGTGACGGCGATGCGCGACCAAGCCCGGGCGGCGGTGGCGAAGATCACCGGGCGGACACCGGCCGACGTGCGCCAGCTCGGCGGCGGCGACACCGCGGCCGCGTTCGCGGTCCGCCTCGACGACGGCACGACGGTCTTCGCCAAGACCGCACCGATGCCCGGCGCCATCACGGCCGAAGCGGCATCGCTGGCCTGGCTCGCCGAGCCCGACACCATCGCCGTCCCCGAGGTGCACGGCCACGACGAGAACTGGCTGGTCACCGAGCACATCCCGGCGGCGGCGCCGAACGAGCTCGCCGCCGAGCGCCTCGGCCGCGAACTCGCCGCGCTGCACGCGGCCGGTGCGCCCGCCTTCGGCGCAGCGCCGCCGGGTGGCCCGGCGAACGCGTGGATCGGCCTCGCCCGGATGCGCAACGAACCGGACGAGCAGTGGCCCGCGTTCTACGCCCGGCACCGGGTCGAGCCGTACCTGCGCCGCGCCGTCGACGCGGGCACGCTCAGCGCCGAGGGCAGCGCGGTGATCTCGCTGGTGTGCGCGCAGGTCGACGAACTCGCCGGGCCCGCCGAGCCGCCGGCGCGGCTGCACGGCGACCTGTGGAGCGGCAACGTGCACTGGGGTGCGCAGCGGGCGTGGCTGATCGATCCGGCCGCGCACGGCGGGCACCGCGAGACCGACCTCGCCATGCTGCGCCTGTTCGGCTGCCCCCACCTGGACCGCGTCGTGGCGACGTACCAGGAGGTCAGCCCGCTGGCCGAGGGCTGGGAGCACCGGATCGGACTGCACCAGCTGTTCCCGCTGCTGGTGCACGCGGTGCTCTTCGGCGGCAGCTACGCGGGCCAGGCCGTCGCCGCCGCCCGCTCCGCCCTCCGCGCCAGGTAGGCGGCCAGCGGCACCTGAAGACGAGGTCGATCGCCGCCGCGATGACCGGCCATCGCGACGTCCGCGCGGCGGCGTGTCGACGACTTCGTCACACCGGCAGATCCTGGCGCCGGGCGGCGCGCCGTCATTCGCGTGTCCCGGGCAAACGGGCGCTGACCTGCCACGATCCCGCTCCCACGGCCCAAAACCGCAGGTCAGGGTGCTTCGGTTACCGTGTAGGAGTGCGCCTGAAGTTCTTGCTACGACCCGGTTGGCTCGGCCTGATCGCACTGGTCGTGGTGTTCGCGGCGCTGTGCTTCACGCTCCTCGCCCCCTGGCAGTTCAGCCGCAGCGACGAAGCGCAGACGCGCAACAACGCCATCGCCGAGTCGTTCCACGCGCCGCCGAAGCCGCTCGCGGAGGTGCTGCCCGCCGGGCAGGCGCCGGACCAGCGGACCGAGTGGTCGCAGGTCGTGCTGCGCGGGCAGTACGTGCCGGAGGGCGAAACGCTGGCCTGGCAGCGCACGGTGCTCGGCGAGCCCGCGTTCGAGGTGCTGACCCCGTTCCGGCTCGACGACGGCACGACGGTGCTGGTCGACCGGGGCTTCATCCGCCCGGTCGACGGCACCCGGGCACCGGACTACGCGGCCGCGCCGACCGGCGACATCTCGGTGACAGCCCGCGTCCGGACCGACGAGCAGGACAGCAAGCAGCGCCCGCTGTTCGAGCACGACGGGCGCCGCTGGGCCTACGCGGTGAACGCGGAGACCATCTCGAACGGCACCGGCCTCGCCCTGCGGCCGGGCTACGTGGTGCTCAACGAGGGCCAGCCGGGCGTGCTGGGCGCCATGCCGCTGCCGCGCCTGGAATCGGGGCCGTACTTCTCCTACGCCCTGCAGTGGATCGCCTTCGGCATCATGGCGATCATCGCCATCGGCTACCTGGTGTACTCGGAACTGCGCACCGACGCCCGCCCGCCCTGGCGGAACGCACCGGCCGCGGAGACGTCCGCCGGCGGGCCGGAGCCCAGCGCGAAGGGCGGCCGCCGCCGGAAGATGTCGGTGGCCGAGGCGATCGCCGAGGAAGAGCGCCGGGAACGCGAAGAAGAGGCCCGCCGCAAGGCCGAACCCCAGGCCCCGGCCGACGACGCGGCCCACCAGACCAACCACGCCTGACGACGCCACGCCTGAGCAGGCGGAACGTCAGCGGTTGCGGCGGTCCCGGCGGATGCCCCGGGTCAGGGCGAACGCCGCCGTCAAGACTCCCGTGACCGTGCCAATCACCCGCGAGAGCTCGACGCTGCGCGTCACGTCGCCCGCGTCCGCCGTCCGGCCCTCGCCCAGCACCGGGCGCTGCTCCACCACGTGGCCGTACACCGTCCGGCCACCGAGCCGGATCTGGAGGGCACCGGCGAACGCCGCCTCCACCTGCCCCGCGTTCGGGCTCGGGTGCGCCGAGGCGTCCTGCCGCCAGGTCCGCCACGCGCCGCCCGCCGAGCCACCGACCACCGGCGCGCACGCCGAGGTCAGCACGGCCGCCAGGCGGGACGGCACCAGGTTCAGCACGTCGTCCAGGCGCGCCGACGCCCAGCCGAAGTTGCGGTAGCGCGGCGAGCGGTGGCCGACCATGGCGTCGAGCGTGTTGGCCGCGCGGTAGCCGATCAGCCCCGGCACCCCGGCGATCGCTCCCCACACCAGCGGCGCCACGACCGCGTCGGAGGTGTTCTCGGCGACCGACTCGACCGTGGCCCTGGCCAGGCCCTGCCCGTCCAGCACCGCCGAGTCCCGCCCGCACAGGTTGCGCAGCCGCTCCCGGGCCGCGTCGATCTCGCCCGCGTCGAGCATCCGGGCCATCGCGGTGCCCTCGTCGGCCAGCGACGAGCCGCCGAGCACCACCCAGGTGGCCAGCCCGGTGACGGCGGCCTCCAGCACCGGGCTGCGCCGGGACAGCCGCTGCGCCAGGACCCCGACGCCGACCGTGCCGCCGACCAGCAGACCGGTGTAGGCGATGCCGGCCAGGCGCCGGTCCCGGTGCAGCGCCCGCTCGGCGGCCTGGGCGGCCTTGCCGAAGAGCGCGACCGGATGCCCGCTCTTCGGGTCGCCGATCGCCGCGTCCGCGGCCACTCCGAGTAGCAGTCCGACCGCACGTCCCGCGCTCACCGGTGCCGTTCCTCCAAATCGATCCGATGCCCACCAACAAGCCCGGAAACCCGGCGTTCGCGCTGGTGATCGGCCATGAGCGCGGCTGGTCGCCAGGACGGCCAAAGGCGCTCACGAGCCCCCGCGCACCGCGGGTTCCCGGCATTGCGAGTGGCCCGGTCACGGGCACCCCCGACCTCGCAAAGCTCCCCGGAACGCTACCGCTGGGGCTGGTGGTGCCGGTCACCGCATGCCAGGTGACCAGCCGTGTCGGCCGGACGGGATATCGTGGCGGACCGTGACGGCCCCGGACCACGAAGCCGATGTGCTGCGCGCGGGCGTCGCGGGAACCACCGCGACGGACGCGCCGGCCACGCAGGCTCCCGAGCAGACCCGCGACGGCGGGCAGCGCCTGCAGCTCTTCGCCTACCTGCAGGCGCCCGAGCACCGCACCTACCTGGCGATCATGCGGCTGTTCACCTCGACGCTGCTGGCCGACCTGTCCGCCGGCGAGGTGGGCGCGGCGCTGGCCGCCGCCGAGCGGGAGGGCCGGGTGGCCGCCGGTGAGTCCGATGTGGACACCGTGATCGACCGGCTCAAGCAGCTGGTCAAGTGGGGCAACCTGGTGGTGGGCCGCCGCGAGACGATCGCGTCGAGCATCGCCGAGTTCCAGCACGGCAGCGTGCGCTACCAGGTCAGCAAGCTCGCGGTCCGGGTGCAGCGGGACGTCGACGCGCTGCTGCGGGTTCCCGAGGGCGCCCGCGAGGTGTCGCGCGAGCTGCTGTCCGCCATCGACCGCGGCCTGTCCGGGATCGGCGAGGCGCTTTCCGCGGCCCTGGCCGCCGAGAGCCGCGATCCGCGGGCGAAACCCGCGCGGCAGGCGCGGGAACGGCTCGCCGAGCAGGTCACCACGGTGTTCCTGCAGCACGCCGAGCTCGCCGCCACGGTGCGCGACTTCTACGCCTACCTCGGCCAGGTCGTCACCCGCCACCAGCTGGCACCCGACGAGATCTCCGGGTTCCGGAACCTGCTGGTCGAGTACATCCAGATGGTCGTCGAGGACGTGCTGCGGCACACCGGGACGATCGCGGGTTCGCTGGCCGGGCTGGCCGGCGTCCGCGGCGAGCTGCTCCGGCTGCTGGGCCCGGCCGACCAGCTGGGCATCGACGTGGAGCGGGCGCGGGGCCGCACCGCCGCGGACTGGCAGGAGCTGACCGACTGGTTCGTCGACTCGCCGGGCCGGCCGAGCCAGGTCGCGGCGCTGCGCGAGGCCACCGCCCGCGCGATCGGCTCGCTGCTGGCCAGCGTCAAGCGCGCC
Source organism: Saccharopolyspora sp. NPDC050642 (assembly GCF_040654735.1). Lineage (NCBI taxonomy): Bacteria > Bacillati > Actinomycetota > Actinomycetes > Pseudonocardiales > Pseudonocardiaceae > Saccharopolyspora > Saccharopolyspora sp. NPDC050642. The sequence continues at coordinate 14,384 of NZ_JBFAIN010000036.1, read as the reverse complement.
ACCTCCGGCGGCGGGCTGGTGCCGGGGCGGCGCGGCGAGCTGCTGAAGCTGGCGAAGTGGTTCGACGGCGCCGACGAAACCACCGCCCACCAGGTGTATTCGGCCGCGTTCGGCCTGCACTCGGCGCGGCACCTGCTGCCCGCGCCGGACTACGACAGCGACAACGACAAGGTGTCGTGGCGCGACGGCCCGGTGCTCGACGTGACGGTGAGCGTGCGCAGCCGCGGAGATCGCGGGGCGCGCGGCCGGACCTCGCGGGTGCTCGACGACCCGATGACCGAGGAAACCCTGCTGGCGCAGGCCCGGCAGGCCGACGAGCGGCGCTCCGCCGCGGTCGCCGAGCTCGCCGCGGCGAGCTCTCGGCTGGACGAACAGCGGTTGTCGGCCGATGCTCTCGGCGTGCTGTGCGAACTGCTGACGCTGGCGATGGCGCAGCGCGACGGCTCTGACGACGCGGGCACGGCGCTCGACCCGGTGCACCGGCTGCGCGTCACGGTCCGCCCCGAAGCGGGCCAGGAGACTCGGATCTCCAGCGCCGCAGGCACTTTGACGCTCCGGGACACGGTGCTCGAAGTCTCCGGCGACGGCGCCATCCCGGACACCTCGGAGCCACTGCCCGGAGCCGCCCGATGATCAAGACCTTCGACGAACTCCCGGACATCGACGCGGCGAACGCGGTCCGCTGCGCGCGCGTGCTGCTGCGCCGACCGCTGCTGCGCCCCGGTGGACCGGACGGCGACCTGCTGCCGATGATCTACCGGCAGCGCGTGGTGCTCCAAGAGATCTTCTCGTCGCTGCTGGGTTATCGCCTGGTGGTGGAGCGGCGCTTCGCGCGGCTGTACAAGTCCGGGCCGGGCGTGGACGCCACCCGCGGCGAGGCCTCGTTGTCGCCGCGCGGCTACGCGTACCTGGCGCTGACGCTGGCGGCGCTGACCGGAATCGGCCGCCAGGTGCTGCTGTCGCGCCTGGTCAGCGATGTCCGCGCGGCCGCGGCCGAGGCCGAGATCCAGGTGGTCGACGACCCGGCGGACCGGCGCGCCCTCACCGCGGCGCTGCGGCACCTGGTGGCGCTCGGCGTGATCACCGAAACCGAGGGCTCGGTGGCCGCAGAGGCCACCGCCGAGGCGCTGATCACCATCGACACCGACCTGCTCGGCCAGCTCATCTCCGGGCCGCTCGCCGAGGCGGAAAGTCCCGAGCAGCTGGTCGAGCTGGCCTCCGCCGCCGGGCCCCGGAACCTGGAGCACGCGGTGCGGCGCCGGCTGGTCGAGGACCCGGTCGTGCTCTACTCCGACCTGCCGGCCGAGCACTCCTCCTGGCTGCGCGAGCACGCGACCGGTGAATCCCGCCTGCTGGAGCGGTTCTTCGGCCTGGTCAGCGAGTGCCGCGCGGAGGGCGTGGTGGTCTGCGACCCGGAGGACTACCTCACCGACCTGGTCTTCCCCGGCCCCGGCACGGTCGCGCGCATCGCGCTGCTGGCGCTGCCGGAGCTGCTGTGCCGCGCGGAGCCGGACGCGGCGGGCAAGCACCCGGTGACCTGGCAGGACTTCGTCGACGTCTGCCAGGAACTGGTCGACTCCTACCCGGCCGCCTGGTCCCGGCAGGCCACCGAGGACCACCAGGCGCTGGTGCACTCGGTGGTCGCGCTGCTGCGCCGGCTCGGCCTGCTGCAGGAGCTCGACGGCCGATGGCTGCTCAGCCCGGCGGCGCACCGCTGGCTGCCGCAGCCGGACGCCACCCCGGCCCCGGGCCGGGAGCCGGAACCGGCGGCCCCGGAGCCACCGGGCTGGTCGCTGTTCGACGAGATGACGGTGTTCGACGAGATGCAAGGGGACGGTCAACGGTGAGCGCGGACAGCACGGAATCGGTGCCAACTGCCAACCGCTGGCGGCTGCACCGCGGCGGGATCGTCAACATCTGGCAGTACGCCGAGACGACCTTCGACCTGGGCGGCGGCCGGGCGATCTTCCAGGGCACCAACGGCTCCGGCAAGTCCCGCACCCTGGAGCTGCTGCTGCCGCTGTGCCTGGACGGCGACCTCCGACAGCTGGGTTCGAAGGGCTTCGACACGGTCAGCATCCGGCGCCTGATGCTCGACGAGTACCCGGGCGGGCCGAACCGGATCGGCTACGCGTGGATCGAGCTGCACCGCGAAACCCCGGGCGGCGGCGAGGAATTCCTCACCTGCGGCATCGGTGTGAAGGCGTCGAAGACCTCGCAGTCGATCAGCGACTCGTGGCGGTTCATCACCAGCCGCCGGGTCGGCATCAACCTCTACCTGGTCGGCGCGGACCGGGTGCCGCTGGGTTCGGCGCAGCTGCGCGAGCTGCTCGGCGCCGACTGCGTCCTCGACGACCAGGCGTTCCGCGCGAAGGTCGCCGCCTCGGTCTACGGCGTGCCCGCCGCGCGCTACGGCGACCTGCTGCACCTGCAGCGCACGCTGCGCAACCCCGACGTCGGCCTGAAGGTCCTGGAGGGGCAGCTGGAGCAGATCCTGTCGGACGCGCTGCCGCCGCTGGACCCGGGCCTGATCGAGCGGCTGGCGACGTCGTTCGACGACCTGGAGTCGATCCGGGAGAACATCGTCCGGCTGACCGGCGCGGACAAGGCGCTGACCGCGTTCTTGTCCACCTATTCCGGCTACGCCTTCGGCGCCCTGCGCGACCGCGCCGATGCGATGCGCACCGCGCAGGACAGGCTGCGTGCGCTGCGCAAGGAGCTGACCGGCCTGGAGAAGCAGGTGTCGGGCAAGCAGCAGGACCGGGAGAGCGCGCAGGAGACGATCGCCGAACTCGAACGGCGCGAGGCAGAGCTGGAATCCAGCATCGACGCGTTGCGCTCCCACCCGGCGTATTCCGAGCTGCAGAACCTGCGCGACCGCGAGCGGCTGGTGGAAAGCGCCCGCGCCGCAGCGGTTTCCGCGCTCGACACGGCGAGCAAGCACCGCGCGCAGGAGCACCGCTCGGCGGAGTCGGTGGTCGGCATGCTGCGCCGGTTGACCGGCGATTCGGAGGCGGCCGGGCAGGCCGCGGCCCGCGCCGCGCAGCAGCTTTCGACGGCGGGGCTGGACGGGGCGCTGGTGCCGCGGCCACCGGCCATTCCGGCCGCCGAGGTGCGGTCCGAGCAGGCGCGGGTGCGCACCTCGCCGGAGCCCGACGCCGAGCCGCTGCCCGTCGACCGCTACGCCGCGCCGCAGCTGGACACCGATGCGCTGGCCGCGGAATTCCGCGCCGCCATGGGAACTTCCGAGGAGGTCTCGGCGGTCGCCCGGCAGCGTTCGGCGCTGACGCTCGCGCTGCACCAGCAGGCCCAGGAGCTGGACGGGGAGCAGGACAAGGTCGTCGAGCTCCAGCGGCAGGCGCGGCAGGCGCAGCTGACCTCGACCGAGGCGGCCGGCCGGCGCAACCAGGCACAGCAGGAACTCGCCGACGCCGCGGCGGTGTGGGTCGAGCGCGCGCAGAAGTGGGCCGTCGCCTGGCCATCCACAGTGGACGACCAGCTGCCGGAGCCGCCGTCGGCGGAGGACCTCGTCGCGGACCGGTCGGCGACGCGGCAAGCCCGCGAGCAGGCGCGCCGCTGGGCCAAGCCGCAGCTGCACGAGGCCCGCCGCCAGGTTGCCGAGGTGGAGCAGGAGATCACCGAGCTCCACGCGGAATCCCGGTCCCGCGAACAGGAACTCGCCGAGCTCCGCGCCGGGCACGAGCAGACGCCGAACCGCCCCACCTGGGCCGACGCCGGACGCGACACCGCCCGGGGCCGGGCCTTCTACGAACTCGTGGACTTCCAGTCGTCGCTGGACGAATCCGACCGGGCCGGGCTGGAGGCGGCGCTGCAGTCCAGCGGGCTGCTCAACGCCTGGGTCACCGCCGAAGGCGAGGTCCCCGGCCTCGCCGACCTGCTCGCCGCCCCGGCCGAGCCCGGCTCCGGCGGCACGCTGGCCGAGCTGCTGTCGCCCGCCGCCGAGGCCGACTGCCCGGTGCCGCCGGAGCGGGTCGCGGCCCTGCTGGCCTCGGTGTCGATCGACGGCGGAGCCGGGCTTTCGGTGTCGGTCACCGGCGCCTGGCGCGCGGGGGTGCTGTCCGGCTCCTGGCGCAAGGAAGCCGCGGAGTACGTCGGCGCGGGCGCTCGCGAAGCGGCCCGGGCCCGGCGCATCGCGGAGCTGGAGGAAGATCTCGCGCGGCTGCGCGCGGAGACCGGCGAAGCCGAGCGGCGGCACCGCGAGGCGAGCGAGGACACCGCGGAGCTGGAGCAGCACCTCGAGTCCTACCCGGACGACAGCGACCTCCTGACTGCGCACGCCAAGCTGACCACTGCGATCGAGTCCGCGGAGGACGCCGACCAGAAGGCCGTGCAGCTGCGCGAGCAGCACGAGAGCGCCGATCAGCGCTGGCAGGCGGCGCAAGCCGAGCTGGTGCGGTCGGCAGGCGAAGCCGACCTGCCCGCCGACACGCAGGCGCTCGACGCCGCCCACCGCGCCGCCCTCGACGCCCGCGCGGGCATCGACGCGCTCCGCGAGGCGATCGAGTCGCGCTGCCTGCCGACGCTCACCGACCTGCGGGACCTCTCGCTGCACCACGACGCGGCGGTGGCCGACCGGATGGAGGCCGAGTCGCAGGCCGAGCAGCGCTGCGCCGAGTACGCGGAGCAGGCCACCGGCCTCGCGGAACTCACCTCCGCCGTCGGCGGCGAGGCGCAGCAGATCGCCGACAAGGTCGGCGCGTTCGAGCGGGAGCGGGCCGAGCTGCGCACGCAGCTGCCGCAGGCGCGGGAGAAGATCAGCTCGCTGCGGGAGTCCTCGGCGCGGTTGGAAACCCAGCTGGAGCACAAGCAGTCCCAGCTCGCGGGCCGCGAGCAGGACGCTTCGGCGGCGACCGAAGCCTTCAAGCAGGCGCTGCGGATCCCGGGCCTGTGGTCGGCCGCGGACGTCGACGAGACCGCGCCGGACGACCCGGCCGATGCGGCGCGGGTGCTCGCCGAGGCGGACCGCCGGGGCTCGTCGGAAGCCACGGTGCTCAACCGGCTGCAAACCCTGCAGCACTCGCTGAGCGGCAACTACGACATCACGGCCGCCGACCAGCACGGCCTGCTCACCGTGACCGTCACCGGCGAGGAGGGCCCGCAGCCGGTGGCCGACGCCGCGCGGCGGGTCGGCGAACGGCTCGCCGAACAGCGCGGCTACCTCAACGAGCGCTACCAGTCGATCTTCGCCGACTACCTGATCCGCGACCTCGCGGAGCGGCTGCGCGGTCAGGTCGGCATCGCCGAAGACCTGTGCAAGCGGATGAACGAGGTGCTCGACGGCGCCCGCTCCAGCCAGGGCGTGCACGTCCAGCTGGAATGGCAGCCGTCGGCGGCGCTCGGCGACGACATCAAGCAGGCCATCGACCTGGTCCGCACCCCGTTCGCCAGCCGCAGCGACGACCAGGACGCGCTGCTGCGCCGGGTGTTCACCGACCTCATCGAGTCCGAGCGGGACAGCACGTCGGGCGGCTACGCGGAAATCCTGGCGCGGGCGCTGGACTACCGGTCGTGGTTCGCGTTCACGGTGCGGGTCCGCGACATCGGCCCGGACAGCAAGCCGCGCGTCCGGCGGCTGCGGCAGCTGTCCTCCGGCGAGACGCGGCTGATCTCCTACGTGACGCTGTTCGCTGCTGCGGCGGCGTTCTACGACGCGGTCAGCGTGTCCTCGGACGGGCGCGGGCCGCTGCGGCTGGTGCTGCTGGACGAGGCGTTCGAACGGCTGGACGACCCGACGATCGCGCGGATGCTCGGCCTGCTGGTGGACCTGGACATGGACTGGCTGATCACCTGGCCGAGCGGCTGGGGCGTGTCCCCGAAGATCCCGAAGATGCACATCTACGACGTGCTGCGCCCGCGCAGCGGCCACGGCATCGCCTGCACCCACACCACCTGGGACGGCGCCGCCCTCGACCGCACCGACGGATGATCTTGGCACGGCGAGGCTCGGCGCCGGGCCGGTGATACGGCGGCACCTTCCGGAGGGTTCCGGCAAGGCCGACGGGCGCGAGATTGGCACCACCTGCGCAAACAGAGCGGGTGATCACGGACGTCGTCACCCGGCATGGGCGCATGTTCTCGCGAAATTGCGCCCATGCCGGGTGCCGGTGGACCTCCCGGAGTCCGGCCTCGGGGTCTGGCGACGGTGGGGTTGTCAGCGGATGTCCTTGACGCCGCATACTTCCGAACGAACGGGGGCGAATTGACGTGAGTGTCGAGGACGACATCCGCGCGGCGTGGGGCGTCGAGCCGCTGCGCGGGCTGTGGGAGAAAGCCCGGGAAGCGCTGGAGGCGGCGAGCCCGCCGGCGACGTTCCGGCTGGAGCTGCCCGACGCCGAAGCCCAGCGAGCCGTCGGCGAGCTGTACGGCCGCCCGATGTGGGGTCAGGGCACCCGGATCAGCCTGTCCAAATTGGACGAAGCGACCCGACGGAGCCGGTTCGCGTTGGGGCTGGCGGAAGTCCTGGAGATCCTGCACGAGCGGCCGTTGGGGCGGCGTGAGGCCGCGGAGCGGGACGAACGGCGCGAGCGGACCGCGGAGACCGTGCGAGCGGCGCTCGCGGAGCGAGGGCTCGCGACGGCCGCATGGGCGGAGCCGTGGACGCAGTGGCTCCAGCAGTACGGGCGAGTCGGCGACGACGAGCTACCCGCCGTCGCGCGGAGCGCGGCCAAGGCGTTGGGCGCGTTAGCGCTGGCGGAGCCGCCGGAGGCGTGGACGTCGCGCAGCGAGCTAGCGGCGAGCGTTGGCGGAGCGCATGCGCTCGACAACGGCACGGCGTTGAGCCGGGTCGTGCTCAAGGCGGCTGCGCTGGCGCACGGCGTGGAGACGCCGGGCAACGAGCGCGAGCGCCGGGCTTTGTGGGAGCGCTGCGGGGTCACGCTCGATGCCGTGTCCGCGACCGTGCTGTGCTGGGCCTTGCCGCTGGCCGGCTCCGACGACTGGTCGCAGGGCGTCCGGCAGCGGACCGCGCTGGGCCTGCCGACCCACCTGACCCACCTCGACCTGCGCGCCGCCCCGGCCCGTCTCGTCGAACCCGGCACTGCGATCGCGGTGTGCGAGAACCCGCGAGTCCTCGAATCGGCTGTGGAAGAGGGCATCGCGCATCCCGTGGTCTGCGTGTCGGGCCGCCCTTCGACCGTCACCCGGGCACTGTTGCAGCGCCTCGCGGACTGCGGTGCCGTTCTGCACTACCATGGCGACTTCGACTGGCCGGGCGTCAGCATCACCAGCTCGCTCCTGGCGCACCACGGCGCGCGCCCCTGGCGGATGTCCGCGGCCGACTACCGCGAAGCCCTCGACCAGGCCGCCGCGACCCGCACCGACCTGCCCAACCTCGTCGGCGCCCCGCTCGAAACCCCCTGGGATCCGCAGCTGTCCGAGCTGATGAGCACGGCGGCCCGGGCGATCGAAGAGGAAGCGGTGCTGCCCACCCTCCTCGCCGACCTCCGGCGCGGGCTGAGCACGTCGCGCACCTGACCCCGCCCACCTGCCAGGATCGACGGTTTCCTCTGGTCAGGGAACCGTGAATGGTTCGGAGTGCGATGGCACCCCGAACCATTCACGGGCACTTACCGCGCCTCAGAGCAGCTGGTACATGACGTGCAGGCCGACGTAGCCGTGGGCCGGGTGCTGGAACGCCTCCGGCAGGGTCGCCACGATCCGCATGCCGAGCGACCGCCAGAGGGCGACGGCCCGGTCGTTGGTCTCGACGACCGCGTTGAACTGCATCGCGCGGAAGCCGTCCGCTCGCGCCTGGTCCAGGACGTGGCGGCCCAGCGCCCGGCCCGCACCGCGCCCGGCGTGTTCGGGGTCGACCATGAAGCTGGCCGTCGCGACGTGCGCGGCCGGCCCCTCGTGGTTCGGGCCGGACACCGCGGTGCCGACCACTCGGCCGTCGTCGACGGCGACGACCGTCCGGCCCGGCGGCTGCGGGAACCAGCGCTGCCTGGCGCGCTGCTCGTCGATGTCGCGGTCCCAGGAGAACGTCTCCCCCGCCGCCGCGATCTCCCGCATGAACGGCCAGATCGCCGACCAGTCGTCGGGGTGCGCTTCGCGAATCCGCATGGCCCGCAAGCTAAGGCCCCGGGCGGGCCGGTCGCCACCCGTTTTCGGTCCCGGATGAAGTTGTGCGAAGCACGGGAGTGCCCTTACTTTCGCCGCATGGCGTCGGTCGTCGTGGAATTCTCGGCGCGGGAGCCGGAGCGGCTCGCGCGGTGGTGGGCCGACGTGCTCGGCTGGCGGCTCGACACGGCGTGCGGGATCGTCGTCCAGCCGACCGGCCCCGGGGTGCCGTTGCGGTTCGTCGCCAGCGCCCGCGCCAAGAGCCGCAAGAACGGCGTGCACCTTGACCTGCGCAGCGAGACGCACGACGACCAGAACCGGATCGTGGAGCGGCTGTTCAACGCCGGCGCCCGGTTCGCCGACATCGACCAGAGCAGCGAAGTGCCGTGGGTGGTGATGGCCGACCTGGAGGGCAACGAGCTGTGCGTGCTCGAACCGCGCAAGGTCTACGCCAACACCGGCCCGGTCGCCGCGGTCGTGGTCGACACCCAGAACCCGCGCTCGGACGCCCGGACCATGGCGGCGGCGACCGGCATGGAACTGGCGGGCGAGCGCTCCGAGTTCGCATCCCTGCACCCGATCTCGGGCGAAGGGCCCTTCCTGGAGTTCCTGGAGAACGACGACGGCCCGGAGGGCATGCTCCGCGTCCTCGTCGAGTGACCCGAGCACCGCTGGCCGGGTGCGGGCGGTTCAGCGGTGGGCAGGTTCGATGATCTTCACGCCGTGCAGGCGCCGGACGAAGTCCGCGCCGAACGCCGTGGCCGGGGTGTGGGCGCCGGGGGCCGGCGGTTCGGAGCGCAGGGCGCCGACCGCCCGGAGCACCGCGTCCGCCGTGAGGTCGTAGGTGTCCGGGCCGATCAGGGCCGCCGACACGCTCGTGCCGTCCGGCGCCGTCGCCTCCGCGTACACCTCGACCCAGCTGCGCGAGCGGGTCATCCGCCCCGGGCCGCGCACGGCCGCGCCGATCGCCGCCCGGCCCAGCCGCTGCACGATGTGCGCCCCCATCACGACCTGCGACAGCCTGGCCGAGCGCGGGCCGGTCCGGGTGAGCCCGGGCAGGTGCGCGAAGGTGGTGATGTTGCCGATCCCGGTGCTGCGGTAGGCCGTGCTGACGTCGCCCCAGGGCAGCGAGGCGACCCGGCGCGGCCCGGACGGGAACGGGATCTCGCGCCGCCGCCACGCCATCGGCACGGAACGCACCTCGCCGTCGATGCGGGCCCGACCGCCCAGCGCGGCTCCCTCCAGCGCGCTCTTCAGCGTTCCGCCGCTGATCCCGCCGCTGGAGTGGAAGGCGAGATCGAGGTGCGTCGCCGTCGGCAGCTCGGCGGCGACCATCGCGGCCAGGCAGTCGGTGGGCACCACGTCGAAGCCCGAGCCCGGCAGCAGCACCACCCCGGCGCGCCGGGCGTCCTCGTGGCGCGCGAAAACCGCCTCGAACACGTCGATCTCGCCGGTGATGTCGAGGTAGTGCGCGCCGGCGCGCAGGCAGCCCTCGACCATCGGCGCCGACGTCGCGGAGAACGGCCCGGCGCAGTGCGCCACGACGTCGACATCGCGCAGCGCCTCGGCGACCGCGTTCGGGTCTGCGAGGTCGAAGACCCGGTAGGGCAGGCCGCGAGGCGTGGCGAAGGCCGCGACCTTGCCCGGATCGCGTCCGGCCAGCACCGGCCGCTCGCCGCGGTCGAGCGCCAGGTCAGCGACCAGCTGACCGGTGTAGCCGCTCGCTCCGTAGATCATCCAGGTCATCGCAATCCTCCCGGTCACGCCGAACACCCTGGTAACGAACACCCCTGGGAACGGTCACGGGTTGCCCCGAGTTGTTCCGATCACCCCGGATCGCCGCGCGCCCGCGCGATCAGTTCGCCGAGCGGCCGAGGGCGGCGGCGATCGCGCTCGCCGTGTCCCGGACCTCGCCGAGGAGGCGTTCCAGCTCGGGCAGGTCGGCGTCCGCTCGCACCGTCGTCAGCGAGACGGCCGCCGCGAGCTGCCCGGTGGTGTCCGGGATCCCCACGCCGATGCAGTGCACCAGCGGCTCGAACTCCGCCTGGTCGGTGGCGTAGCCGAGCCGCTCGACCTCGGCGAGGTGATCGCGGAACTCGGTCTCGTCGGTGATGGTGCGCTCGGTGTAGCGGGTGAAGGCGTGCGCGGACAGCAGGCGGTCCCGGCGTTCGGCGGGCAGCGCCGCCAGGATCACCTTGCTGGCGGCGGCGGTGTGCAGCGGCACGGCCCGGCCGATCCGCGACCAGGTGCGGATCGACGCCGCGCCGTCGATCTTGTCGACGTAGACGATCTGGCCGTCCACCAGCTGCGCCAGGTGCACCGTCGAGCGCGTGGCGTCCGCGAGCGCGATCAGGTGCGGCCGGGCGACGGCGCGCAGGTCCATCTCCTCCAGCACCTGCTGGCCGAGCTCGACCAGCCGGAACCCGAGGCGGTACCGGCCGTCCGGGCCGCGGGCGATCAGGCCGCCGTCGGCCAGCGGCTGCAGCATGCGCAGCGCGGTCGAGCTGTGCACGCCGAGCTCGCGCGCCAGCTCCGCGATGGTCTTGGGCGCCGCGGCGAGGGTTTCAAGCACGTGGACCGCCTTGGCGACCGTCTTCGACATCGACACCCCCTCGATCGCGCTGCAACATTAACAGAGGAATTGCAAATATTGCAGCGCGAGCCCGAGGCGACGCTCGCCGGCACCCGGCCGAAACCCACTCCGGTAGCCACAAACCGACAAGAATTCACTTTTCATAGCGCCATCCAATCCGATCCATCCCTTCCGCCCGGACGCGCGGGCACGACAAGAGCACGCCAGCACAACTAATTGCGAAACTCGCTCGGGTGAAAGATTGCGCCCGGACAAGCCCCAAATTGACAGCAAACCTGGCGGGTGATCGACTTCGCGTTGCCCCTGTCGGCAATTCGGTACATGAAAGAAGGCCCCGAATGCGACACTCGCCCGTCCTGATCAGCGCCGTGTTGACGGCCGCCGCGTTCGCGATCGTGCCGACCGCCCCGGCGGTCGCGGCGGTCCAGCAAGCCCCGGCTTGCGCGCTGTTCTCCTACCAGCCGACGCGTGACGGCAACACCCTGACCGCCATCGGCGGGCGAACCGGCTGCCTGAACAGCGCGACGGTCACCGTGCGGATCGTCGTCGAGCAGAAGGACGCGACACCGAAGGTGATCGGCGAGTTGGCGCAGAGCGGCACCGAGATCAACCTGACCACGAAGGCACCGTGCAACTCCGGCGCCACCGTCAGGGTGCACACCGAGACGATCAGCTCGACGGGATCGATCGCGCACTCCCCGACGAGCACGTTCGAGAAGTGCTGATCCGGCTCTGAGCGGGTCGCCGGGGTGCGGGCACCCCGGCAACCGGGCCGCGGCGTCAGCCGCAGCCTCCCAAGGCACCGCCTCGCGTGGGCACCCCGACAGCGTGCATCGGGCCCCACCGGGGCGGTGTCTTCGTCATGCCGCCCGGGAATCTTCTTCCCGCGACACGGCGAATCGGCCGAACCGTCAACGCGTCGCCCCCGGAATTGCGGACCACCTCCGCCACACTCCTCGAATCCCACCTCCTTTCTCGCCGAAATTGCGATTCCTGGTCATATCCGGCCGAATAGTCCTCCGATGCACCGGAGGAATTCCCCACCACTCGGCAAACCGCATTCCGCACCGGATTCCGCCGCTGCGACTCAAGCCACGGCGAGCACCCGGCCCGGCACGTCCGGGTCGCAGCCCAGGCGGGGCAGCTGCGCGCGAACGGCGCCGCGGGTCCGGCCGAACTCCTCGCCGAGCTCCCCGATCAACCGGCTCGCGGTTTCGCCGACCGAGCTCAGCCACCGCTCCCGGAGCCGCTCGCCGTCGGCTTCGGTCCACGGTCGACCGGCGTTGGGCGGCCGTGGTCGGCTCCGCCCGCGCCCCGTGGCCCACGGCGAGTGCAGCGCGGCCAGGCCGTCCAAGGTCTGGGCCAGGAACGCGTTCGCGTCGCCGAGGCCGTCGACGGCGATCAGCAGGTTGCCCTCGGCCACGACGCGGCCGTCGGCGTCCGCCCCCGTGAACTCCACCGCGACGGTGGCCGGCTGGTCTTCGCCGGCGGGCTCGCTCTTGGCGGTGACTCCGTAGATGTGCTGTCCGACTCGTACTTCGTTGCGGAAATCCATGCCTCGAAGCTAAGGGCCCCGGCGGGCGGACTCCGGGAGTCAAGCATCGAACCGGCGCGTGTCGGGACGAGATCTCGATCGAGTGAGGGGTGACTCACACCCGGGACCGGAACACCGCTGGGGGTCCGGCCGTTGAACAGTTCGGTCGATGCGCCCGTGTCCCCCGGGCCTCAATGACCGCCTTCGCGGAATACCGTTCGGCTGGAGCCGCGTCGCGCCAATCGCCGCAGAGGCGACCGGCGCATCGGCCACCAAACGAAGAAGACCCCCGCCCTTCTCCTCGGGCGGGGGTCTTTTCGCGTGTTCCCGGCTCGCGCCGTCAGGACACGAACCGCATCAGGCGAACGGCGGCTTGTCCGGCTGGCAGACCTGGCCCGGCTCCGGGACCTTCAGGTCCGTCAGGAAGTCCGCCGCGATCCGGTCGGTGCACGAGCTGTTCCCCAGGATGCAGTGGCCGAACGAGTCGACGCTCACCAGGCGGGCGTTGCCCAGTTCCTGCTCCATGCGGCGGGAGAACTCGTACTGGGTTGCCGGGTCGTAGAAGTTCCCGAACAGCAGCACCGGGTTCGCCGCCTGGTGCTGCCACGGACCGCGGTGCACGTCCGGGTCGATCTCCGGCCAGTTCGAGCACGCGGCCAGGTCGCTGAACGCCTGCGACCGGCCGAAGGTCGGCGATTCCGCCTCCCACTGCGCGGCGATGCCCGGAACCTGCTCGGGCTTCTTGGGAATCGGCTTGTCCGCGCAGTTCACCCCGTAGTAGGTATCGTCCACGTAGCTGCTCTCCGCGGCGTCGGCGGGAGCGTCCAGGCGACCGATCGAGGTCGGCTTGCTCAGCAGGCCGAGCAGCTCCGGGACCAGCCCCGGCTTCGGGTGCAGCTGCCGGTGCAGCGACTGGAGATCGGTGGCGAGCTGCCTGAACTGGTCCGGGGCGTACAGCGCGCTGCTGACGCTGTCGGTGAACTGGTCGAGCGTGATCTCCGAGCCGTCCGGCATGGTGATCGGCTCCTGCCGCAGGTGATCGCGGATCTCGTCGAACTTCGCCCGCGGATCGCCCTCGCCGAACGCGCACCGCTGCGCCTTCTCGCCGCAGAGCTTCAGGAACGAGTCCAGCGCCAGCTCGAAGCCCTGCGCCCGCTCCCGGTCGTACTGGACGCCGTCGGCGGTCCGCAGCTGCGGATCCACGTTGCCGTCCAGGATGATCGCGCGGCTGCGCTCCGGGAACATGTTCACGTAGGTCGCGCCCAGCAGCGTGCCGTAGGAGAAGCCGACGTAGTTGAGCTGCTCGTCGCCCACGCCCTGGCGCATCAGGTCGAGGTCCCGCGCCACGTCCTTGGTGGACATGTGGTGCAGCAGCTCGCCCGCGTTGTCGTCGCAGGCCTCGCCGTAGTCCCGGAACGCGGCCATCGTGGTGCGGATCTGCTTGTCCGTGACCGGCACCGACGAGAGCCGGCCCAGCACCTTCTCGGCCTGCTCGTCGGACTTGAAGCAGCGCAGCCGGGTGCTGCGATCGACCCCGCGCGGGTCGAAACCGACGATGTCGAAGCGGTTCAGCACCTGCGGCTCGAACTTCTTCACCGCGGTCACCGGCCGGTTGAACCCGGCGCCGCCGGGCCCGCCCGGGTTCAGGAACAGCGAGCCGATCTTCGCGTCCGGGTCGGCCGCCGCGCGGCGCATCATCGCCAGTTCGACGGTGCCCTTGCGCGGGTCGTCGTGGTCGATCGGCACCGGGTAGCTGGCGCAGCGGTAGAGGTACCGCTCGGTGATCGGCACCCCGTCCAGCGCGGCGCTGTCGCACTCGCCCCAGGAAACCGGTGCGGCACCAGGAGGTTGTGCCATCGCCGGCGATCCCGCCACCACCGCTGTGCCCGTGACCAGCGCACTAGTCGCGATGGCCAACGCTCGGCCTAATCGGCCGGAAAGCGCCCCCACCCGAACCTCCTTGTGTCGTCTGAGAACTCCGGCTTGGAGTCAACAGTCCGAAAAGGAGGGCGGACACCGCAGAATGCACGAACCTCCAGCGCAGGAGGTGTGCTCTTCGGACTAAGGGTCCGCACGTACGGGTCGTCCCGGATGATGGCGGTTTCGCGCGAAACCGGCGCCCGCCCACCGCGCGGGGGGGCCGGGGCGGGCCCAAACGGGGCAGGGGACCCGAGCGGC
>NZ_JBFAIN010000035.1:0-85084 GCF_040654735.1 Saccharopolyspora sp. NPDC050642 | reverse complement strand
TTCGGGCGAGCCATCCCACGCTCCCAACGATCGAAACGTGATCAACTCCAGCCACCACCATGCCAGACAAAGATCATTATGCAAGAACCCCTAAGAAGGCGGCGCCGAATGACCTGCCGTTTCGCCAGGCTGCTCACCGCTCTCGCCGCCACCCGCGGTCCGATGACCCGGCTCGCGTACAACCTGGCCGCATGGGAGCCGGCCCCTCGGAAACTCCGAGATCGCGCCACACCTCCAATGGCAGGCTTTCTTTCGGGGCCAGGCCACATCGGCGAGTCGATGACCGGTGCGGCACGTGTGCGATGCCAGGCCGAGTACCGAAACGGCGTGCTGACCCTGCGCATCAACAGCCGAGTCACGCCGGTATCGAGCTGGCGTGCGTCGTCAGTGATCACGGACGTGAGGGTTTCGGTGTCCTCGGGGCGCCGGTCGGCGACCATCGCCGGGTAGTACTCGCGGCTGAGGGCGGCGAGCTCGGCTGCAAGCCCGGTCTGTGGTGGCGCGCCTGCCAGGCGGGCCTGGGCCTGCATCTGCTGGTTGGTCTGCTCGGCGGCGACGACTTGGTGGCGCCTGGGCAGTTCGGGTGGAACACGCCGGCTAACTGCGGCCCGGCGGAGGGGTCACCGATGTCGACCTTGATCAGGACGTCGGTAAGGTGGTGCGGTACCTGCACTGTGCCGATCGGTCCGACGTTCGGCCGCACCCCGCGGCCCTCGAACGGGCGGCACGGTACGCATTCCTGCGGCGTGTTGGAGACATACATACCAGTGCCTGTCCCTAGGCTGTGCAGCTTGCACAACTTAGGACATCATTACGAAACCTGCAGGTCAAGCACGTGGAGTCCGGGGCCGCGACCCCGACATCGCCGACGTGGCCCCCAGTTTTCACGACGGGCGCCCATCTCCCTACTTTCACGACGAGCGACCCATGGCCTAATTTAACTTTGGCCACCTACACGGCGTTCTACTGCGTGTTCTACGACCTGCCGCAGTGGCTGGAGGAAACCCGGGGGCTGGGCCCGGTCGGCGCCGGGCTGGTGGTGCTGCCGATCGCCGCCGTCGGCGCCGTGTCGACGCTGCTGGCGACCCGGCTGCAGCGCCGCCGAGGCCCGCGCACGGCCCTGATCGTCGGAACCGCGCGCTGTGCGTCGGCGGGCTGCTGCTGACCGTGCCGGACGCCGACTCGCCGATCCCGCTGCTGCTGGTGATCTCCGCGATGCTGGGGCTGCCCAACGGGTTCAACAACATGGGCAACCAGAGCGCGATGTACGCGGCCACCCCGGCGGAGCGGATGGGCGCGGCGTCCGGGCTCTACCGCACCTCGCAGTACGTCGGCGCGAATCTCGCCGCCGCGCTCCTGGCGCTGGTGCTCGGCGTGCACGCGGATGACGCCGGGCTGCACCGGATGGGCCTGGCGGTCGCGATCCTCGCGGGCTTCCTGCTCGTCGCCTCGCTGCTCGGGCTGCTCCGCCGCCGGCGCGCTTGAAAAGGACGGAGGCCCCGCACCCGGTGGGGTGCGGGGCCTCCGTGCAGCTCAGGGGCCGGCCCGGAATCCGGTACCGGCCGGATCACCCGAACTCAGACGATGCGAACGTCGCTGGCCTGCGGGCCCTTCGGGCCCTGGGTGACCTCGTAGGTGACCTTCTGGTCCTCGTCGAGGCTGCGGAAACCGCGCGCGTCGATCGCCGAGTAGTGGACGAAGACGTCCGCACCGCCGTCGTCAGGCGCGATGAAGCCGAAGCCCTTTTCCGAGTTGAACCACTTCACGGTTCCCTGTGCCATGTCTCTCTCCTTCTGGGAGCCGGTACTACTACAGGCGCTCACACTTCGTAACCGCCTGGGTCGCTGATCTCGAACGGCGACTTCTCCAGCTACAACCAGATAGCAGCACGCTCGCATCACTATCCTGCGAGTGTGCGCGAACACGACCCCAGAAAAATACGACCGCCGTAGACACTACACGGTCGGCGGGGTTCGTGTCGGGTTGGTTTTCCCGGGCGTGTCGCCGTCGCCCGCATGATCAGTTCGCGGGCCCCGACCAGAAGAGTCCGTCCAGGTCAGGAGCCTTCTCGATGGCGCCGTACTTGACCGCGTAGGTGGCGTACTCCGCGGCGCTGGCGCGGTCGAGCCCCTGCGGGTAGGTGGGCAGGTTCGCCGTCGAGACGATCTCCGGGTTGAACCTCAGGTTGGTCACCACGGCCTCGCGCGCCTTGTCGGGGTGCTCGGTGGCGAACCGGTTCGCCTCGTCCATGGCGTCCGAGAACGCCTGGACCACCTGCGGGTTCTGCTTCGCGAACGCGCCGCTGGTGAGGTAGTAGCCCAGCGTCGCCTCCGGGCGGGCCTCGACGAAGTTCGAGATCAGCGGGGTGAACCCGGCGGCGAGGGCGGCCTGCACGTTCGGCTCGACCTGCCAGATCGCGTCCACGTCGCCGCGCTTGAGCGCGTCGTTCATGTCCGAGAACGGCATCGGCGTGAACCGGATGCCGGAGACGTCCACGCCGCGCTTCTCCAGCGCCATCTTGATGCTCACCTCGCCGATGTTGTGCAGCGAGTTGACCGCGATGTTGGCGTGCGCCAGGTCGCCGACGGTGCGGATCGGGCCGTCCGGCTTGACCAGCACCTGGGAGACGTCCTTGGCCGGGTCCGCGCCGGAGCCGCAGCAGTTGTGCACCAGCTTGATGTCCAGCCCCTGCTCGGCGGCCTGGAAGTCGCTGATCACGTTGGCGTAGCCGATCTGGTTCTCCTGCTTCACCGTCGCCGGGATCAGCGCGGCCCCGCTGTCGGCGACGTGCACCGTCACGTCGAGCCCGTGCTTGGCGAAGATGCCTTCGCTGACGCCGAGGTACAGCGGCGCGGCGTCGATCGTCGGGATGATGCCGACCCGCAGCGCGGTGCGCCCGTCGGCGGTCTTGGTGAGCTCCGGCCCGCCGCAGGCGGCCAGCGCCGCCACCGCGAACAACGCGACCAGCGCCGCGAAGACCCTGGGGATTCCCCGCATTTTCTCCTCCAACCTAATGCGCGGACTGGGGCTCGGCGGTGTTGACCATTGCCCTGATCCGGCTGAACACGTGCGCCCGCAGGCGGGCGAATTCCGGCAGTTCCTTGGTGCCGATCTGGTCCCGCTGCGCGGGCAGGTCGATCGGCACGATCTCGTCGATCCGGCTGGGCGAGCGGCTAAGGATCGCCACCCGGTCGCTGAGGTAGACCGCCTCGTCCACGTCGTGGGTGACGAACACCAGCGCCAGGTCCGTCTCGTCGCGCACCCGCAGCAGGAGGTCTTCCAGGTCGGCGCGGGTCTGCGCGTCGACCGAGGCGAACGGCTCGTCCATGATCAGCACCTGCGGCCGGTACGCGATCGCGCGAGCGATCGCCACCCGCTGCTGCATGCCGCCGGAGAGCTGCCACGGGTACTTCGAGCCCGCCGCGGAAAGGCCTACCTGCGCGAGCGCGGTGTCGACGCGCTCGCGCCGCTCGGCAGCGGACAGCCCGAGGTTGCGCAGCGGCAGTTCGACGTTGCGCCGCACGGTGAACCACGCCATCAGCGAGCGGGCGTAGTCCTGGAACACCACCGCGAACTCCGGCGGCGGACCCACGACCTTCTTGCCGTTGAACCGCACGGTGCCCTCCGTGGGCTTGGCCAGCCCGGTGAGGCAGCGCAGCACGGTCGTCTTGCCCGCGCCGGACGGGCCGACGATGGTGAAGAACTCCCGCTCGCCGACCGTGAAGGTGACGTCGTCGACGACCCGCGCGGTTCCGGTGCGGGTGGGGAATTCCTTGGCGATGTTGGTTACTTCGAGCATGTCATCCTCACCGGTGTCCGAAGTGGAGCGCGTCTCATCGCGCCCGCTCCGCGCGTTTCTCCCAGGGCAGGAGCAGTTTCTCGGCCACGCCGAACAGCCAGGTCAGGGCGAAGCCGAGGACGCCGAGCAGCAGCACCCCGGACCACATGTCGGTGATGCGGAAGGTGTTCTGCGCGTCGACGATGACGAACCCGATGCCCTGGTGGCTGCCGACCATCTCGCTGGTGACCGTCAGGATCAGGCTCAGCGGGATGGCGACCCGGATGCCGCCGGCGATGCGCGGCGCGGCCGCGGGCAGCACGATGTTCAGCTGCCGGCGCACGCCGGTGATGCCGTAGACGCTGGCGGTGTCGCGCAGCGTCGGCTCCAGCGAACGCGTGCCGTCCAGCGCGTTGAGCAGGACCGGCCACACGCAGCCCAGCGCGATCAGGAACACCTTCATCTCGGTGCCCAGCCCGAACAGCATCATCGCGAACGGCAGCAGCGCGGTGGCCGGGATGGCGCGGACGAACTCGATGCTCGGCGACAGCGCCCGGTGCAGCAGCGGGACCTGGCCGAGCGCCACGCCGACCACGATGCCCACGACGACGCCGATGACCAGACCGGACAGCAGGTTGCCGATGCTGGAGGCGATGTCGGCGCGGCCCTCGGCGGACAGCCAGTGCTCCTGGGCGGTGTCCAGGATCCGGCTCAGCGGCGGGAAGTAGACGCTGGCGGAGTTCTCGGTGGCCAGCCACCAGATCGCCACGGTGGCGACGGCGCCGACCACGCCGAGCAGTGCGGACAGGACTCGTCGGTTCATCGCGGGCCCCGATTCGCCGCGTCCCAGTGCAGCACTCGCCGCTCCCCCGCGGACAGCGCGATGTTGATCAGCCAGCCGAGCAGGCCGGTGACGATGATGTACGCGTACATCAGGTCCGGCGAGCCGCCGGCGCGGTTGAGGCTGATCTGCGCGCCCAGGCCCGGCACGCCGATGATGATCTCGGCCGTGACGACCAGGATCAGCGAGGTCGCCGAGGCGACCCGGATGCCGGTCATCAGGTACGGCAGCGCCGAGGGCAGCGCCACCCAGCGCAGGGTCTGCGACCTGGTCAGCCCGTAGCAGCGGGCGGTTTCCGCGGTGACCTGGTCGACCGCTCCCGCGCCCGCCGTCGTGGCCACCAGCAGTTGCCAGAACGCCGCGAACGTGGCCAGGAACAGCTCGCTCTGCTTGCCGGTGCCCAGCGCGAGCACGACCAGCGGGATCAGCGCCACCGACGGGACCGGGCGGAGGAACTCCACGACCGGCCTGGTCAGGGCCCGCACCCACCACACCGTGCCCAGCAGCAGCCCGAGCGGGACCGCCAGGACGGTCGCCAGCACCAGCGCCACGAACCAGCCCTGCAGCGTCTGGCCGAGCTGGAGCCACAGCTGCGCCCCGGCCAGCTCCGGCAGCAGCGCCGCGACGATCTGGCTGACCGGCGGGAAGTAGTCCGCCGGGAGCACGCCGGTGCGGGTGAGGACCTCCTCCAGCGCCAGCAGGACCACGACGGTGCCCGCCGCCAGCTGCCAGCCCGGCCGGGTGGGCCGGGCGGTGTGCACGGCCGTCATGACGAGCTCCCGCGCTGTTCCGCGGAATGCAGGCTGCGGGCGAACTCGGCCACCCGGATCTGCCGCACCCTGGTGAGGTGGTCGGCCATGATCTCGCGGGCCCGGGCCGGGTCGCGGTCGCGCAGCGCGGCCACCAGCTCGTGGTGCTGCTGCTGGCCCTTGGAGATCTCCGCCAGGTCCTGGACCTTCATCAGCGGGTTGTAGATCTTCTGCACGTCCATCAGCTGGTTGATCATCCGGATCAGCGTCCGGTTGCGGCTGCCGGCGCGCAGCGCCTCGTGCCAGCGCACGTTCGCGGCGAGGATCGCCTCGCCGGTGGCGGCCTGCGTCGCGGCGTCGCCGGTGTCGATCGCGGTCCGCAGCGCCGCGATGAGCTCGTCGAGCTGCTCGGTGAGCTGTTCGAGGTGGGCGAGCCGGAAGTCGTCGCAGTCGGTGGCGGCCTTCTCCACGGCGGCGCACTCCAGCAGGATGCGCACGTCGAAGACCTCGATGATCTCCTCCGGGCTCAGCTCGTCCACGACGTAGCCGCGCTTCTGCTTGGTGATCAGGCCTTCCTGGGCCAGTCGCGCCAGCGCCTCCCGGACCGGCGTGCGGGACACGCCGAAGCGGGCCGCCAGCGCGGTTTCCAGCAGCACGGTGCCCGGCTTGAGCTGCTGCTCCAGGATCAGCCTGCGGAGGTTCGCGTACTGCTCGGCGGCCGCGTCGGCGGTGCTCACGTCGCCGCACCCCCGAGCAGTTCCGCCGCGCGGCGCGCGAGCACGTTGCGGTCGATCTTGTTGGTCGACGACAGCGGCAGCTCGTCGACGATCCAGACCTGGCGCGGGTGCGCGTACGGTTCGGCGTTGTCCAGCACGTGCTTCCGCAGCTCGTCGGGGCCGGCCTGGGTGGACGGGCGGAGGCTGACGAACGCGACCGGCTTGTGGCCCTTGATCTCGTCGGGCACCCCGATCACCGCGGCCTGGCGGACGGCCGGGTGCGATTCGAGGATCTCCTCCACCGCCGCCGGGTAGACGTTCTCGCCGCCGCTGGTGAACATGTCGTCCTCGCGGCCGGTGAAGAAGTAGAACCCGTTCTCGTCTACGCGGAAGACGTCCTTGGTGTGGTAGAAGCCATCCGCGGTCACCGGGCTGGGCAGGTCGGGCCGCCGGTGGTAGCCAGTCATCAGCGCCGGGCAGCGGATCTCCAGCACGCCCTCGCCGGCGGCGGTCGCGCCGGCGGGATCCACCAGCCGCAGCTCGACGTTGGGGTCGGGCACGCCGACCGAGCCGTCGGGAGTGGGAAGGCCACCCGGGTGATCGGTGAACGCCACCGGCCCGGATTCCGTCGTCCCGTAGCCGAAGTGCAGGTCGGCGCGCGGGAACAGGGCGCGGACATCGTGGAACAGCGCCTGCGATGCGGGCGCTGAGCCCATGAACACGTCGATGACGCTGCTGGTGTCCACGGTGGTCACGAGGTCGTCCTCGCGGAGCAGCAGCGCGAACATCGGCGGAACGCCGGTCACCCGGGTCATCCGGTGCTCCCCCACCGCCTGGAGGAACTGCCGCGCGGAGAACTTGGGCAGCAGCACCACGGTCGCGCCGACGCCGAACGCCTGCTGGCAGTTGGCCAGGGCGTTCATGTGGTAAAGCGGCGCAGCGACCAGGTAGCGGGCGTCGGCGGGGCCGGGCGTGCTCGCCCGCAGGCCCAGCACCCACAGGTGGCTGCGCTGGGACAGCACAACGCCCTTCGGGCGGCCCGTGGAACCCGAGGTGTAGAGGATCATCGCCGGATCTTCGGGATCGGGCACGACCGAGGCGAACTTCCCGTCGCTGCGGGGCGTCCGCTCGATCAGACCGTCGAGCTCCCACACCCGGACGCCGCTGCCCGCGACGAGCTCGTCGCCGCGCGCATCAGCGAAAACCGCCTTGGCACCGGCGTTCTCCAGCACGTACGCGACGCCGTCGCTGGGCAGCTTGTAGCTGACCGGCACCGGCACGAACCCGGCGCGCTGCAAGGCGTAGAACGCCACCAGCCACTCCGGGGTGTTCTCGCCGATGATGCCCACCGCATCGCCGCGGCTCAGGCCCTGACCCGAGGTCCAGGCGGCGACCGCGTCGACGGCCGCGTCGAACTCGCGGTAGGTCAGCCGGCGGGCGCCGGATCCGGTCACGGCGATGATGGCCGGCGCGTCCGGTCGGTCCGCGGTGACGACGTCGCCCTGGTTGCGGTAGTCGAAGTTGCTCATGCTCTTCCTCACTGCACCGCGGCGGACAGGAAGGCGCCCCGCCCGATGGCGACGGTCCGGCCGTCCTGGTCGAGCACCTCGGCCTCGGCCACCGACACCTGCCTGCCGGGCCGGATCAGGCGGCCGATCACCCGCAGGTCGCCCGGCAGCGCCGCGCGCAGGTAGTTGACGGTCAGGTCCACTGTGGGCACGCCGCGGCCGATGGTGCCGGTGAGCGCCCAGTCGGCGGCGAGGTCCAGCAGCGAGGCCAGGATCCCGCCGTGCGTGGCGCGGGTTTCGTGGTTGCCGACCCACTCCTCGCGCCAGCGAGCGGTGAGTTCGATGCGGTCCTTGGTCAGCTCGACGACCCGCAGGTCCAGCCACTGGTGGTAGGGCGCGGCCCGCAGCAGTTCCTCGACGTCGGAGGCGGTCAGCCCGGCCATCACTCGTCGCCCCACGGGTCGACGACGATCTTGCCGATGAACTTGCGGTCTTCCAGCCGGGCCAGCCCCTCGCGGGCCCGGGACAGCGGCAGGACCTGGTCGATCAGCGGCTCGTAGTCGCCGGCCGCCACGCCGTCCAGCAGGGCGCGGAAGTCGTCGCCGGTGAAGCCGTTGGAGCCGATCACCTGGAGCTCGAAGGTCCAGATGTAGCGCAGGTCCTCGGTCGGGTCGTAGCCCGCCGTGGCGCCGCAGACCAGGATCTTGCCGCCGAGCTTCACGCAGCGCAGCGTCGGTGCCCAGGTGTCGCCGCCGGTGTAGTTGATCACCACGTCGACGCCGGTGTCGTAGCTGTAGCGCTGCGGCTTGCCGTGGTGCTCCTTGACGTAGTCCAGGAAGCTCTCGGTCTTGTAGTTGACGACCTCGTCGGCGCCGATCTCCTTGAGCTTCGCGCCCTTCTCGTCGTCGCCGACGGCGGCGATCACGTGCGCGCCGAGCTTCTTGCAGAGGATCACCGAGGCGGTGCCGACGCCGCCGGAGGCGCCGAGGATCAGCACCTTGTCGCCGGCCTTGACGGTCTCCTTCGCGACGATCATCCGGTGCGCCGTGCCGTAGGCCACCGGCAGCGCCGCGGCCTGGGCGTACTCGACCTCGTCGGGCAGCGGGATCAGCTGCTCGGCCGACACCAGCGCGTACTGCGCGAGGCCGCCGTCGAGGGTCTCGCCCATCAGGCCCCGCTCCGGGTGGATCGGGTGCACCAGCACGCGGTCGCCGACGGACCAGCCGGTCACGCCCTCGCCGAGCTCGGCGACGTCGCCCACCAGGTCCAGGCCGATGACCACCGGGAACGGGATCTTGATGCCCGGCATGCCGCGGGTGGTGAAGATGTCGTGGTAGTTGAACGACGTCGCCCGCACCTTGATCACGACGTGACCGGGGGTGGCGGTGGGCTTCGGGTGGTCGTCGCGCAGGCGGAGCTGATCGAGGTCGCCGTGCCCTTCCAGGACCAGCGCGCGCATCGTGTCGGTCATCGGTGGTGCATTCCCATCGGTGTTCGGTTTTCGGTGCGGTTCAGCGGAATTCGACGAGCCCGTGCTCGCCGGAGATGGTGAGGGCTAGCCCGGCGGGGCCGGTGGCCAGCCGCAGCGAGGTGCCGATCGCCGTCAGCACCGGGCGCACGCGGTCGGGATCCGGGTGGCTGCCGGTGAACGACACCAGCTCCACCTCCGGCGGTCCGACGGCCGGTGAGGTCGTGGTGCCCCAGTCGATGAGGAACGGGACGACGCCGTCGGGCAGCCCGTTCGGCGGTTCGGTGAGGCGCCATTCGAGCAGCTCGCCGGCGGTGGTGC
Organism: Saccharopolyspora sp. NPDC050642; assembly: GCF_040654735.1. Taxonomy (NCBI): domain Bacteria; kingdom Bacillati; phylum Actinomycetota; class Actinomycetes; order Pseudonocardiales; family Pseudonocardiaceae; genus Saccharopolyspora; species Saccharopolyspora sp. NPDC050642. The sequence goes on along the minus strand of NZ_JBFAIN010000035.1, from coordinate 75,703 downwards.
GGCGCTGTCCCGGGCCGACCGGGCCGATGTGCGCCGCGGCCTCGTCGATGTCGGCCGGGTGCACCGCCCAGGCGGCGACGCGGGGTTCGCGCAGCGCCGCCAGCCCGAAGGTGAGGGCGTCGTCGCCGACGGTGCGGTCGGGGTCCGGCCCGATGATCTCCAGGTAGCTGTCGCCGCCGAAGGAGACCAGGTAGTTGCGGGTGCCGCGGTCCGGGTGGGCGCCGCCCGCGGCGGGCCGCACGCCGGTGCGGGCGGTGAACTCGGCGACCGTCTCGTCCAGCGCCGGCGTGGCGATCACGACGTGGTCCAGTCGCGGCGGGATCGCCGGTGTCTCCGTTTCGCCCATCGGTTCGTCCTCCGTCCGGATGCGTTGCGTGCATCCTCTGCCGCGGATGTGTACACGTCAAAGATTTGTGTATACGTTCCACCATGTGAACGTCCGCAACGTCGCGCGCGAGCGTTCCTGCAGTTCAGGACAACGAAAAACGGCCCCCACCGGATGGTGGGAGCCGCTTGCGGGGAGTGCCCGGGGCGTTACTCGAAGCGCGAGGTGTCGCCGGCGCCGCGACGGACGATCTCCGGCTCCGGGCCGGAGAAGTCGATCACCGTGGTGGGTTCGGTGCCGCACTCGCCGGAGTCGATCACGGCGTCCAGGACGTGGTCGAGCTCGTCCTTGATCTGCCAGCCCTGCGTCATCGGCTCCTCCTCGCCGGGCAGCAGCAGCGTGCTGGACAGCATCGGCTCGCCGAGCTCGGCCAGCAGCGCCTGCACCACGACGTGGTCCGGAATGCGCACGCCGACGGTCTTCTTCTTCGGGTGCATCAGCCGGCGCGGAACTTCCTTGGTGGCGGGCAGGATGAACGTGTAGCTGCCCGGCGTCGACGCCTTGATGGCGCGGAACACCGCGTTGTTGATGATCACGAACTGGCCGAGCTGCGCGAAGTTCTGGCACACCAGGGTGAAGTGGTGCCGGTCGTCGAGGTGCCGGATGGCCCGGATCCGGTCGATGCCGTCCTTGTTGCCGAGCTGGGCGCCGAGCGCGAAGCACGAGTCCGTCGGGTACGCGATGAGGCCGTTGTCGCGGACGATGTCCACCACCTGCCCGATCGCGCGCCGCTGCGGGTTCTCCGGATGCACGTCGAAGTACTTCGCCATGCTCAGAGCTTAGGTCGACCCGCAAGTCCGAGCTCAATGGCGTGGCGGATTCGTCCGACCAGCAGGAATGCGACGTCGACGTGGTCGGCCACGGTGAGGTCTCAAACCTGCCAGATCCCGGCCCCGGTCGTTGCTGCACTGGTGCGCATGGAACCGTTGTCCACAATCACCGCTGCGACCGGAACCCCCGCAGCACCAACGCGATCGTCGTTGCTCGGTTGGCTCGGCGTGGTCGCCGTGATGCTGGGGATCTTCTCGATCGTCACCATCGAGATCCTGCCGATCGGGTTGCTGACGTCGATCGGCGCCGACTTCGCGATCTCGGACGGGATGGCGGGGCTGATGATGACCATGCCGGGCTTCCTCGCGGCGATCTCCGCCCCGCTGGTCACGGTGGCGACCGCGCGCATCGACCGCCGGCTGATGCTGAGCGGCTTCATGGCGCTGCTGGCGCTGGCGAGCTTCCTGGCCGCGGTCGCGCCGGACTACTGGCTCGTCCTGGTCTCGCGGGTGCTGGTGGGGATCACCATCGGTGGTTTCTGGTCGATCGCGGCCGGCCTGGCCGGGCGGCTGGTGCGCGCGGAGTCGGTCGGCCGGGCGACCGCGGTGATCTTCTCCGCGGTACCCCTTGGATCCGTGCTCGGGGTGCCCGTGGGCACGTTCATCGGGGATCTCGCGGGCTGGCGGGCGGCTTTCGCCGTGATGGGCGCGCTGGTAGCGGTGGTGTTCGCCATGCTGCTCGCGGTCGTTCCCGCGATGCCTCCGGTTCAGGTCACCCGCTTGAGCGTACTTCGCGGGATGTTCCGCAGCGGCAACACCCGCTTCGCGCTGCTGCTGACGTTTCTCGTCGTGCTCGCCCACTTCGGCGCTTACACCTACGTGACGCCGTTCCTCGAACAAGTCACCCGCGTCGGCCCGGGTCTGATCACGGCCTTTCTGCTGGCGTACGGAGTCGCCGGAATCGTCGGGAACTTCGCCGGAGGGGCGATCGTGGCGCGTCGTCCACACGCCGCATTCGGGATCGGGGCAGGCATGATCGCCGGGGCGACCCTGCTGCTGCCGGTGCTCGGCCGGTCCGGCGTCGGTGCGGTTGGGCTGCTCGTCGTCTGGGGCATCGCCTACGGCGCTGTGCCGGTCGCCTCTCAGACGTGGTTCGCGAAGTCCGCCCCGCACGCGCCGGAAGCGGCGTCAGTGCTGTTCACCGCGTCGTTCCAGGCAACCTTCTCCGCGGGAGCCTTGGTCGGCGGTGTCATCCTGGACCGCACGTCCCCGTCGACGGTCATGGTGCTCGGAGGTGCGACGGCAGCCCTGGCGGTGCTGGCGACGTGGCTGCACTTCGCAATGCGCGTTCCTTGGCCCAAGGCCGACTAGAGAAGTCCGCCAGGATCCGGGCCAGGTGAGCGGAGCTCCTTCCGGGCGCGCGCCGCTCACCTCACGCTCGATCAGCTGCCGATCACGTCCAGTCCGTCCCGGATCCCCACCGAAGATCAGATCAGGCCTTCGGACAGCAGCGCGGCGTGCAGGCCGGCGATCGTCTCCGGACGGCGCAGCGGCGCACCGAGCGCGTGCTCAGCCCGGGTGAGCCGGTAGCGCACCGAGTTCGGGTGCAGGTGCAATGCCTCCGCCGTGGCCGTCGTGTCGAGGTCCGCGCCCAGGTAGGCGACGACCGTTTCGAACAGCAGCGGTTGCTCCCGCAGCCCGGCCAGGAAATCGCCCGACTTCGCCGCGATCTCGGCACTCGGCAGCCGGGCGATCAGCCAGTTCGCCAGGGACAGGTCCGAGAAGTCCGCGACAGTCAGCTTGCCGGGCGCCGCGGTCATCCGGCCGAGCACGAACTCGGCGTCGGTCAGCGACTCCTTCGCCCGCCCCAGCGAGCGCACCGCGCGGCCGACGCCGACCTGCCCCGCCGGCAGCGATTCGACCGAACCGACCAAGGTTTCTCGCTCGCCCTGGGCGAAAACGACGACATCGGCACCACGCGCGGTGGCCAGGAACGGCATCCGGGCCGCGTTCAGCGCCGCCTCCACCTGGCCCAGCGCGGAGCGGTTCCCGGCCGGCCGGTAGAGCAGCACGCGGCAGTCCGAGCCGAAGTCGAAGCCGACGATGCGGGCCCGCCGGTCCAGGTCTCCGTCGCCGTTCGCGGTGGCCCCGTGGAAAAGCGCACTTTCGAGCAGATGCCGGCGCTGTGCGCGGAGTTCCGCAGGTTCGTGCTCCCGAGCCACGTACATCACGCCCAGCAGTTGGGCCGCCGAGCGCAACACCGGCAGGAGCTGCGCCCCGTCCCCGTCCCGGGCTTCCCGGACCAGCCAGCCGAACATGTAGGGCCCGGTTCGCACCGGCAGCGCGAGGTACCGCAGGTCGCCGACGCCGACTTCCGCCGGGCCGTTGGCCGGCCGCGCGTGCAGGGCCTCGCGCAGTTCCCTGGCGTGCAGGTGGTCTTCCGGCCAGTTCGGGCGGCCATCGGTGCGCAGCAGGATCACTTCGGTGCCCACCAGCGGTTGCAACCGCCGCAGCAGCGCGATCTCGGGGGCTTCGGCGTGCGCGAGCGGGTCGTCCTCCTCCACGCCCATCAGATATTCCTGGGTTTGCAGCACCCGTTGCAGCAGTTCCGGGGAGGAGCTCAGCACCTTCTGCTGCACGAAGCCGATCACGTCCCGGTGCGGCGTCTCCAGCGGCACCTCGATCACCGGGAACCCCAACCGGTCCGCCTCGTCGAGCAGTGCCGCCGGGACCCGCCGCGTGACGATGCCGGTCGCGTAGCCGAGCGCGGCGATGTCGGACCCCGCGAGCTCCCGGACCAGCGCCCGCTGCTCCGCCGGCTTGCGCTGGATGCGCATGCCGGTCGTCAGCAGCAGCCAGTGCGGCGGCACCCACCGCGACGGGTTGGCGATCTCGATCGCGTGCGCGCCGTCGATCTGGCGGGCGGGGCCGGTGTCGGCCGCGGTCAGCAGCCGCAGCCCCAGCCCCGCCTCGGCGAGCAGGTCCGCGAGGCGCAGCGGGCCGTCATCGGGCAGGATCCTCACCCGCCCATCCTGCACATGGCGGATGGCGTTCAGGCAACCACCGGATCACGCGTGCGCCATCCGAGATTGCCGAGCAGCCGGTCATTTCCGCAGGTCGTCGAGCGTGGTTTCCGGGGCGATCCGGGCGCCGTCGATGCGCAGCTCGACGATGGCCGGGAGGCCGGCGGCGAAGGCGCGGTCCAGCGCCGGACCGACCTGCCCGGTTTCCTCGACCAGTTCGCCGTGCCCACCGAAGGCTCGGGCGTACGCGGCGAAGTCGGGGTTCACCAGGCGCGTTCCAGATTCCCGGCCGGGATGCCGCAGCGCCTGGTGCTGGCGGATCGTGCCGTACATGCCGTTGCTGACCACGATGATCACCGGCGCAGCGCCCTCGGCGACGGCCGTGGCGAACTCCTGGCCGTTCATGAGGAAGCAGCCGTCTCCGGCCACCGACACGACCCGTCGCCGCGGATGCCGGATGGCTGCGGCCACCGCCGCCGGGACACCGTAGCCCATCGAGCCGTTGCGCGGCGCCAGCTGCGCGGGATAGGTGCGGTAGGACAGGTAGCGCTGCGCCCACAGGGCGTGGTTGCCCGCACCGAACGTTACGACGGCGTCGGCCGGTAGGCGCTTTTGCAGCTCCGCCATGGCGATTCCGAGGTCCAGCCGATCATCGACCGGTTGCGGCGTGCGGTACCACTCGAAACGTTCGCGCAACTCGCGCGTTCGCGCGGCCCACGGTCGCTCGTCGGGTGGCGACGTCGCGACCATGGCCCCGGCGAAGGCCGCCGGGGTGGCGAGGAACCGGTACCGCGGCCGGTGGATCGCGGCATGTCCTTCCGGGTCCGGCAACACCGACACGACCGCGGCGTCCGGCCGCACCAGCGACCAGCCGTCCGAGGCCACGTCGCCGAGCGGGGTGCCGACCGCGATCACGACATCCGCGTCGGCGAGTGCGCGAGCGGTTTCCTCGTCGCGGCCGAAACCCAGGAACCCCGCGTAGGAGGCCGATTCGTTGTCCAGGAGGTCCTGGTGCCGGAAGTCGGTGACCACCGGCAGCTCCCAGTTCTCGGCCCACTGCCGGATCAGCGCGGCTGCGCCGGGTTCCCACGGCGAACCGCCGAGCACCACCAGCGGCCGCCGGGCGTCGGCGATCAGGTCCGCCACCGAGTTCGCCTGGTCGGCGCCGATCGCCGTTCGCGGCAGCGGGAACGGTTCCCCGTCCCCCACCTCGACGGCATCCCGGAGCATGTCCTCCGGCAGCCCCACCACGACCGGACCGGGGCGACCGCTGCGCGCGATGAGGAAGGCCTGCGCGAGCAGCTCGGGGATCCGGCCGGCCCGGTCGATCGTCAGCACGGACTTCGCCGATGCGCCGAACGTGCGAGCCAGGTCGAACTCCTGGAACGCTTCGCGATCGCGTTCGCCGCGCGGGATGAGGCCGACGAACAGCAGCAGCGGTACCCGGTCCTGCCAGGCGGTGTGCAGGGCGACGAGGGCGTTCGACGCGCCCGGCCCTCGCGTCACCAGGCACACCCCGACGCCGCCGGTGAGCCTTGCGTCCGCGTCGGCCATGTACGCCGCGCCGCCTTCGTGGCGGCAGACGACGAGCCTGATCGGCGAGTCGTGCAGCGCGTCGAGCACCTCCAGATAGCTCTCCCCCGGCACGCAGAACGCCGTGGTGACACCGTGCTTCTCCAACTGCGCGACGACGAGTTCGCCACCGCTGCGGGCCGTGTTCACCGTTCGCTCCTCCCATTCGCTCGCTGGGCTTGGAATCACACTGCGTCCCATTCGGGGGCGCGGCGGCTGACGCGGTGCGCGCCCGCGGAGCCGACCAGCGTGATGAACGCGATCAGCGCCAGCAGCAGCGCGGGTCCCCACGACTGCCCGCCGGTCGCACCCAGCGCCCAAGTGCCGGCGAGCGGCCCGAATCCGGCCAGGATGTTCGCCAGCCCGACCGACAGGGCGACACCGCTGTAGCGCAGCCGGGCCGGGAACATCACCGACAGCGCGACGCCGATCGGCCCGTACGGGATGGAGATCGCGCCGATGCCCAGCGACACACCGGCGATCACCAGCACCGGGACCTTGGTGTCGACCAGCCAGAACACCGGGAAGGCGACCAGCACCGAGATCGTCGCGCCGATGACGCACACCTTCGCCGCGCCGATCCGGTCGGCGAGGCGGCCGGCGACGATGATCACCAGGATCTCGACCACGGCGCCGACGAGCGTCGCGTTCAGCGCCAGCGTGCTGCTGAGCTTCAAGCTCTTCGAGATGTAGCTGATCATGAAGGTGGTGAGCACGAAGAACGCCGCAGTACCCGCCAGGTACGCCGCGCCGCCGATGATCAACCGGCCCCACGCGGTGCGGATCGTCTCCAGCACCGGCAGCTTCTCCTCCTTCTGCTCGGCCAGCGCCGCCCGGAACAGCGGCGATTCCTCCACCTTGACCCGCAGGTACAGCGCGATGGCCAGGAGCACGAACGCGGCCAGGAACGGCACCCGCCAGACCCAGGACTGGAACATCTCTTCGGGCAGCAACGTCAGGACCGCGAAGACGCCGGAGGAGACCAGGGTCGCCGTCGGCGAGCCGAGCTGCGGCACCGCCGCGTAACGCCCGCGCTGCTCCGGTGGGGCGTGCTCGATCGCCAGCAGCGCCGCGCCGGTCCACTCGCCGCCCGCCGAAATCCCCTGCAGCAGCCGGAGCACGGCCAGGATGATCGGCGCCGCGATCCCGATGGTCTGGTACGACGGCAGCAAGCCGATGAGCCCGGTGGCCACCCCCATCAGCGTCACGGTGCCGATCAGGGCCGCCCGGCGGCCGAGGCGGTCGCCGATGTGGCCGAAGATCACCGCCCCGACCGGCCGGGCGACGAAGCCCAGCGCGAAGGTCACCAGCGAGGCGATGACGCCGATCACCGGGTCCAGCGCGGGGAAGAACAGCGCCGGGAAGACCAGGGCGGCCGCCGTTCCGTAGATGAAGTAGTCGTACCACTCGAGGGCGGTGCCGAAGTACGTGGCCAGGGCGATCCGGCGGATCTCCGCGGACCGGTCCGGCTTCGTGGCCGGTTCGGCGGCTGTCGCCTCGGGCATGGGCGGTCCCTTCACGGGCGAGCACTGGATGCCGTCGACGGCGTGCTCGGCCTGGCAGCGGAATGCGATGGGGAAATGCTCAGCACCTCGCGCGGCGCTGTCATTGGCGAAAGCGAGAAACAAACCGCGGCTATTGGTGGATCCACCACTGGTGTTTCCGCGTGCGATGCGCAGCGGACGATCCCGGCCGGAAACAAGGTCTTCACCCGATCCCGCATCGTTCGGCTATGCTCGGCGCCGACGTCGGCGAACTTTGGTCCACAGTGGAGCGATGTGCCGCTTTCCCGGCCGGTGGACGGATTTCGGAGAAACGATGAAGATCGATCTGATCCTGCGCAACGGTCAGGTGTGGACGATGGGCGAGCCGGGACGCACCCATGCGCTGGGCATCCTCGGCGGCCGGATCGTGGCGGTCGGCGACGACATCGCCGGCCTCGAAGCGGACCGAGTGGTCGATCTCGGCGGTCGCACCGTCGTCCCCGGCTTCCACGACGCCCACGCGCACACCGGCCGCTTCGGCCTCGGGCTCACCCAGTTGGACCTGTCGGACGCCACCGGCCTCGACGACATCTACCAGCGGGTGGTCCGCCGCGCGGCGGACCTGCCGGAGGGCGCCTGGTTGATCGGGCACAGCTACGAGCCCGCCGGATACGGTGGCGGGCACCCGCGGCGCGCCGACCTGGACCGGATCGCCCCGGCCCACCGCGTCTGGCTGAAGCACCGCAGCGAGCACATGGGCGTCGGGAACACCTTGGTCCTCGAGGACGCCGGGGTGTTCGGCATCGACCAGGTGCGCGGCGGGATCATCGAGCGCGACGGCGCGGCCGAGCCGACCGGGCTGCTGCAGGAGCAGGCTCAGGCACTGGTCAACGACCTGCTGGTGCCGGTAGCGGTCCGGGAGCTGGTCGAGGCGATCGGCGCGGCGCACCAGCGGTACGTCACCGAGGGTCTCGTCGCCTGCCAGGAAGCGGGCATCGGCGGCGGCTGGATCGGGCTGAGCCCGGTCGAGCTGGCCGCCTACCAAACCGCGCTTCGCGAAGGGAAGCTGCGCGTCCGGACGACCCTGATGCCCGCCTACGAAACATTGCGGGAACTCAACGGACACGACACCGACGAGCTCGAACTCGGCCTCGACCTCGGGTTGACCACCGGACTCGGCGATCCGATGCTGCGGCTGGGCGCGGTGAAGATCTTCGCCGACGGCGCGTTGGCCAGCCGCACCGCCGCGATGACCGACGAGTTCTCCAACGAGCCCGGCAACCGAGGTGTGCTGCAGCTGGAACCCGAAGAACTCCGCGACCGGATCATCGGCGCGCACCGCTCGGGCTGGCAGGTCGCCACGCACGCCATCGGCGACCGTGCGGTCGGCCTCGTCATCGACGCCTACCGGGAAGCCTTGACCCGGTGGCCGCGCCCGGACGCCCGCCACCGCATCGAGCACTGCTCCGTGACCACGCCCGAACACGTCAGCGCGCTCGCCGAGCTGGGTGTCGTCCCGGTGCTGCAGAACTACTTCATCCACACCCTCGGCGACGCGGTGCTCGCCAACGTCGGCCCGCAACGCCGCGACTGGGTCTACCGGCTCCGGTCCCTGCTCGCCGCCGGGATCCCGGCGGCAGGCAGCTCCGACCGGCCGGTCGCGGACGGCGCGCCGCTGAAGGCGATCCAGCGCATGCTGACCCGCCGCACGGCCGACGGGCAGGTCTTCTCCCCGCACGAAGCGGTTTCCTTCGAAGATGCGCTGCGCTGCTACACGGTCAACGCCGCGCACAGCGCGTTCCTGGAGCACCAGCTCGGGGCGCTCACCCCCGGCAAGCTCGCCGACGCGGTCGTGCTGGCCGAAGACCCGACGGCGGTTCCCACCGATTCCCTCGACCAGATCGGCATCGCGGCGACCATCATCGGCGGCAAACCCGCCCACGACCCCGACGCCCTGCTCGGCTGATGCCCGGGCTCCCACGTCGGCCCCGCACCTGATCATCCACTGTGGCCGGGAATCCGGGATACGCCGCGCGACCGCACCTATTGACCCAGACGAGTGACCCCAGTTACATTCCCGCCGAAAAAGGGATTTCTGCCCGGACGGCGGCCATGCGCTTGTCCGAACACCGCCGAACGGCACGGAAGGCGACCGCATGAGTCAGGCGACGCGGCCTGAGCACGACGACGAGCTGCCCGATCGCGGCGCCGCGAAGACCGATGTCGGCGAGATCGTCGCCGCGCACGACGAGGAACGCCCGGCCCGGCAGCTGTCCCGCCGGCCGGACCTGCTCGTCTACCTGGTCGCCCTGGCCGTCGCGGTGCTGGTGCTCAAGCAGGTCTTCTACCCGCTCACCAAGGGCAACCAGTACTACCTGGTCATCTTCCTCGGCTGCACGCTGCCGCTGGTGTTCCTCTGCTACCGGCCCGGCGGCCGCCGCCCGAAGGGCGACCGCGACGACCCGGCCTGGTACGACTGGGCGCTGTCGGCGATCGCGCTGCTCGTCGGGTTCTACCCGGTGCTCCCGGTGCCCTCCGGCGGATTCGACGCGTTCCTCGACCGGCAGGGCAGCCTGTCCACGTTGGACATCGTGGCCGGCGCGCTGCTGCTCCTGCTCGTCCTCGAAGCGACCCGGCGCACCACCGGCTGGATCCTGCCGGTGATCTGCGCGGCGTTCATCGGCTACGCCTACTACGGCGGATTCCTGCCGCAGAACTGGGGAATCGCGCACGCGGGCGTCGACTTCAGCCAGATCATCAACGCGCTCTACAACGACGCCAGCGGGTTCTACGGCACGCCGCTGGACGTCGCGGCCAGCTACATCGTGCTGTTCACCATCTACGGCGCGGTGCTCAACGCCTCCGGCGCGGGCCAGTTCTTCGTCGACTTCTCCTTCGCCGCGTTCAAGCGCTCCCGCACCGCGCCCGGCCGCACCACGGTGCTGTCCGGGTTCCTGCTCGGCACCGTCTCCGGTTCGGGCACCGCGACCGCGGTGAGCCTCGGCGCGATCACCTGGCCGATCCTGCGGCGCGCCGGGTACCCGAAGGAGCAGGCGGGCGGCCTGCTGGCGGCTTCGGGCATCGGCGCGATCCTGTCCCCGCCGACGCTCGGCGCCGCCGCGTTCATCATCGCCGAATACCTGCAGACCTCGTACCTGACGGTGCTGATCTGGGCCACGATCCCGACGGTGCTGTACTACCTCGGCATCGTGTTCGCGGTGGAGGCCGACGCCCGCCGCTTCGGCGCCAAGGCGGTCGAGACCGAGCACGCCAGCGCGTGGCGGCTGCTGCTGCGCGGCGGATACCACTTCCTGTCCCTGGCCATCATCGTGGTGTTCCTCGCCCTGGACATCCCGCCGTTCGCGGCGGTCGTCTACGCGACCGGCGTCGCCGCGGTGTTCGCGCTGATCTCCGGGCTCGTCCGGGCCGAACACGGCCCCGGCGCCGCGGCGCTGAAGTGGTTGCGGGACATCGTGGACGCGCTTTCCGCCGGGGTTCGCGGCGCGCTGCCGGTGGTCGCGGTGTGCGCGGCGGCCGGGATCATCACCTCGACCATCACCAAGACCGGGCTGGGCCAGGAGCTCGCCGACGCGCTGGTCCAGGCCGCGCAGGCGCTCACCAGCAACCCGACCGCGATCCTGGTCCTCACCGTGGTGTTCTCCGCGCTCGCCGTCGGCGTGCTCGGGCTCGCGGTGCCGGTCACGGCGTCGTTCATCATCGCGTGGGTGGTGATCGGGCCCGCGCTCGGCGCCCTCGGCGTCGCCGACGCGGAGCGGGCCATGTTCATCTTCTACTACGCGGTGCTCTCCGAGGTGACGCCGCCGACCGCCCTGGCCGCGGTGGCGTCCGCGGCGATCACCGGCGGGCGGATCACCGGCACGATGATGCAGGCCTGGAAGTACACGCTGCCCGCGTTCCTGGTGCCGATCGCGTTCGTGCTGACCGACAACGGATCGGCGCTGCTGCTGCAGACCGACCCGCTGACCGTCCTGTGGGTCGCGGCGGCGTCCATCGTGGCCGTCGCCGCGCTGAGCGTGGTGACCGGCGGCTGGCTGGCCGGGCCGGTGCGCCTCCCGGTGCGCCTGCTGTTCGTGCCCGGCGCGCTGTGCCTGCTGTACCTGGAGCCGCCGGTGGTGGCCATCGGCGTCGGCTGCTGCGTGCTGGGGCTCGTCGCACAGCTCGTCCTGCGCCGCAGGGAAACGATCAAGGAGGTTCGTGATGCGGGTTAAGGCATTGCTGGTGGCGGCCGCGGCGGCGACGCTCGTCGTGTCCGGCTGCGGCGGCAAGCAGGTGCAGGACAGCCAGGCGGGCGCGGGAGCCTGCGAGGCGGCGGACGGCCGGTTGACGATCGCCACCGGCAACACCGGCGGCGTGTACTACGTCCTCGGCGGCGGGCTCGCGCAGCTGATCAGCAACAACACGAAACTGCGCGCCACCGCGGCGGAAACCGGCGCGTCGGTGCAGAACATCCAGCAGCTGGTGGCCGGCGACTACGACATCGCGTTCACCCTCGCCGACACCGCCGCCGACGCGGTGCAGGGCAAGGCGAGCTTCGAGGGCAAGCCGCAGAAGATCCAGGCGCTGGCCCGGATCTACCCGAACTCGACGCAGGTCGTGGTGCGCGCGGACGCGGGCATCAACAGCGTCGCCGACATGCGCGGCAAGCGGATCTCCACCGGTTCGCCGAAGTCCGGCACCGAGGTCATCGCCAACCGCGTGCTGTCCTCGGCCGGGCTGAACCCGGACACCGACATCCAGGCGCAGCGCCTGGCGCTGGGCAAGGCGGTGGACGGCATGAAGTCCGGCACCGTCGACGGCCTGTTCTGGTCCGGCGGCCTGCCGACCCCGGAGATCACCGACCTGACGACGTCGCTGGGCGGCGCGGTGAAGTTCGTCGACATCACGCCGCAGCTGGGCGCGATGCAGCAGATCAGCCCGGTCTACGAGGCGAGCACGATCCCGGCAGCGACCTACAAGCTGCCCGCGGACGTGCCGACGATCGCGGTGCCGAACCTCCTGGTGGTCCGCGAGGACTTCCCGGCGGGCAACGCCTGCGCGATCACGAAGCTGATCTTCGACAAGCGGGCGGACCTGGAGCAGGTGCACCCGTCGGCCAAGGAGATCACGAAGGACAGCGCCGCCAAGACCGACCCGATCCCGCTGCACCCGGGCGCCGAACAGGGCCTCGCCGGCTGAGGCCCGCCGCTACAGCAGGCCGCGCTTGGCGGCCTGCACGCCGGCCTGGAACCGCGTCGTGGCGCCGAGCCGGTCCAGCAGCGCGGCGATCCGCCGGACGACGGTCCGGCGGGACAGGTGGAGGCGGCGGGCGATGGTTTCATCGGTCGCCCCCGCCGCCATCAGCATGATGATGCTGCGGTCCCGGTCGGAGAGCTGGTCCTGCTCGGTCTCGGTCGACACCGGCATCGCCAGCGTCCACAACGTTTCGAAGAGCCCGCACAACGCGTTGAGCAGCCCCGAGGCGTGCACGACGAGCGAGCCGTCCAGCCCGGTCCGGTCGGGCTCGGGCACCAGCAGCGCGATCTGGTCGTCGCCGATGGTCAGCTTCACCGGCAGTTCGGACAGCAGCCGGACGTTCTCGCCGAGGTCGGCCATCCGGGTCATCGCGGCGAACAACTCCGGGTCGTCGTAGACGTTCTGGCTGTAGATCGTCCGGTAGCGCACCCCCTCGGCCATCCGGCCGGCCTGGATCTCCTCCTGCGCGCGGAAGTGGTGCGGCTTGCTGTAGTACGGCGGCCGGTCCAGCCAACGCACCTGCTCGGTCGCCTTGTCCTGCAACCGGGTCGTGAGCATGATCAGCCGCGCCGGGTGCTCGACGGGCTCGACGTGCCGCGAACAACCCGTGCCGCTGCGGGCCTGCTGGTAGAGGCGGTCCAGTTCGGCGCCAACCTGCCAGAGCTTGAGCCGCCGGCTCTCCTCCTCGCGCAGCACCATCGACATGGCCTGGGCCGGCGGCGCGGCCTCCCACAGGTCGGTGCCCCGGCCCACCTCGACGACCAGGTCCAGTTCGGCCAGTTCCCGCAACGCCTTTCGCACCGCCGCGGGCGCGAGACCGGTGTCGTGGGCCAGGAACTCGCGGTGCAACCGTCCTCGCGTGGTGAGCGCGCGGTAGACGCGGCCCTGATCGCTGTCGGCGGCGAGGACGTCGAGCACGTGAACCTTCCGGCAGAGCGGGACGACCCTTTTGTCCGGGAAGCCTAGAACGCCTGATCGAGCGTGGTCAACGCGTTGCGGCAACGAGGTGATCACGCCCTCGCGCGCTGGCGCAGTTGGGCGATGGCCCGTTTGAGCCAGCGCGAAGATCTGGCGGAACCGGGATCGATCTTGACACGATCGCGACTCGCCGGGGGGCTTTTCGGCGAGGAGGCGGGAATGTTCACTTCGAAACTGGCGGCATCGACGGCCGCTCTGACCCTGGTGCTCACCGGCGCGTCGGCCATCCCGGCGGTGGCCCTCACGGCCGGTTCCGCGGCACCGGCCGTGATCGTCCGGGCCAACGGCGAGCACGTGCTCGACGTCGACTACCAGGTGCAGGAGACCGGCTACTGGTGCGGGCCCGCGGCGACCCGGATCGCGTTATCGGCGCGCGGGATCTACCGCAGCCAGGCGGATCTGGCCGCCGAACTCGGCACCCACACCGGCGGCACCGACTGGATCGGTCAGGTCACGCGCGTGCTCAGCGGCTACGCGGGCTGGTACGAGACCAAGGAGATGCCCAACGATCCGCCCACGCAGGCGCAGAAGGACCTGCTGTGGAACGACATCGTGGTGGACATCGACAACGGCTACCCGATCGTCGCCAACATCGTCGCGCCGCCCGGCAACCAGCCGCCCGGGTACCCGTCGGACCAGACGATCTACCACTACTTCACCGTGATCGGCTACAACGACGTCGACCGGACGGTGCTGATCGCCGACCCGGCGTCCTTCAGCGGCAACCAGATCTACTGGCTAACTTTCGACCAGCTGAGCACGCTCATCCCGCCGAAGGGCTACAGCGCCTGAGCCGGATCAGCCGCAGGTCGCGAGCATTTCCTGGAGCGCCTTCTGCTCCTGTTCGGTGACCGTCAGGTCGTAGGCGCGCTTGACCGTGATCCAGCTCGTCGCGTAGCTGCACCAGTTCGCGCGTTCGGGCTTCCACTGGGACGGGTCCTGGTCGCCCTTGCTGCGGTTGGAACTCGCGTCGACGGCCACCAGCTGCGGCAGCTGCATGTCGTTGGCGAACTGCTCGCGGCGCTGGTCGTCCCACTTGTTCGCGCCGCTGCGCCAGGCGTTCGCCAGCGGCACCATGTGGTCGATGTCGATCGCCGACGGGTCGGTCAGCTGCTGGCCGTTGTAGGCGCTGGTCCACGTGCCGGCGGTGGCCTCGCAGGCGTTGTTGGTGCGGACGTTCTGGCCGTCCCGCGCCAGCACCGCCTCGCGGGTGTTGCAGTTCTTCCCGGCTTCCGGCTTCGTGGTCCAGTGCTTGAACCGCTCACGCGAGTAGCCGTCCATCGATCCCGCCGGGGCGACGCGCAGTTCGGCGAGCTGCTCCCCGGCGGGGCCGGTGGTGGCGCTGACCTTCGCGTCGAAGATGCCGGACTCGAACACCACCCACATCAGGCCCAGCAGCGCGACCGCCACGATCGACGTCCACACTGATTTCTTGGCAGCCATGCGTCTCCCCCCGGCCCGGTGGTGTGTCGCCGCCATTCGATCATCCCGCGGTGCCGCCGCTCACTCCGCCGGGCGGGTAATGTGGCGCGGCACACCGCTGGTCAGCCGCTCGTCCGCGCCTGCGGGACGTAGCGCGGGACGTAGCGCAGCAGCAGGCCCGCGCCCAGCAGCCCGAGCAGGCCCATGCCCGCGCCGGCGAACCCGATGCCGGCCACCGCGGTCAGCCCGGACACGGTGACCGGCCCGACCGCCTGCCCGAAGTCGCCGGTGAACCGCCAGGCGCCGAGGAACGGCGCCGGGCCGGGCTGCGGCGCGAGGTCCGCGCCGAGCGTCATCAGGATTCCGCTGCTGGTCCCGTTCGCCAGCGCCAGGAACACCGCGACGATCGCGAAGGTCGGCACGTCGTCCACCGCGAACAGCACGAGGTGCCCGACGGCCAGGCCGGTCATCGACGGCACCGCCGCCCACATCCGGCCGAAGTGGTCCATGATCTGGCCCGACGTGTAGGACAGCGCGAAGTCGATGCCGCCCGCGATGCCGATGATCAGCGCGGTGGTCGACGGCGACAGCCCGGCCGCGACCGCCACCATCGGCAGCACGACCATCCGGGACGCCCGCAGCCCGCCGATCAGCGCGGCGCAGGCCCCCATCCGCACCAGCACGCCGCGATGGTGCACCAGGGTGGTGAGCAGTCCCTGGTGCGCGGGCCCGGCGGCCCCCTCGCCGCCGGTGCCGAGGTCCTTCGTGCACAGCAGCAGGACCACCGAGGCGAGGGCGAACGCGATGTGGAGCAGGAACACCGCCCGCTTGTCGGGCGTCACCATCAGCACCAGCACCGCGAGGA
The DNA here is from genome assembly GCF_040654735.1 of Saccharopolyspora sp. NPDC050642. Lineage (NCBI taxonomy): Bacteria > Bacillati > Actinomycetota > Actinomycetes > Pseudonocardiales > Pseudonocardiaceae > Saccharopolyspora > Saccharopolyspora sp. NPDC050642. The sequence continues at coordinate 59,951 of NZ_JBFAIN010000035.1, read as the reverse complement.
AGGGACCGATGAAGTAGCCCCCGCGGAACACCCCGCCGAGCACGCTCAGCGCCCGCGCCCGGTAGCGCAGCGGCACGGCCGTGGTGATGTACGCGTGCCTGGCGAGCGCGAACACCGCCGTGGACAGGCCGACGAGGAACACGCACGCGCCCAGCATCCACGGAGTCGTCGAGAAGTAGCAGCCGACCAGGCCCAGCACCGACACGATCGCGGCGCCGATCATCGCCCGCCGCTCGCCGAGGCGGTGCACCAGCGCGCCGCTGGGCACGTCGCCGACGAGCTCCCCCACCATGATCATGGCGGCGATCAGGCCCAGCGTTCCCAGGTCCGCGCCCTGGTCGGCGGCGATGAGCGGGATCATCGGGATGATCGCGCCCTCGCCGGTGGAGAACAGCAGGGTCGGCCCGAATGCCGCGAGCGCAACGGTTCTCAGCTCGAACGAGCGCTCACCCATCGTCCACCCATCTCCGCGCGCCGGGCATTCTTGGTCAACTTACTTGACGAACGGCGCCGCGCACGCACCGCCCGATCAGATCGCGAGGACGTCCGCGAGCCGGGCGCGCTGCTGGTCCGGGGTGCCGAGCAGCAGTTCCGACGTCTTCGCGCGCTTGTAGTACAGGTGGGCGTCGTGCTCCCAGGTGTAGCCGATGCCGCCGTGCAGCTGGACGGTGTCGGCCGCCGCCTCGAAGTACGCCGGCGACACGAGCACCTGCACCATCGCCGCCGCCAGCGGCAAATGCGCGCGGTCCTCGTCGGCGGTCCAGGCCGCGTGGCGCACGGCGGAATGAGCCTGCTCCCAGGCGCTGTACATGTCCGCGCAGCGGTGCTTGACCGCCTGGTAGGAACCGATGGCGCGACCGAACTGCACCCTGACCTTGGCGTACTCCACCGTCATCTCCAGGACCCGCTCCATCCCGCCGAGCTGTTCGGCGGCGAGCGCGACCGCCGCGGTGTCCCGCACTTCGGCCAGCACCGCATCGGAGTCCTCTGTGGACAGCTGGCGCGCCGGGGCACCGGCGAAGTCCAGCCGCGCGATCCGCCGGGTCGGATCCAGCGTCCGCAGCGGCGTTCTCGTCACGCCGTCAGCGCCGTCGACCCGGAACCACGAACCGCCCTGCTCGGTCCTGGCGCACACCAGCACGAAGTCCGCGATGTCGCCGGAGATCACCTGCGGCGCGCGGCCGTCGAGCACCCACGAGCCGTCCCGCCGGGTGGCCGTCGGCGCCGACTCCGCGTCCCAGGCAACCGCGCCGATCAGCTCGCCGGCCGCCAGCCGCGGCAGCAGTTCCGCCTGCGCTTCGGCATCGTCCAGCGCCAGCAGCACATCGGTCGCCAGCACCGCCGACGCGAGGAACGGCACCGGCGCCAGGGCTCGCCCCAGCTCCTCCAGCACCACGGCGCGCTCGACGTGCCCGGCGCCGGATCCGCCGTGCTCCTCGGGCACCACGAGCCCGGTCGCACCGAGTTCACCGGCCAGCCGCCGCCAGAGCCCGGCGTCGTGGCCATCGCCGTCGATCAGCTCGCGCACCCGCGCGGGCGGCGCGTGCTCGGCCAGGAACTTACGGACCGCGGACCGGAGTTCTCGTTGCTCGCGGGTCAACACCAGCTGCATTGCACGCTCCTCGGAGGTCTTCGGCGGTCGTTCGGGTCACGCGGGACGCTGGGTGCCGACCTTCAGCTCCCGGAACGGGACGTCGCGGTCCACCTGGGGCTCCTTCGGCAGGCCGAGAATCCGCTCCCCGATGATGTTGCGCTGGATCTGGTTGGAGCCGCCGGCGATGCTCGACGCGGGCGTCGAGTTGATCGCGATCGCCATCTCCTCGGCGGCCGCGTCGCCCGGTTCCCAGGCCGCGAGCTCCGGACCGGCGATGAGACCGGCGGTGTCCACCGCGCGCCACAGCAGCAGCGCGCCGGCGAGCTTCGACACCGAACCGCGGGCGCCGGGCGGCGATCCCGCCTCCGCTTCCTGCCGCAACCGGCTGTTGAACAGCCCGAGAGCCTTCTCCTGGGCGTAGATCTCGGCCAACCGGCCGCGCACCACCGGATCTTCGGCGCGACCATGGCGGCGGGCGAGCTCCACCAGGTTGTCGTAGGACAACGGGTCGCTGCCGCGCCGCACCGAGCCGCCGATCGACACCCGCTCGTGCCCGAGCATGGTGACCGCCGCCAGCCAGCCGCCGCCGACCTCGCCGATCACCGAATCGGCCGGGATGCGCACGTCGTCGAAGTAGACCTCGTTGAACGGCGCCCGGCCGGTCATGTCCCGCAGCGGCCGCACCGTCACGCCGGGGGCGTGCATGTCGATGATGAACATGGTGATGCCGCGGTGCTTCGGGACGTCCGGGTCGGTGCGGGCCAGCAGCGCGCCGAAGTCCGACCACTGCGCGCCCGAGGTCCACACCTTCTGGCCGTTGATCACCCATTCTCCCCCGCTCTCGGCTTCGCTCGAGCGGGAGGTGCCCCCAGCTTCGCGCACCGCGCGGGTCTGCAGGCTGGCGACGTCGGAACCCGCGCCGGGCTCGGAGAACAGCTGGCACCAGATCTCGTCGCCGCGCAGCAGCTTCGGCAGATAGCGCGCCTTCTGCTCCGGGGTGCCGAGGTCCAGCAGCGTAGGGCCGCACATGCCCATCCCGACCATGAACGGCGAGCTCGGCAGGTCGTAGTGGGCCGCCTCCGCGTCGTACGCCTGCTGCTCGGCGGCGGTGCGGCCCTGCCCGCCGAACTCGGCCGGCCAGGTGATGCCCGCCAGGCCCGCGTCGTAGGCGGCGGCCTGGAACCGCTTGGCCTCCTCGAGCACCTCGGCCGGGGCGCGGTCGCCCAGGGATCCCGGCGCGTTGGCGGCCAGGAATTCGCGTGCTTTCGCGCGGAACTCGTCGACGTCCATGTGCTCTCCCTCCACCCCGGCGGTGCGGTGGCAGCGAATCCGTCACCGCCGACTGTAACCGAACCGGAGCCAGCTGAACATGTTCTATTTTTAAGTCCATAGTGGACCTCAAGGCCGGGTGACCTGCGTTGCGCGCCGGACTTTTCCACGGTCCCGGCCGCCCGTCCCGGGTTGACCACCACCGTTCGGCAACGCAATATGAGGCCCGTCACGTCACCCTCACCGGCGAGGTAACGATGTCCGCTGCTGCGCAATCCGTGACCGGCCGAGGCATGACCGCCGGCGATCAGCTGGCCCGGCACGCCCGCAAGATCCCCGACGAGATCGCACTGCGCTTCCAGGACGTCAGCCGCAGCTACCGGGAGTTCGACGAGCGCGTCACCCGGCTGGCGAACGCGCTGCGGGACCGCGGCGTCGGAGCCGGCGACCGGGTCGCGGTGGCCGGGCTCAACGGGCTGGAGATCGTCGAGTCCTACTTCGCCTGCGCGCGGCTCGGCGCGATCTGCGTGCCGATCAACTTCCGGCTGGTCGCCGACGAGATCGCCTACGCCCTGGACGACAGCGGCGCCTGCGCGGTGATCGTGGACTCGTTCCTGGCCGAAACCATGGCCAGAGCCAGGGAAAAGGCACCCGGCGTGCGCGTCTGCCTGGTCATCGGCGGCGCCGCGGGCGAGGACACCGAGGACTACGACGCGGCGCTCGCGGCGGCGTCCGACGAGTACGCCGAGACCGTCGTGGACGAGCAGTCGCCAGCGTTCATCATGTACACCTCCGGGACCACCGGCCGCCCCAAGGGCGCCGTGCTCACCCACCACAACCTGCTGATGCACAGCTTCAGCTCGCTGGTGCACAACGGCGTCACCGCGGACAACCGCGTCTGGCTGGTGGGTGTGCCGCTGTTCCACATCGCCGGGGTGTCCGGGATGCTGCCGTACCTGCTGCTCGGCGGGCGGATCGTGATCAGCGCGTCGGGCCGGTTCGACCCGGCCGAGACGGTGCGGATGCTGGCGCGGGAGCGGATCACGTCGTGCTTCTTCGTGCCCGCGCAGTGGCAGGCGATCTGCGACCTGCCGGACATCGGCGACCACGACCTCTCGGCGCTGCAGCGGATCAGCTGGGGCGCGGCGCCCGCGTCGACGACGCTGCTGCGCAAGATGTTCGACACGTTCCCGCAGGCCGAGATCACCACCTCGTTCGGGCAGACCGAGTGCAGCCCGGTGACCACGATGCTGCGCGGCGAGGACGCCCTGCGCAAGATCGGCTCCGTCGGCACCCCGATGCTCAACGTCGAGGCCCGGGTGGTCGACGACGACATGAACGACGTGCCGCGCGGCGAGGTCGGCGAGATCGTCTACCGCGGGCCCACGGTGATGCGGGAGTACTGGGGCAAACCGGCGGAGACCGCCGAGGCGTTCCACGGCGGCTGGTTCCACTCCGGCGACCTGGTGCGCCAGGACGACGAGGGCTACCTCTACGTGGTCGACCGGAAGAAGGACATGATCATCTCCGGCGGCGAGAACATCTACTGCGCCGAGGTCGAGGACGTGCTCGCCGCGCATCCCAAGGTCGCCGAGACCGCGCTGATCGGGGTGCCGGACGAGCGGTGGGGCGAGACGCCGCTGGCGGTCGTCGCGCCGCGCGACCCGGCCGATCCGCCGACGTTCGCCGACATCGAGGACTGGTGCAAGCAGCGGCTCGCCGGCTACAAGCGCCCGCGCCGGCTGGCGGTCGTCGCGGAACTGCCGCGGAACCCCAGCGGCAAGGTCCTCAAAACCCAGCTGCGCCGCGAACACGGCGAGCGCTGACCCCACCCAGGAGGCACGAAACATGGGCGACACCGCCAACCCCTTCGATCTCACCGGGCACGTTTCCGTGGTGACCGGCGGCAATTCGGGCATCGGCCTGGCGATGGCCGACGCGCTGGCCGCCGCCGGCGCGGGCGTCTGCATCTGGGGCACCAACGCCGAGCGCAACGAGACCGCGGCCCGGGAGCTGGAGAAGCATGGCGGCAAGGTGCTCGCGCTGCGCTGCGACGTCGGCGACGAAGAGCAGGTCGAGGCGGCGATGTCGCGCACCGTCGAAGAGTTCGGGCGGCTGGACTCGTGCTTCGCCAACGCCGGCGTGGGCGGCGGCGGGACCCGCTTCGTGGACACCGAGCTCAGCGACTTCCACCGCGTGACGCGGGTGAACGTCGACGGCGCGTTCCTCACACTGCGCGCGGCGGCGCGCCGGCTGCTGGCGCAGGGCGAGGGCGGCAGCCTCGTCGGCACGTCGAGCCTGGCGGCGCGGCAGGGACAACCGCGCGGCCAGGCCTACGCCGCGTCGAAGGGCGCGCTGATCTCGATGATCAAGTCGATCGCGATCGAGCTGGCCCGGCACGGGATCCGGGCCAACGCGGTGCTGCCGGGCTGGGTGAGCACACCGCTGGCCGACCCGGCGCTGCAGTCCGAGGGGTTCCAGCGCAAGGTGCTGCCCCGGATGCCGGTGGGCCGCTGGGGCGCGCCCTCGGACTTCGGCGCGCTGGCGGTCTACCTGGCGAGCCCGGCGAGCGCCTTCCACACCGCAGACGCGATCACCGTCGACGGCGGCTACATCTCCTTCTAGATATGCAACTCGTTGCATTGCATCTTGTTGCATAGTAGCTTGACCGGCACGGGCGCCTCGGCGTCCGCGTCGGCAGCGCAGCGGGAGGCGAGCGATGAGCAACGTGCTTCGAACCAGGTTCACCGAGGAGTTCGGCGTCGAACACCCCATCGTGCAAGGCGGCATGCAGTGGGTCGGCCGGGCCGAACTCGTCGCGGCGGTCGCGGAGGCCGGCGCTCTCGGCATGATCACCGCGCTCACCCAGCCGACGCCGGAGGACCTGGTCAAGGAGATCGCGCGCTGCCGCGAGATGACCGACAAGCCCTTCGGCGTCAACCTGACGATCCTGCCCACCATCACGCCGCCGCCGTACGCGGAGTACCGGCAGGCGATCATCGAATCCGGCATCAAGATCGTCGAGACCGCCGGGTCCAACCCGGCCGAGCAGGTCGCGGCGTTCAAGCCCGCCGGGGTCCGGGTGCTGCACAAGTGCACCAGCGTCCGGCACGCGCTCAAGGCGCAGCAGCTCGGTGTGGACGCGGTCAGCATCGACGGCTTCGAGTGCGCCGGCCACCCCGGCGAGGACGACATCCCCGGCCTGGTGCTGATCCCCCGCGCCGCCGACGAGCTCAGCATCCCGATCATCGCCTCCGGCGGCTTCGCCGACGCCCGCGGCCTGGTCGCGGCGCTGGCGCTCGGCGCGGACGGCATCAACATGGGCACCCGCTTCATGTGCACCGCCGAGTCGCCGATCCACGACGCGGTCAAGAAGCGGATCGCCGAGGCCAGCGAGCTGGAGACCGAGCTGATCTTCCGGCCGCTGCGCAACACCGCGCGGGTCGCCAGCAACACCGTCAGCCGCGAAGTGGTGGCGAAGCTGGCCGACGGCGCGGCCTTCGAGGACGTCCGCGACCTCGTCGCCGGCGCCCGCGGCCGCCAGGTCTACGAGCAGGGCGACCCGGAGCTCGGCATCTGGAGCGCCGGCATGGTGCAGGGGCTGATCACCGACGTGCCCCCGGTCGGCGAGCTGGTGGAGCGCATCGTGCGCGAGTCCGCCGAGCTGATCCGGGCACGGCTGGGCGGGCTGATCGGCGTGGCAGACTGAACCGATGTCGTTGGAGTACGCCATCCTGGTCTCGCTGCAGGAACGCGCGGGATCCGGGTACGAGCTGGCGCGCCGGTTCGACAAGTCCATCGGTTACTTCTGGTCGGCCAGCCACCAGCAGATCTACCGGAGCCTGAAGCGGATGGTCGAGCTGGACTGGGTGTCCTGCGACGAGGTCGCGCAGGACAAGCGCCCGGACAAGAAGGTCTACCGGGTCAGCGAGTCCGGCGCCGCCGAACTGGCGCGCTGGCTCGCCGAACCGGTGGACCCGCCGGCCGTCCGCAACGAGCTGTCGGTGAAGATCCGCGGCGCGTCCTTCGGCGACACCGAGCGGGTCGCCGAGGAGGTCGCCCGGCACCGCCGGGGGCACGACGAGCGGCTGGCCGTCTACCGCGCGATCGAGGAGCGGGATTTCCCCGCGCCGCAGGGGCTTTCCGGGCAGCAGCTGCACCAGTACCTGGTGCTGCGCGGCGGCATCCGCACCGAGGAGTCGATGCTGGCCTGGTGTGACGAGATCCTGGCGGCAATGCGCGCCGATCGGGGCTGAGGGAGCGCTAGTCTCTCGATCACCGGGCTACTCGACGAGCGAGGTGCACGATGGGCTTCCGGACCTCCCGCGGCGCCGATGACTTCTTCGCCGCCTACGACGCGGTGCTGGCGAAGTGGCCTGCCCCGGTCGACGCGCTCGAAGTGCCGACGGCCTACGGCAGCACCCGCGTGCACGCCTGCGGCGCGCCGGAGGGTCCGCCGTTAGTGCTCCTGCCCGGCGGCGGAGCAACCTCGACGGTGTGGTTCGCCAACGTCCGAGAACTCGGCGAGCGGCACCGGATCTACGCAATCGACCTCATCGGCGAGGCGGGGCGCAGCGTCGCCGACGGCAAAGCGGTCTCCGGCGTCGGCGACCAGATGGCTTGGCTGGACGAGGTGCTCGACCACCTCGGCGTCGAGACGGCGGACCTTTGCGGGCATTCCTACGGAGCGTGGATCGCCCTGCACTACGCCCTCCACTCGCCCCGGGTGCGCAGCCTCGCACTGCTGGATCCCACGGCGTGCTTCACCCGCTGGAATCCGCTCTACCTGCTGCGCGCCCTGCCGATGCTGCTGCGGCCCGCGCCGCGGCGAACGCGCGACTTCCTGCGCTGGGAGACCGGCGGCGCCGGCATCGATCCGGCCTGCCTCGAACTGCAGGCCCGCGGCGCGGAGTTCCAGGCCGCGAAGCCGGTCACCAGCCCCAATCCCGACCCGGCGCGCCTGACCGTGCCGGCCCTCGTGCTGGCGGCCGAGAACAGCAAGGCCCACGACCCGCGCCGCCTGCTCGCGCAGGCCGAACGCGTGGTGCCCGGCGTCCGCACGGCGATGCTGCCCGGCGTCGGCCACCACGCGCTGCCGACCGGGAATGCCGCCCGCCTGAACGGAATCCTCGCCGACTTCCTGTCGGCCGCGGAAACGGCGTGAGGGGCGCCGCCGCCGGGTCGGACCGGCGGGGGCGCCCCTCGGCTGGGAATCGTCACCAGATCTCGGCGACCCACTCCGGGTGGTCGATGAACGGGTTCCGGTTGTGCTGGAACTGGTCGAAGATCACCTGGTTGCGGCGCTGCTCCCCGGCGTCCGGCGGGTCCTGCTCGTTCCACTGCTTCAGCACCGAAACGCGGCCCATGAACGGGTTGCTGCCGTTGTCGACGTTGTCGTTGACCTCGAGGTCGGCGAAGCCGTCACCGCCGTCGTAGCGGACCGACATGTAGAAGATCATCCGGGCGACGTCGCCCTTCACCTCGTCGCGCGGCTCCCAGGAGTCGCCGTCGGTGAAGTTGCCGGGCGCTTCCTCGGACTCGGTCCCGCCCATGTCGAAGTCCTTGTTGCCGCGATCCGAGTTCACGGTGACGTCGGTCGGGCGCAGGTGGTGCACGTCGGTGCCGGGACCGGGCGAGGTGCCGAAGTCGCCGTGGGACTTCGCCCAGACGTGCTCCCGGTTCCAGTCGTCGGCGTCGCCGCCGTTGGTGTCCTTGCCCTGCGACCGGCCGGTGTAGAGCAGGATCACGTTGGCGTTGTTGTTCGGGTCCTCGTCGGTGACCTTCAGCGCGTCCCAGACCTCGTCGTAGCTCAGGGTCGTGGTGCCGTTGCTGATGATCCCGTGCAGGGCGGTCTTGAGCTCGGGACCGGTCTTGCCGATCGCGTCCTGGTAGTAGTCCTCGACGGCGGAATCCGCCGTCGCATCAGGGGCCGCCAGCGCGGCGGTCGTGGGCACGACCACCAACGCGGCGCTGAATAACAGGGTCAGCGGTTTCCAACGGGCGATCTTCACGGGCGTGTCCTCTCGCCTCTTCGCCGGCCGCGCCGCACAACATCCGCGCCCGTGCCCGACCGGCAGGACTGTCGTTCAAGCAGGACGAAGCCTGCCACACGAACGATCACCATTGGGTGAACCAATTGGCGCGGTCCGGTTTCGGACGGTGATCGGATTCGGTAACGCACGGTGTCCGGATCGGCGCGGATCCGGCTCAAACTGGGAAAATGCCGACGCCGGTATCGATCAACCGGGCGCTTTGCGCGGCCACCAAACGGCAACAACGGGAATTGTCAGTACCAGCAGCGCGGCCGGGAGCAGGAAACCCAGCGCCGCGTCGTGCCGGTAGAGGGCGGTGAACGCCGCCGGGGAGGCCGACATCCCGAGGAACCGCAGCGCGGTGACCACGGAGATGATCCCGCCGCGTCCGCTCGCCCCGCCGGTGAGCACCGTGGCGTGGATGCCGACCAGGATCAACTGCCCGCAGACGCCGCCGACCGCCCAGGCGATCGCGACCGCGGGCAGCCATGCGACCAGGCCGACGGCCCCGACCGCCAGGGCGCCGAACAGCAGCCCGACGCACACGATGGCGCGCTGGCCGAACCGGTCCACCGCCCCGCCGGTCAACCTGGCGCCGACCGCACCCGCCACGCCGTAGGCGGTGAGCACCAGGCCGCGCACGCCCGGGCTCAGCGCGAAGGCGTCGTCCAGCCGGAACGAGACCAGGAACGGCAGACCCGCCAGGCAGGCCCAGGCGACGAAGGCGACGCCGCCGGTCAGCAGCACGGATTTCCGCCAGGCGTCCCGCAACGCGGCGGGCCGCTGCGCCGCGCCGTCGCGCGAATCCGGCGGCAGCGGGCTGATCGCCAGCGCCGCGGCGACCGCCGCGAGGCCGACGAAGGCCCACTGCCAGGCGCCTTCCGCCGCGAGCCCGCCGACCAGCGGCGCGGACGTCTGCCCGATCGCCTGCATCGCGCCGTAGGTGCCCAGCGCCCGGCCGAGGCGCTCCTTCGGCGTGACGGCGGCGAGCTTGGCCAGCAGCAGCGGCGTGGTGAACGCGTTCGCGATGCCCTGCAAGGCGCGGCTGGCCTGGAAGAGCCAGAACCACGGGGCAAGGGCGGCCAGCAACGCCACGACCGCATATCCGGCGTAGGCGACGCGGATGCTGCGGCTCATGCCCCACCGCTCGCCGAGGCTGCCGGAGACCAGCATGACGATCGCGAACGGCAGCAGGTACACCGTCAGCGATGTGGCCGCGATGCCTTGCGACACGCCGAATCCATTGCTGAGCTCCGGCAGCATGGCGGAGACGACGCCGCCGCCGAACGGCCCGAGCAATCCGCCGATGTAGAGGGCGACGCGCGCGTTCACCAAACCGCCCTTCGCCGCACGAGATCTCCCAGCAGTCGATCACAGCACGGGTGCGGAGTCGAGCAGTGAGCCCGAATGCGTCCGTTTTGCCCGGGACTCGGGTCAGAGGGATCGCAGGTGCGGCGCCACCTCCGCGGCGAACAGGTCGAGGGAGTCGGCGACGAGCCCGTAGGGCATGCCGCCGATCTGCGGGCCGAAGATCATCAGGTCGTGCCCGAACCGCTCCCGGTAGGTGCCGACCTTGTCCACGATCTCCTGCGGGCTGCCTGCGAACAGCCCGCCGGCGGCGATGTTGCTCTCCAGGGTCTGCCCGGCCGGCTCGTCGCCGACCCCGCCGCGGTCCCGCGTGGGGTCGCGGTCGGCCCACTGGGCCTCGTAGTACGGGCGCAGGTCGTCCCTCGCCCGCTGGGAGGTCTTGCCGACGAACAACAATCCGCCGGAGCCCACCCCGGCCTGCGCCGGGTCGCGGCCGTAGGCGGCCCAGCGCTCCCGGTAGTGGTCGACGAGCTTGCCGTAGTTCTCCATCGGCTGGATCGCGTTGGCGACGAAGATCGGGTCGCCGAAGCGGGCGGCGAGGTCCGGCGACGCCTGGCTGGTGGCGACGCCGTGCCAGACCGGCGGCGGGGTCTGCAGCGGCCGCGGCAGGCTGGTGACTCCCTCCAGCCGGCCGCGGAACTTCCCGCTGAACGTGACTTCCTCCTCGCGCCAAAGCCGGTGCAGCAGCTCGTAGTGCTCGGCTTGCAGCTCCCACTGGTGCTCGCGGTCGTAGCCGAACATCGTGTAGGGGTCGGCGGAATTGCCCTTGCCCACGATCAGTTCGAGCCGGCCGTGCGACAGGTGGTCGAGGGTGGCGTAGTCCTCGGCCACCCGCAGCGGGTCGAGGGTGCTCAGCAGCGTGACCGTGGTGATCAGCCGGATCCGGCTGGTGCGGGCCGCGATCGCGGCGAGCACCACGGGCGGCGCCGTGGCCACCGTCCGGCCGGCGTGGTGTTCGCCGAAGCCGAAGTAGTCCAGGCCCAGCCGCTCGGCGAACTCGGCCAGCCGCACGACGTCGTCGAAGTGCTCGGTGGCCGAACGGGTTTCACCGGTCAGCGGGTCCGGCTGCGTGCTGCCCAGACTCAGGATGCCCAACTGCACGTCCACGCACCTCCAGATGGGGCCACCGGCGGCGACCCGGGAAACGATCCGGAATTCGAATGTCCTCTTCGGACGGAAAAGCTCGATGTGCCGCGCTGCGCGGCATCATCGGCGACACGCCTGGCTCGCCACGCGACGGAGGTCGACGTGCCGGCGGCGGGTGAACGTGATCAGCACCGGGCAATCGTCGAGCGGACCGGCGCCGGTGTCAACGAACACACCGATCGTCCCACTACGCGGACCGGCGCCCGAAAGCGCTGCACAGCACGACCTTGAGTCCACAATGGATCTGATCGGCACGGGGTCCGCAGCATGAACGTCAGGTGAAAACTGGCAAACGCCCTGGGAAAAACGCGGACCGGGCAAATCTTGACCGCCACGACGCCAGAAACTTATGGTCCAGACCATCGGCTCAACGCGGGGTCCGACCCGCCGAGGCCGGTGGTCGTCGGAGTCCCCTCTCCCTTCCTCGGCCAAGTTCCACCCAGCACCGCCGGTCCGGCACCACCGTCGGCGACCAGGCGGTTTCCTCCGAAGGAGCTGAGATGAACAAGAAGCCGAAACTCGCCGCAGCCATCGTCGGCGCGGCGCTCGCCCCGGCCCTCGTCGCGATCCCCACCAGCACCGCCAGCGCGCACGGATACGTCAACTCGCCGCCGAGCCGGCAGGCCCAGTGCGCCCAGGGCACCGTCCCGTGCGGCGCCATCAAGTACGAGCCGCAGAGCGTCGAGGGCCCGAAGGGCCTGCAGAGCTGCAGCGGCGGCAACGCGGGCTTCGCGGAGCTCGACGACGACGGCAAGGGCTGGACCGCGACGCCGGTCGGCAACTCCGTCACCTTCAACTGGACGCTCACCGCCGCGCACCGCACGTCGACCTGGGAGTACTTCATCGGCGGCAACCGCGTCGCCGTGTTCGACCAGGGCGGCCAGCAGCCGCCGTCGCAGCTGTCGCACACCGTCGACCTCGGCGGCGTCAGCGGCAAGCAGAAGGTGCTGGCGGTCTGGAACGTCGCCGACACGGCGAACGCCTTCTACGCCTGCATCGACCTCAACGTCGGCGGCAAGTGATCTCTTCCAGCGGCTTTTCCCCTGAACCGGCGGGCCCGCGCTCCACTCGGAGCCGGGCCCGCCGCGTCACAACGGCACCGGCAGGCCGAACCGAGCGTCCACTCTGGACGCGAACCGGACGACGGGCCGGCTCGGCGGGGCCAGCCCGAACCCGGCTAGCAGCCCGGTGTCGGTGAACTCCAGCAGCTCCGCGGAATCCAGGGCCCAGGGCTCGTGCGCCACCGGGACCTCGATGGGTCGGCGGTACCAGGTCGAGAACATCCGCCAGCGCTCGGTGAGGAACCGGTCCGCGCCGGTCGGCGCGACCCGGCCGCCGCGCCGGATGCGCAGGCTCAGTCCGACGCCGGATCGCTCGACGCGGTAGGCGGTTTCGGTCGCCGTCTTCGAGCATTCGACCACCGCCGACCGGTACGGCAGGCGGCCGACGGCCCTGGCCGCGCGGACGAAACCCGGATGCGACGCCTCCAGGGAGAAGAACACCAGCCCGCGGCGGCCGTACTCGTCTACTGCGAAGGTGCGCACGTTGAGCTCGGCGAACCGAGCCCGCAGCGGGCTGCGCACCGACATCCCCAGGCCGACCACGCCGACCCAGGCGGTGCCGTCGAACAGGTCGGGCCTGGTGCGCGGCGGCAGCAGCGCCGCGATGTCTCGTTCCGGGCAAGGCCAGTGCGCGAACACGACGTCGCTCCAGCTCTGCTTGCTGAACGAGCAACGCATCCGGTGCGGCGCGACCGGCGTGAGCGGTTCGGTTTCCATGATTACAGGATGGCTTTCAGCAGCGCGGCATAAAGCGTCAGGCCGGGGCCGAAGGCCAGCGCGACGACGTGGTTCCCGTCGCGGAGCCCGCCGGTCAGGAGTTCCTCCAGGACCAGCAGCAGCGTCGCGGACGAGCAGTTGCCGTGTTCGGCGAGGACGTCGCGCGACGACTGCAGCGCGGCAGGTGGCAGTTCGAGGGTGTCCGCGACGGTGTCGAGGATGCGTGGACCGCCCGGGTGCACCGCCCAACCCCGGATGTCGGCGCGCCGCAAGCCGTTGCGGCCGAGCAGGTCGTCGAGCACCGGGCCGAGGTGCCGGGCCAGCACCTCCGGCACCTGCGGCGAAAGCCCCATCCGGAAACCGAGATCGGTGATCTCCCAGGTCATGTGCGCGCTCGCGGTGTCGTCGGTGAAGGCGGCGATGTCCACGACCGCGAGCCCGGCCGCCGCCGGGTGCAGGACCGCCGCCACCGCCGCGTCGCCGAAGAGCGCGTGCGAGACGACCTGCTGCGGATCGTCGGTCGGCGGCTGGATGTGCAGGGAGGTCAGCTCCAGGCAGAGCAGCACCGCCGCCCGGCCGTGCGCCGCGACGAAATCGGCAACGCCGCCCAGCGCCGGCAACGCCGCGTAGCAGCCCATGTGCCCGACGAACAGCCGCCGCACGTCGGGACGAAGCCCGAGGGATGTGGCGAGCTTGATGTCCAGGCCCGGCGTGCCGTAGCCGGTGCAGGTGGCGACGGTGAGCAGGCCGATCTCGTCCGCGCCGATCCCGGCGTCCTCCAGCGCGGCGGCGACGGCCTGGTGCCCCAGCCGCGGAGCTTCCTCGTCGAAGCGGCGCATCCGGGCGGCCGTGGACCAGCCGGAGAGGTCTTCCTTGATCGGGTTGGCCACGGTGTGCCTGCGCCGCACCCCGGCGCCGGCGAACACCCGCCGGGCGAGGCGGCTGCCGCGGAAGTGCTCCTGGAAGAAGCCGTCCCACAGCGCCTGCTGCTCGGCGGTGTCCGGCAGCGCCGAGCCGAGTCCGGTGATCAGCGGCGTCACCAACGGGGCGACTCGGTCTCGTCGTCGGGGTCGCCGCCGAGCGCGGCCACGCCGAGCCAGTCGGCGCAGACGTCGGACGTCGCCGGTTGCAGCGCGCCGCATCGGGCGTCGCGGTAGATCCGCTCCAGCGGGTGGCCGCGCCGCGTCGCCGACGCCCCGGCCGCTTCCAGCACCGACGAGGCCACCGCGGCGGCGGTGTCGCCTGCGATCAGCTTCGCCCGCCACACCCAGCGGTTCGTCTCCGGCTCCCCTGGCTGCAGCGCCACCCGCCGGGCGGTCTCCCGGACCACGGCGTCGGCAGCAGCGACCGCCGCATCCGCCCGGCCCATCCGGGATCGCACGGCCGGCAGGGTGTGCAGCCCGCGTTCGCGCAGGTGTGCGCCGCCTTCGCGCAGCGCCGACCGCGCCACGCCGACGTAGACGGCGGCGTACGACGCGACGAGCCATTGCGGCATCACCTGCGCGACCAGCAGCGTGATCCCCTCGATCCCGCCCAGCAGCGCGTCGGCGCCCACCGACACCTCGAAGTGCACATCGTGGCTGCCGGTGGCGCGCATGCCCAGCGAATCCCAGGTCGGCTCCACCCGGATGCCCTCGCCGGCCGGAACCAGGAAGTAGGACACCTTCGGCTCGGCGGCGTCGGCGTCCTTGGCGGTGACCAGGTACGCGTCGGCATGACCGGCGCCGGAGACGAACGCCTTGCTGCCGGTGATGCGGTACCCGCCGTCGCGGCGGCGGAACACCGTGGTGGTGTGCGAAAGCCGCGAGCCCGTGCCGCGCTCGCTCATCGCCACCGAGTAGAGCGCGCCGTCGGCGGCCGCCGCGAGCAGCCGGTCCCGCGCGGCGAAGCAGCTCTCCGGCGCGCCCAGCTGCCGCAGCAGTTCTTCCGGTGTGTGCGCGAGCGCGCCGGTGACGGAGGCGTGCATGTTGAAGATCAGCGCCGTGGAACCGGCGCCGCCGGCCAGTTCGGTCGCGACCGCGGCGTAGTCGGCGAACGACGCGCCGAACCCGCCCAGTTCCACCGGAACCATGAGACCCAGCAGCCTGCGGGCGCGCAGCTCGGCGAAATCCTCCCGGGGAAAGGCACCTTCGGCGTCGTAGCGCCCGGCGCGCGCGGCGATGCGCGGCACCAGGTCGCGCGCCGCCTCGTGCGCGGCGGTCGGCGAAGACGGTTCCACGAACAGCGACAACGGCTTTCACCCCTTCTTCCGGCCGATGCCCTGGAACAGCACGGCGGTGGAGGAGAACGGGAGCATCCGGACGCCGCCCCGGCGACCGGCGGCCCATGCCAGCAGGTCCAGCCACGACGGCCGCACGCCGCGCAGCCGCAGTGCAACGCCGTGCCGGGCTGCCTCGGCGATCAGCTCGGCGCGATCGACCAGCAGCGCTGGATCGTGCACGCCGCGCACCACCACGCGTTCGGCGATCCCGATCGCCACCACCCGGCACAGGGCCGTCGCCGCGAGGGTGTCCAGCACCAGCAGGCCCCCGGTTCGCAGCACCCGGCAAGCCTCCGCCACCGCGGCGGGCAGATCGGTCACGTGCTCCAGCACCTCCCCTGCCACCACGCAGTCCGCGCACCCGTCCGGGAGCGGAACCGCGAGGACGTCGCCCACGACGGGCTGCACGCCGTGCTCGGCGGCCTGCCGCAACGCGGTCGGCGACCGGTCCACGCCGATGTGCCGGTATCCCTTGCCCGCCACGTGCGGGGCCAGCAGGCCCGCCCCGCAGCCGAGATCCACCAGCACCGCGCCGTTCCGCGCGGCGGTGGGAACCAGTGCGCCGCGCGCGGCGGCGAGCCAGTGCAACATCGCGAAGACGCCACGCGGCTGCCACCACTGGTCGGCGAAAACCTCGTACAGCAAAGGATCGTTGCGCCGCACGGTCCGGCCGGAGCGTGCCATGCGCTCCAGGCTGGCACACTCGGCCGGGTGCGGCACTTCGCAACGGCGTCCTCGCTGCTCCGGGCCTCGCACCCGGGGCCGGCGGTGGCGGTCGCCGCGATCGCCGCCGGGCTCGCGGCCACCACCGGGCGCAACGCGGGCGGCGTGCTCCTGACGGCTGCGGCGGTGCTGGCCGGGCAGCTGTCCGTCGGGTGGCTCAACGACCTGGTGGATGCCGACCGGGATGCCCGGGTCCGGCGGCGGGGCAAGCCGGTGGCGGCCGGGGAGGTCTCGCGGCGGGCGGTGCTGATCGCGGTGCTGGTGTCGGCGCCCGCGGCCGTGGTGCTGTCGCTGCCGTTCGGCGTCGCCGCGACGGCCGTCCACTTCGTCGCGCTGGTATCGGCGTGGGCTTACGACCTCGGCGTGAAGGCCGGCCCGCTTTCGGTGCTGCCCTATGCCGTGTCGTTCGGCCTGCTGCCCGCGTTCGTGGCGTTGGGCGGCGCCGGTCCCCCACCGGTGCGGCTCATGCTCGCCGCCGCGCTGCTCGGTTCGGCCGCGCACTTCGTGAACGCGCTGCCGGATCTGGCCGACGACGCGGCCACCGGCGTCCGCGGCCTGCCGCACCGCCTCGGCGCGGCGAAAAGCACTGCGGCGGCGGCATTGCTGGTGCTGACCGCGTCGGCGGTGCTGGCAGGCGTGTCCAGCTGGGTGGTCCTGCCGCTGGCGGCGGCCGTGCTCGGCGCCGGTGTCCTGCTCGGCCGCCGCCCCGGCTCCCGCACCGCCTTCCACGCGGTCGTCCTCGTCGCCCTGCTCGACGTCGCGATGCTGCTGAGCACCGGCATCCAGCCTTCGTGACCGAAGTGGACGGTCGTCAGCCGACCATTCCGGCCAGGGCGGCGAAGGCGATGATGTTGTCGCGGTAGCTGCGGGCCGAGTGGTCGAACGAACCACCGCAGGTGATCAGCCGCAATTCCGGGCCGGCGGTGTTGCCGTACACCTCGTCGGCGGGGAACCCGGTCTTCGGCGGCTGCGCCATGCGGTCCACGACGAACCTGGCGACCCGCCCGTCCTGGCGGCCGATGAGGATCTCGTCGCCGGGCCGCAGTTCGCGCAGCCGCGCGAAGATCCCGTCCTGGCCATCGCCGTTGACGTGCCCGAGGACCACCGCCGGTCCCGCTTCGCCCGGCGTGGGGCCGTACTGGTACCAACCGGCCTGCATCGGCTGGTGCACGGACGGGACCTCGATCGTCCGGTCCGGGTTGAGCCCCAGCGGGACCAGCGACGACCGCGCGCCGATCCGGGGTATCTCGATCCACGCCGGTTCCGATCGCGGCACCGCAGGCGATTCCTGCACCGGCGCCGAAGAGGGCGTGACGAGGTCGATGGACTGCCCGCCGGCGGAACAACCGGTCAGCGCCAGGGCCGCGAGGACCAGGGCGGCCGCGGCTGTGCCACGACCGCCCTGGCTCCCCCGTGCCCGGGGATGCACGCTCATGCGGATGCGCCTCAGTTCGCGCCCGCGCGCCGGCGGCGCAGCACCAGCGCGACACCGCCGCCCGCCACCGCGACGGCCGCGGCGGCACCGCCGAGGATCGCCGGGTCGAAGCCCGACTCCACCGGCCCACCACCGGTTTCCGGCGCGCCCACCGGGCGCTGGCTCACCTGGTCGCCGCTGGGCTTCGGCACCGGCGCGGCCGGGGTCGACTCCTTCGGCTGCTCGGCCCGGGTCGCCTCGGGCACCGGCGCGGCCGGCGTCGACTCCTTCGGCTGGGGCGCTTCCGGGGCCTGCTGCTCGCGCACCGGAGCGGCGGCCGGCTCGACGGCCCAGCTGATCGGCGCCGCCAGCGGCAGCGCCGCCGCGCCGAGGAGCGCAGCTGCCGCGCACGTACGACCAAGCTTCATCGATCGCGTCCTTCCATTCGACTGTTCGCCCGGAGTCCCGGACGAGGACCAGAATGCGGCGGCCTTTTCAAGATCCCGTCTGATCGATGTGAAGAACCTGTTCGATTCCGCCACCGGCCGCCGAAATGTGAAGAACCTGTTCAGCCGCGATCAAGGTCCGGTGGCGGATCACCCGCCGCGCGGGCGGAAAGCGATAATGCGCGATGTGAGCGCACAGGTGCTGGTCGCGGAGGACGACCCGAAGCAGGCCGAGTTGATCCGGCGATATCTGGAGCACGACAACCACCGCGTGGTGGTCGTGCACGACGGTCGCGCGGCGATCGACGAGGCGCGGCGACGCGCACCCGACCTGATCGTGCTGGACGTGATGATGCCCAAGGTCGACGGCCTGGACGTGTGCCGGATCCTGCGGGCCGAATCGGACGTCCCGATCGTGCTGCTCACCGCGCGGACCACGGAGGAGGACGTGCTGCTCGGGCTGGACCTCGGCGCCGACGACTACGTGACCAAGCCCTACAGCCCGCGCCAGCTCGCCGCCCGCATCCGCGCGATCCTGCGCCGCGTCCGCCGCAGCCAGGACAACGACCAGCAGCCGTTGCGCGTCGGCGATCTGGTGGTGGACCAGCAGCGCCACGAGATCACCCTCGGCGGCGCCCCGCTGGACTGCACTCCCGCGGAGTTCCGGATGCTCGCGGTGCTGGCCGCCGAGCCCGGCCGCGTCTTCACCCGCGGCCAACTGCTCAGTCAGGCCTTCGGCATGGACAAGTTCATCACCGAGCGAACCATCGACGTGCACGTGATGAACCTGCGCCGCAAGCTCGAACCCGATCCCCGGCGGCCGATCCACCTGCTCACCGTGTACGGCGTCGGCTACAAGCTCCAGGACGGCTCCGCCGATGGCGCGCCGGCATAGCCTGCTCGCCCGGCTGCTGGCGATGTCCGTGGTGGTGGCTGGCTGTTCCATCGGCGCCACCGCGTGGCTGGCCGCGCAGAGCACCAGCGGGGCGATCAACCAGGAACTCGGCGAAACCCTGGCCACCGACGCCAAGATCTACGATTCGCTGCTCGGCTACGCGGCGGCGAATCCGCAGTGGTCCGGGGTCCAGCAGGTGGTGGCGGACCTGGCCGCGCAGACCGGGCGGCGCATCACGCTGACGACCACGTCGCGGGCGCCGATCGCCGACTCCGGTGGGCCGCAGGACGCCCAGCTGCCGAGAACCCCGTCCGCAGTGGTGGATCCACTCGCGGTCGACCAGGTGCTCAAGCCCGATGCGGCGGCCGCGGGCATCGATCCGCGCGCCGTCGGCCCGTACCGGCTGACCACCGCGGAGCGCGACGAGCTGGGCAAGGCCGCGCAACGGCAGCTGGACTGCTTCCGGCGGCTCGGCGACGAAGGCGTGATCGTCTGGCGTCCCAACGGCCGCCCCGTCGTCCAGCTCACCCCGGGCGAAGGGGTGCCGAAGTCGTCGACGCCGCCCATGCCGGAGCCGTCCACCACCGCCGAGCCCAGCGCCTCACCTGCGCGGTGTTCCTCGCCCCGCGAGGTGACCGAAACCGAGCGCAAGGCCGGCACCGAACTGCTCGCCCTGGTCGATGCGTGCCTGGCCCGGCAGGGGCTCGATCCGCTGCCCGCCCAGTCTGCGGCGGTGACCTCACCGGAGGAACTCCGCACCGATCCGGGCGCCAAGCGCTGCGTGGAAACCGGACGCCGGGAACAGCTCGGCTCCTACGTCTCCCCCGCCGCGCACCTGTTCATCACCAAGCCCGGCGGGAATCACGCCGCGACCGATCTGTCCACTGTGGGCACCGCGCGGATCGCGTGGACCGCACTGGTGGTGCTGGTGCTGACCGTCGGCATGACCGCGCTCGCCGCCAGCCGCCTGGTCCGCCCGATCGACGCGATCACCACCGCGGCCCGGCGGATGGGCGGCGGCGACCGGTCGGCCCGGGTGAACACGAGAGCGCGCGGCGAGATCGGCGAGCTGGCGGCCGCGTTCAACGCGATGTCGGAGCAGGTCGAGCGCACCGAACAGCAGCGCAAGACGATGGTCAGCGACATCGCGCACGAACTGCGCACCCCGCTGGTGAACGTCCGCGGCTGGCTGGAGGCCTCGCAGGACGGCGTCGCCACCCTGGACCAACCGCTGGTGGCCTCGCTGCTGGAGGAGACCCTGCTCCTGCAGCACCTGATCGACGACCTGCAGGACCTCGCGCTGGCCGACGCCGGGAAGCTCCGCGTGTACCCCGAGCCCGTGCACGTCGGCGCGCTGCTGGAGCAGGTCGCCGCGGCGCACCGGGGCCGGGCCGATGCGGGCGGCGTCGAGCTGGTCGTCACCGTCGAGGACGACCCCGACCTCACCGCCGACCCGACCCGGCTGCGGCAAGCGCTGGGCAACCTGGTGTCGAACGCGTTGCGCTACACACCATCCGGCGGCTGGGTCGCGTTGTGGGCGCGGCGCGCGGGCGACGAGGTGGCCATCGAGGTGGCCGACACCGGCGTCGGCATCGACGCGGCCGCCCTGCCGCACGTGTTCGACCGCTTCTGGCGGGCGGAGAAGTCCCGCAACCGGCACGGTGGCGGCAGCGGCCTCGGCCTGGCCATCACGCACCACCTCGTGGACGTGCACGGCGGCCGCATCGCGGTCCGCAGCACCGTCGGCGTGGGCACCACCTTCACCATCCACTTGCCGGCGACGGCGCCTGAACGCTCCTGACGCGGCCGGGCGCCTCAGCGGCGCTTACCCCGAACGCCGCCTTTTCCCTTGCGTCGTAATGCTTTCTGCCGAGCCCGATTCATGCTTTTCGCGGTCGAAATGCGCAGAACAACCATCTGAAATGGTTTACACCAATAAAGTTCCACTTGAAAACGGAGGTCGGAACATGACCGACGAGGAGAGACGGATCCGCCGCGCGACGTTCCTGAAGGCGGGCCTGGTGACGGCGGCCGCGATACCCGCGGTGGCCGGCGAGGTGCTGCGCGCGCCGCGCGCCGACGCCGGACCGCTGACCCCGACGCCGATGTGCGACGACGGCGACGGCCCGACCCACGAGCAGATGGAGGGCCCGTACTTCAAGCCCAACTCGCCCGAGCGCGCCGACCTGCGGGAACCCGGCATGCCCGGCACCCCGCTGGTGGTCAGCGGCTTCGTCTACAGCATCTCGTGCAAGCCGCTGGCGAACGTGCTGCTCGACTTCTGGCAGGCCGACAACGCCGGGGTGTACGACAACACCGGCTACACGCTGCGCGGCCACCAGTTCACCGACGCCGAGGGCCGGTTCCGGCTCGACACCATCGTGGCCGGCCTGTACCCAGGTCGCACCAGGCACATCCACGTCAAGGCGCAGGCCCCGAACCAGCCGATCCTCACCACGCAGCTGTACTTCCCCGGCGAGCCCGGCAACAACTGGGACCAGATCTTCGACCCGGCGCTGCTGATGGCGGTCCAGGACGGCCCGGAGGGCAAGATCGCCACGTTCGACTTCGTCCTCAACCTGCCCTGACCTGACCCCCCACCACGCGAAAAGGTCTTCAGATCAGGAACGAGAACAGCGGGGAGCCCGGTGGGACCTGCTCGATCTGCAGCGGGGATTCCTTCATCCGCTTCAGCAGGCCGTCCAGCTCGTCGGAGCGGTCGAGCTCGATGCCGACCAGCGCCGGGCCGGTCTCCCTGTTGTTCTTCTTCACGTACTCGAACGCGACGATGTCCTGGCCGTCGTCGAGGACGTCGTCGAGGAAGTGCCGCAGCGCACCCGGTTCCTGCGGGAAGGTGACCAGGAAGTAGTGCCTCAGGCCCTCGTGCACCAGCGAGCGCTCGACGACCTCGCCGTAGCGGCTGAGGTCGTTGTTGCCGCCGGAGACCACGCACACCACCGGGCCGCGGGCCGGGCGCTCCAGCGGCAGCCGGGCCGCCGCGCTGGCCAGCGCACCGGCGGGCTCGGCGATGATGCCCTCGGTCTGGTACAGCTCGATCATCTCGGTGCACACCGCGCCCTCTGGCACCGCCACCAGCTCGTCGACCAGCTCCCGCACCACCTGGAACCCGGCGTCGCCGACGCGCCCGACCGCGGCACCGTCGACGAAGGTGTCCACCGACGGCAGCGCGATCGGCCCGCCGTGGTCCAGTGCGGCGCGCATGCTCGCCGCGCCGGCCGGCTCGGCCCCGATCACCCGGACCTCGGGGAAGTGCTCCTTGAGCCACAGCACCACGCCCGCCAGCAGCCCGCCGCCGCCGACCGGCACGATCACGGTGTCGATCGGGCCGTCGTGCTGCTCGGCGATCTCCAGGCCGACGGTGCCCTGCCCGGCGATGGTCCGCGGATCGTCGAAGGGGTGCACGTAGACCGCGCCGGTGCGCTGGCTGTCCTCTTTGGACGCCGCGCTCGCCTCGTCGAAGGAGCTGCCCACGATCACCGGCTCGACCCACTCGCCGCCGAGCGCGGCGATCCGCCGCCGCTTCTGCCGGGGCGTGTTCGCCGGCAGGTACACCCGGCCCTTGATCTTCAGCTCGCGGCAGGCGAAGGCCACGCCCTGCGCGTGGTTGCCCGCGCTCGCGCACACGACGCCGCGCTCGCGCTCGGCCGGACTCAGCGAGGAGATCAGGTTGTACGCACCGCGCACCTTGTAGGAGCGGCAGACCTGCATGTCCTCCCGCTTGAGCCGCACCGGGACGCCAAGTTCGCCGGTCAGGCGGCTGCTCGTTTCCAGCGGCGTGCGGCGGACCACCTGCCGCAGGCGGGTTCCGGCGCGGAAGATCGCTGCGGGACTCAACTCATCGGACACCAACCGATACTAAGTGCGCTGGTCGGCCAGGACCCGGGCGGGGCGGCCCGGGGCACATCGGCCCTACTCGCCGTCACCGGCGGATGCGCACAGTGGTGCGGAGGAGGCGATGGGCGATGACCAGGGCGAAGCAGTCGGTGGTGGTGGGTGTCGACGGCTCGGAATCGTCCGCGCAGGCCGCGCTGTGGGCCGCGGCCGAGGCGGTGCGGCTGGGCGTTCCGGTGCACTTGGTCGTGGTCAACGACGATCCCGCCAGGGAAGGCTTCTCAAAGCAGGCGGTCCGCGACGTCGCCGAACGCTGCCACCGCGAGCGGCCCGAGGCCGCGATCACCGACGAGGTCGCCACCGGGCACCCCGCCGAGGAGCTGGTCCGCCGCTCGGACAACGCCCAGCTGGTGGTCGTCGGGTCGCGTGGGCACGGGGTGTTCCGGGACGCGCTGCTCGGCGCGATCAGCACCTCGGTCGCCGCGCACGCCCGCTGCCCGGTCGTCGTGGTGCGCGGTGACGCGGCCGCCTCGGGTCCGGTCGTCGTCGGTGTCGACAACTCGGCAGTCAACCGCATCGCGGTGCACTACGCATTCGACGCCGCGAGCCGGCGGCACGCGGGCCTGCTCGCGGTGCAGGCGCTGCCCGACGCCTACTTCACCGCCGGCACCTATCCCGTGCCCGACCGCCAGGAGATCAAGAACCGGGCCGAACTGCACCTCTCCGAACAGCTCTCGGGCTGGTGCGCCGACTACCCGGACGTCACGGTGCGCCGCGAGGTGGCCAACCAGCACCCGGTCGCGACGCTGTGCGACGCGGCCCGGCGGGCGCAGCTGCTGGTGGTCGGTCACCGCGGCCGCGGCGGCTTCGCCGGGCTGCTGCTCGGCTCGGTCGCCAACGGCGTCCTGCACCACGCGCCGTGCCCGGTCGCGGTGGTCCGCAACCCCGGCTAGTCCGGCGGCGCCTGGCGCCACACCGCGCGGTAGCGCTCGGCGGCATCGGCGTCGCGCTGCCGCCGGACGGCGGAGCCGTGGCCCGGCGGGTAGCCGTAGCGGACGAGGCGCGCGTCGACGTTGTCCACCGCGCTGGTCAGCACGATGCGGGCCACCACGAGCACGCCCAGCAGCAGCGCGCCGCCGGCGATCGGCCACGACCCGCCCAGCACGCCGAACCCGACGAACAGCGCAGCGCCCAGCGGCGCGATCTGGAGCAGCCCCCGGACGAGCACCCGCAGCACCCACGACTTGCAGGTGGCGTCGCGCAGCACCCACTCGCGATACCGCTCGGGGAGCCTGCCGCCGAACTGGTAGTACAGCCACCAGCCGGGGTTCGGGCGCTTCACTGGCATCCGCCCAGCCTACGGCTCGCCCCTTCCGCCGGGCTGTCCCGCGTGCGAAGATCGCGGTCAACTGTTCAGACCACTCTCCCGGTCAACGCGCAGAAGGATCGCCGCATGTTCAACGTCGAAAATGTCCGGTTGGCCGGCGCCGACATCGAACTCCCCAGGATGATCCCGATCGAGCAGCGGTTCGCCGCGGCGGCCGTCGAGGACCTCGAGGCCGCCATCCGCGACCAGGTCGCCGAGCACGACCGCGCGAACCCGGTCGCAGGCAAGCGGATCGCGATCACCGCGGGCAGCCGCGGCGTGGCCCGCATCGACCGCATCGTCGCCACCCTGGTCGACGCCCTGGCCGGCTGCGGCGCGAAGCCGTTCGTGGTGCCCGCGATGGGCAGCCACGGCGGCGGCACCGCCGAAGGCCAGCGGCAGGTGCTCGCCGAGTACGGGATCACCGAGGAGACGGTGGGCGCACCGGTGGTCTCGTCGATGGACACGGTCGTGGTCGCCGAGCTGCCCGACGGCACCCCCGTGCACTTCGACGCCGAGGCCGCCCAGGCCGACGGCGTGGTGGTGCTCGGCCGGGTCAAGCCGCACACCGACTTCCGCGGCACCCACGAGAGCGGCCTGGCGAAGATGATCGCCATCGGCCTCGGCAAGCACCGCGGCGCGACGATCCTGCACACGCACGGCTTCGAGGCGTTCGACCGGCTGATCCCGGCGGTGGCCGAGGCGGTGCTGGACGTGGTGCCGATCGAGTTCGGCATGGCCGTGGTGGAGAACGCCTACGAGCACGTCGCGCGCATCGAGCTGGTGCCGACCGAGAAGCTGCTGGCCCGCGAGGCGGAGCTGCTGGCCGAGGCCAAGCGGCTGATGCCGAAGCTGCTCGTGTCGGACATCGACGTGCTGGTCGTCGACGAGATCGGCAAGGACATCAGCGGCGCTGGCATGGACCCGAACATCACCGGCCGCGCCCCGGTCAACGCGGACAAGTTCAAGGCGGTGCCGGTCAAGCGGATCGTGGTCCTCGGCCTCACCGAGCACACCAACGGCAACGCCTGCGGCCTGGGCATGGCGGACGTGACCACCCAGCGCTGCGTGGACCAGATCGAGTTCGGCTCGTTCTACACGAACTCGCTGACCTCCGGCGTGCCCGACGGCGCGCGAATCCCGATGGCACTGGCCGACGACCGCGACGCGATCATCGCGGCGCTGCACATGTCCCGCGGCACCGAGGACCGCCCGGCGCGGGTGGTGCGCATCCGAAACACCCTGTCGATGCCCCGCATCGAGGTCTCGGAGGCCTACGCCCAGGAGGTCGCCGACCACCCGGACATGGTCGCCCTCGGCGAACCCCACGACTGGGACTTCGACGCCACGGGCACCCTGCCACCCCTACCGGCAGCCCACTGACCCGCTCACTCGAACCGAAACCCGACGTACCCACCCGCCGCGACCTCGTCGCACCGCTTCTCGTAACGCGGGAAACCGCCGGCGTAGGGCATGAAGGTCTTCGGCTTGCCCGGCATGTTGTCGCCGCGGAACCAGGACGCGGCGGACGGGTACACCGTCTGCTCGGCGACGGCGTTGGCCTCGTCGACCCAGCCCTGCTCTGCCTCGGGCGTGGCCTCGACGGTGGCCAGCCCGCGTTCGTCCATGTACCGCAGGCAGTTCGCCACCCAGTCGCCGTGCTGCTCGCTGGCGGTGACCATGTTCACCAGCACCGACGGGCTGCCCGGGCCGACGAGCAGGAACATGTTCGGGAAGCCCGCCACGCCCAGCCCGAGGTAGGTGCGCGGGCCGCCGGCCCACCGGTCGGCGAGCCCGCTGCCGTCCCGGCCCTTGATGTCGATCCGGGTCAGCGCGCCGGTCATCGCGTCGAACCCGGTGGCCAGCACGATCGCGTCCAGCTCGTGGTGCCCGCCCGCGGTGCGCACCCCGGTCGGCGTCACCTCCCGCAGCGGATCGCCGCGCAGGTCGACCAGCGACACGTTCGGCCGGTTGAAGGTCTCGAAGTACCCGGTGTCCAGGCACGGCCGCTTCGCGCCGAAGGGATAGCCGGTCGGGGTCAGCTCGTCGGCCAAGGCCGGATCGTCGATCTTCTCCCGGATGCGCTCGCGGACGAAGTCGGAGACCGTCCGGTTCGCCCGCTCGTCGAGCAGCAGGTCCCCGTACGAGCCGAGGATCGTGAACCCGCCCTTGGCCCAGCGGCGGGGCATAGCCGCCGATTGATGCAGCTCGTTACGCCGAGGCCGTGCACATCAGGTGGTCAGGAGATTGATTTCGATTTGCACTGAAGGAATAGGTGCAATCAACGCTATGCGCTCCGGGGGACCCCTCGAACTAGAATCGGGGGGGTTCTCCCCTGCTTCGGCGAAGGCGAGGGCCGCCATGCAGCCTCCCCTGACAACCGAGCGGCTGATCGTGCGCGACTGGACCACCGGCGACGCCGACGTGCAGGCCGCGCTCGCCCTCTACGGCCGCCCCGAGGTGACCGAGTGGCTCACCCCGGTGATCGCCAACGTCGCCGACCTCGCCGCGATGCGCGCCGTCGTGCAGGCCTGGACCGAGTCGCAACCCAGCCTGGTGCCGCCCACCGGCCGGTGGGCGATGCAGCGCCGGTCCGACGACGCGGTGATCGGCGGCCTGGTGCTGCGGATGCTGCCGCCGTACGACCACGACCTGGAGCTGACCTGGCAGCTGCGCCCCGAGGCCTGGGGGCACGGTTATGCCACCGAGGCCGCCTCCGCGCTGCTGCGCTGGGCGTTCACCTTCGACATCGACGAGGTCTTCGGACTGGCCCGGCCGGACAACACCCGCGCTATCGCCACCGCTGAACGCATCGGCATGGAGTGGGTCGGCGAAACCACCAAGTACTACGGCACGGCGCTGCAGGTCTACCGCATCCGGCAGGGCGATCTGCCCGGCGAAGCCGCCTCCGGAGGCACCGAGGACTGACCCCGCGATCCACTGTGGCCGGTCGCATCGTCCGCAGTGGACGAATGCGCCAGTTACCCTGCGTCGCTAGATCATCCGCTATCGGATGATCTGCTGGATGCCCGGGCGAATGCGATGCTTGAGGGGTCACCGGAGTTCGAGCAGCGCCAGGGGCGCACCCGCCGGAGGTACCGTGCCACCGCACCGCAACGCCCGCGCGGCCGCCCGCCGACCCGCCGCACCTCGCCCCGCACCGCGCCGGCCGCAGGCCCGGCGCTCCGCCGCGCGCGCCCGCGCGGGTGCGCGCGCAGCGGTGACCGTGCTGTCGGTGCTGATCCTGGTGGTGACGGGTTACGCGTGGTCCAACTACCGGCATCTGCTCGACGGCCTCGCGACCAGCGACGTCATCGACGGGGCCGGCGCCGACGGGGCGACCGACGTCCTGCTGGTCGGCATGGACAGCCGGACCGACGCGCACGGCAACCCGCTGCCCGAGGCGGTCCTCCGGGAGTTGCGCGCGGGCGCCAACGACGCGGCGCTGACCGACACGATCATCCTCCTGCACATCCCCAACGACGGTTCCAGCGCGGTCGGCTTCTCCTTCCCGCGCGACGCGTTCGTGCAGATCCCCGGGTTCGGCCGGCACAAGATCAATTCCGCGTACGGCCGGGGCAAGGAGGCCGCCATCGCGGCGCAGACCAAGCGCGGCACCGCCGATCCCGCGGAGCTGGCGCGGCTGGGCGGCGACGCCGGGCGCAAGCTGCTGGTGCGCACCGTCGAGCAGCTGACCGGCGTGTCGATCGACCACTACGCCGAGGTCAACCTGCTCGGCTTCGCGCGGATCACGGAGGCCGTCGGCGGCGTCCCGGTGTGCCTGCTGGCGCCCGCGCGGGACACCTACTCCGGCGCGAACTTCCCGGCCGGGCCGCAGACGATCGCGGGCACGGACGCGCTCGCGTTCGTCCGCCAGCGGCACGGCCTGCCGCGCGGCGACCTGGACCGCGTGGTGCGCCAGCAGGCCTTCCTCGCCGGGCTCACGCAATCGGTGCTCTCCGGCGGCGTGCTGGCCAACCCGGCCCGGCTGCGCGACCTGATCCGGTCGCTGCAGGAATCCGTGGTGCTCGACCGGGACTGGGACGTGCTCGCGTTCGCCGACCGGCTGCGCGGGCTGGCCGGCGGCGCGGTCCGGTTCACCACGATCCCCATCGAGGACGCCGACTACGAGACGCCGGAGGACGGCGACGCCATCCTGGTCGATCCCCGCAAGGTGAAGGCCGCGATCAGCAGCACGATCGACCCCGCAACGGCCGGCGCCGAAGCCGATTCGGCGGTGGACGTGCTCAACGCGACGAAAACATCCGGGCTGGCCCAGCGGGTGCGCACCGAACTCGCCAACCGGGGCGTGCCGGTGAGCCAGGTCGGCAACTCGCCTGCCCGAGCGGAATCGGTCGTGCGCCACGGCCAGGACGGCGGCGACTCCGCCGAGCGGATCGCGTCGCTGCTCGGCGGCCTGCCGGTCGAGGTCGACAGATCCCTGCCCAGCGGCCGGGTCCAGGTGATCATCGGCAGCGACTACCACGGGCCCGCCGCGCCGGGTTTCGCGCCGCCCGGCGCCGTCCGGCTCGACGGCCCGCACCGGCAGCAGGCCACCGGCACCGGCGCGGAGCCGATCACCGCCGACGGCATCCCGTGCGTCAACTGAGCGAAGAGCGGGAAAGTCGGTGGTGAGGCGGCCCCCTCGCCCGTCTCACCACCGACCGGCTCGACTGGTGGCTACCCCCAGTGAACAAACCGCCAGCCGGTGGGGCCACCTACGCCGGCCCCGCCCCGGTTGTCGGATGTTCGCGTGGGGCACATCCGCCCGGACTCCGGACACCAAGCGAGCATCCATCCCTCGATCAACGGCAACCGCTCAACAGCCCCAGCACCTTGCGACGGCTGTGGTCCGGAGCGAATCACCGCTCCGCCACGATACGCCGCGACGACGTTGGTTGCGAGGTCAAAAACCGGCCTCAGCGACGCGTCCGGCTGCCCACCCACAACGCCGCGACCAGCGCCAGCAGCACCACGGCCAGACCGGCCAGCCCCAGCCCGAGGGAGGCCGCGGCGGCGATCGCGCCGACCAGCAGCGGGCCGCCCGCGTCGCCCAGCTCGCGCCCGACCTCCGCCGAGCCCATCGTCTGGCCGAGCCGCTCGCGCGGCGTCGACGCCGCTAGGTGCGCGAAGCCCAGCGGCGTGACGACGCCGGTGCCGACGCCGATGGCGACCGAAGCCACGAGCAGCCCCGGCAGGCCGGGGACCACCGTCGCCGCGAGCAACCCGACCGCCGCCACCGCCAGTCCCCCGGTCATGCCGGGCACCTCGGGCAACCGTCCCGCATCGCGCGCCCGGCCCACCCACGGCTGCACCAGCGCCGCAGTCGTCGCGAGCACCGACACCGCCGCGCCGGTGGCCAGCGGGCCCAGCCCATCGCCCGCGCCCACCACCGGCAGGAACCCGACGCCCACCGCCAACGCGGCCGTCGCACCGGCCAGGGCCGCCGTCGGCCGCAGGAAACCGGGCGCGGTCAACCGGCGGCCCAGGTCGAGCAAGGTCTGCCGGGTCCGCGGCAGCGGCGGCACCTTCGGCACGATCAGCACCGCCCAGACGAGCACCGCGAGCGCGAGCGCCGCCAGCGCGCCGAAGAGCAGGTCGAACCCGCCCAAGGTGATCAGGACGCCGCCGAGCACCGGGCCGAGGGCGTAGCCGAGGCCCTTCCAGGCTCCGTAGCCACCGAAGGCGCGGCCGTGCTGGGAGTCCGGCGCTAGCCGGGCGACCAGCGTCCCGGCGGCCGGGGAGAACGCGGCGGCAGCCGCGCCCTGGCCGAAGCGGGCGAGGCCGACCGCAGCCGGGTCACCGGCGAGGACGAACGCCGCCGAGGCCGCCGCGAACGCGAGCAGGCCGCCGATCAGCACCGGGCGCGGGCCGATCCGGTCGGTGACCGCGCCGAAGACCGGCTTGAGGATCACCTCGGCCCCGTCGTAGATGGCCAGCAGCAGGCCGAGCGCGAGCAGCGAGGCGAAGCCCGTGTAGGCGCCGAGCCCGGCGGCGATGCTGTGCGCGCCGAAGGCCGTGACGAATCCGGCCGCGTACAGCGGGAGGACCTGCCGGACCCCTTGTCGGGTCACCGGCTCGGTGCCGGACATCCGACCATCTCCTCGTCGTCCACTGTGGCGCATCCGGTCACATCTGGTGCAGGGCTTGGAAAACCTGCTCGGTGTAGTCGGCCAGCCGGTCGGCGCAGTGCTGCAACCGCTCCTGGGCCTCGGCGGCCGCCGGGGCGCCGAAGACGTCGCGCGCCTTGAGGTCGCGGTGCCAGCGGCGCAGCCGCTCCAGGCTCTGCTCCTCCTCTTCGAGCTCGGCCATGGTGAGCTTGCCGTTGCGCAGTTCCTTGTCGATCTCGGCGTCGAACTTGCCGCAGTCGGCCAGGAATTCCGACCACTCCTCCTGCCGCTCGGCCGTGAACATCTCCGCCAGCCGCGCCGAATCGGGCTCCTCGCGCCCGGTGGCGGCCAGCACGACGACCTCGCCGGAGCCGCGTTCGGCGAGCTCGATCGCTCGCGCCACCCCGGCCGCGACGCCGGGCACGTCCGGCAGCGTCCAGGTGCCCTGCCCCAGCGAGAGCGCACCGACCCGGCGCAGCTCCCGCCACACCGCCACGCGGTGCCGCGACGGTTGCGCGGGCAGCCGCACCACGAGGACCAGCCAGCGCGTCGGGTGTCCATTTGTCACGAGACGAAATGTATCAGGTGTTACATCGGCGTGATGTCGCCCATACGGGGCACGCGGGCCGGGTCTTTTCGAACCCGCGTGCGTTAGCGTTTCGGCATGCCGAATCA
The DNA here is from genome assembly GCF_040654735.1 of Saccharopolyspora sp. NPDC050642. NCBI lineage: Bacteria > Bacillati > Actinomycetota > Actinomycetes > Pseudonocardiales > Pseudonocardiaceae > Saccharopolyspora > Saccharopolyspora sp. NPDC050642. The sequence goes on along the minus strand of NZ_JBFAIN010000035.1, from coordinate 29,023 downwards.
GCCGTCTTCGCCCGCCCACGCCTACGAAGTGATGCTGGAAGGCAACCGGCGATTCGTCGAGAACGAGTTCCTGCACCCCAACCAGGACGCCGACTACCGCGCCTCCCTCGCGCCGGGCCAGCGCCCCTTCGCCGTCCTCTTCGGGTGCTCCGACTCCCGGCTGGCCGCGGAGATCATCTTCGACCAGGGCCTCGGTGACCTGTTCGTGGTCCGCACCGCCGGTCACGTCATCGGCTCCGAGGTGCTCGGCAGCATCGAGTACGGCGTCGGCGTGCTCGGCGCGTCCCTGGTGGTGGTGCTCGGCCACGACTCCTGCGGCGCCGTCACGGCCGCGCGGGAGGCGTGCATCGAGGGCACCGCGCCGCAGGGCTACATCCGCGACGTCGTGGAGCGCGTGACGCCGAGCGTCCTGGCCGCCCGCGCCGGCGGTGCCACCGAGGTCGACGACATCGTGGACGTGCACATCCAGCGCACCGGCGACCTGATGCTGGAGCGCTCCGCGCTGCTGGCCAACGAGGTCGCCGCCGGGCGCTGCGCGGTGGCCGGGCTCTCCTACCGGCTCGCCGACGGCACGGTGCGGCTCGTCGGCAGCCACGGCCCGCTGCTGCCCGCGGACTGATCGGACCGGCCGATCCCGGTCGCCCACGTTAGCCTGCGAAGGCACGGGTCGGGCGAAAGGATCGAGCCTGGTGACCGTCCAGCCGCGTCGAGTGCTACTGATCAGCGCCACCATCGGCGAGGGGCACAATGCGACCGCCAGGGCCGTCGAGGAGGCGGCCCGGCGGGCGTGGCCGGGGTGCGAGGTGTCCTGGCTGGACGCCCTGCGCGCGATGGGCCGGTGGGTGCCCGCGACGTTCAACTGGATCTACGTCACCAACGTCGAGTCCACGCCGTGGCTGTACGACTTCTTCTACGACTCGCTGTGGCGCTACCGCTGGTTCGCCAACGCGTCCCGCCGGTTCGTCGGCGCGTGGAGCGGGTGGCGGCTGCGCCGCGCCATCGCCGCGCACGACCCGGACCTGATCGTCTCGACCTACCCGCTGGGCACCGCCGGGCTCGACAGGCTGCGCCGCTGGGGCGGGCTCGGCGTGCCGGTGGCCGCGGTGGTCTCGGACTTCTCGCCGCACCCGTTCTGGGTCTACCCCGAGGCCGACCTGCACTACGTGATGAGCGACGCGAGCCTGCGGGCGATGCGGCGCGCCGAACCGGACGCCGTGGGCGCGGTCTGCGTGCCACCGGTGGTGTCGGCGTTCCGGCCCGCGGACCGAGCCGCGGCGCGTCGGTCGTTCGGGTTGCCGGAGGCCGGTTTCACCGTGCTGATCTCGTGCGGCTCCCTCGGCTTCGGCTCCGTCGAGCGCGCGGCGGACGCCGCGCTCCGGGCCGGTGTCGACCGCGTCGTCGTGATCTGCGGGCGCAACGAGGCCTTGCGGCGGCGCTTCGCCGCGCGCGCGGACGACCGGATCGTCGCGCTGGGCTGGGTGGACGAAATGCCTGGTCTGCTCGCCGCCGCGGACGTCGTGGTGACCAACGCGGGCGGTGCCACGGCGCTGGAGGCGCTCGCCTGCGGACGGGCCGTGGTGATGTTCGAGCCGATCGCCGGGCACGGACGCGCGAACGCCGAACTGATGGCCGATGCGGAGCTGGCCGAGTTGTGCCCGCGCGAGCGCGACCTGACCGCGACGCTGCGCCGCTGGGTCGCCGAGCCGCACCTGCTCGCGCAGCGGGAAGACCGAGCCCTCAAGCACAGTCAGGCCGCGGACTTCGCAGACCAGGTGGCCGCGCTGGCACAGCTGCCCCGCCACCACGGCCGCCGCCCGCTGCGCCCGCAGGACGCCTTCTTCGTGTACGCCACGACCCCTGCCGTCTCGCAGCAGACCGGAGCGATCCTCCAACTGGACGGACCACAACTGTCCACACAGGAATGCTGCGAGGAGCTCAGCAGCCGAATCGCCCAGCGCGCGCAGGGATTGCCGATGCTGACCCGCCACCTGATGCTGCGCCGCGGCCGACGGCCACAGTGGACTCCTGATGACGAGGTGGACGCCGGGGATCACCTGCGGTGCCTCGAGCTGCGCGACGGGCGGTCCGCGGACCCGGTCGTCGAGGAGTTCTTCAGCACCCCGGTGCGCACCGACCGGCAGCCGTGGGAACTGCTGCTGCTCAACGACATCGACACCGGCCGCGTCCTGCTGCTGGCGAAGATGCACCACGCGCTCGGCGATGGCGTCGCGGTCACCAGCACCCTGCTGCGGCTGCTGGCCGACGGCCCGCAGCCGACGACGTCGCCGAGCTCCGGCAGTCGGCCGTGGTACCGCCGCGCTGCGAAGGTCTTGCGCGGCCTGGTGAGCCTGGCAAGTGCCGGGCCCGCGCCCGCCAGCCGTCTGGTGGGGCTCAGCACGCCGAACCGGTCGTTCGCCGACGTCGAGTTCCCGGCCGCCGACGTGCGCGCCAGCGCACGCTCGCACGGGGTGAGCAGCACAGCGTTCCTGCTCGGCGTGGTGGCCGAGGCGCTGCACCGCACTCTCGGCGACACCACCGCGGGCCAGCGGTTCCGGGTCATGGTGCCGCGCACCGCCCGAACCGCGCGCGGCGGTGCGGGCACGAGCGCGCCCGGCAACCACACCGCGTCGATGTCGATCGACCTGCCGGTCGGGCCCATGCCTCCGGCCCTCCGCGTTGCCGAGGTCGCCGCCGGGCTCGCAGAGCCGGACCGCACCGGCCAGACCGCGGCGGCCGGAGCCGTGCTCGCCGCCCTCGGCGTCCTGCCCGCACCGCTGCACGCTTGGGTCGTGCGGCAGATCTACCAGCGTCGCTTCTTCAACGCCGTCGTTTCCGTGCTGCCCGGGCAGCGGCGGCCCGCCCACATCGGCCCGCTGCGGATCGCGGGTGTGGTGCCGGTGCTGTCGCTGGCCGACGGCGTGGGCGTGGCGGTCGGCGTGATCGGCTGGGGCGACCGGTTCGGCATCGGGATCACCACCGACACCGGGCTGGCCCCGCGGGCCGTCGCGCTAGCCGGTCACCTCCGCGACGCCTTCGCCGATCTGCGGGGAGCGCGGCGGTGAGCACGCAGGGCACGGTGCTGGTCATCGCCGTTCCGGCGGCGGTCGTCGGCGCGGCCAGCTTCGGGCTGGCCAGCGCCATCCAGCACCGCGTCACCAAGCAGGTTCCCGAGGTGCGCACCCTGAGCCCCCGCATGCTGTTCGACCTCGTCCGCAAGCCGATCTGGGTGCTCAGCATCGTGACCGTGCTCGTCGGGCTGTCGCTGCAGGTGGTGGCGCTGGCCTTCGGCCCGTTGGTTCTGGTGCAGCCGTTGCTGGTGACCTCGGTGCTCTTCGGCGCGGGCTTCGCGGCGCTGCTGGCGCACCGCAAGATGGACCTGGTGCTGGCGCTGGGCGGGCTGGCCTGCGTGGGCGGGCTGTCCGCCTTCCTCGTGCTGGGCCGCCCGTCCGGGCAGGGCGCCGAGTTCACCGGCGCGTCGATCCTGCCGCTGGCGCTGGCGCTCGGGCTGCTGGTGGTGCTGTCGCTGGTGGCCGCGCGCTGGTTGCCCGGCGAGGTCGGGGTGATCGGCATGGCCGTGGCCACCGGCGTGCTGTACGGGGTGACCGCCGGGTTGATCAAGGTGGTGGCCGGGCAGTTCCGCAGCGGCGGCCTGGCCGAGCCGTTCCAGCACTGGACGCTGTACGCGGTGTGCGTGATCGGGCCGATGGGCTTCCTGCTGAGCCAGCAGACCTTCCAGCGGGGCCGGCTGATGTCGCCCGCGCTGGCCGTGATCACCACCGTGGATCCGCTGGTGGCGGCCGCGATCGGGGTGAACTGGCTGGGCGAGCGGATCGAGTCCTCCCCCGCGATCCTGGCCGGCGAGATCATCGCCGTCGTGGTGATCATCGGCGGCATCGTGGTGCTGACGCGCCGGGGCGAGCAGCTGCGTCGCGCGATGGACCAGGACGACCGCGGCGCGGGGGACTCGACGTGGGGCTGACCCGGCCCGCGGGGCTGCCGGTGCGCGGGCGGACCGCGCTGGTCACGGGCGCGTCCTCGGGCATCGGCGCGGCGACCGCCGCCGAGCTGAGCTCGCGCGGGTGCCGGGTCGTGCTGGTCGGCCGCGACGAGCGCCGGCTGGCCGAGGTCGCCGGGCGCACCGGCGGCGAACCGCTGCCCGCCGACCTGACCGATCCGGCCGGGCTCGACCGGGTCGCCGCGGCCGCCCGCGAGGTCGATCTGCTGGTGCACAGCGCGGGCGTCGGCTGGGCGGGCGCCCTGGACTCGATGCCGGCGGAGCGGATCGCGGCGCTCGCGGCGGTGAACCTGACCGCGCCGATGCTGCTGACCCGCGCGGCGCTCCCGCAGCTGCGGCGGCGGCGCGGGCACGTGGTGTTCGTCGCCTCGATCGCGGTAGTGGGAGTGCCCGGCGAGGAGGTCTACTCGGCGACCAAGGCGGGTCTGCGGGCCTTCGCCGCGAGTCTGCGCCACCAGGACGGCATCGGCGTGACCACCGTCTTCCCCGGCGCGGTCCGCACGCCGTTCTTCGCCGGCCGCCGCTACGACCGCCGCTTCCCGCGCATGGTCGGCCCGCGGGAGGTGGCCGAGGCGCTGGTGCGCGGCGTGGAGCGCGGCGAGGCGGAGGTGTTCGTCCCCAGGTGGCTCGTCGCGCCCGCCCGGCTGCAGGGTGCGCTGCCGGGCACGTTCCACCGCCTCGCCCGGCACTTCGGCTGAATCAGCCGCGCACGGCGCGGATCGACTCGCGCAGCGAGCCCATCGTCGCCAGCACGGCGGTCGGTTCGTAGCCGCAGTGCGCCATGCAGTTGGCGCAGCGCGGATCGCGGCCGCGACCGTAGGCGGACCAGTCGGTGTCGGCCAGCAGCTCCTGGTAGCTGCCCGCGTAGCCGTCGCTCATCAGGTAGCACGGCCGCTGCCAGCCGTACAGCGAGTAGGACGGGATGGCCCAGGCCGTGCACTGGAAGTCGGCCTTGCCCTCCAGGAAGTCCAGGAACAGCGGCGAGTGGTTGAACCGCCACTTCTTGCGCCGCCCGTCGGCGAAGACCTTCCGGAACAGCTCGCGGGTCTCGGTGACGCCGAGGAAGTGCTCCTGGTCAGGCGCCTTGTCGTAGGCGTAGGCCGGCGACAGCATCATCTGGTCGACCCGGAGGTCGTTGTTGAGGTATTCCAGCACCTCGATCACCGACTGCGGGGTGTCGGAGGTGAAGAAGGTCGAGTTGGTGGTGACCCGGAACCCGCGCCGCTGGACCTCCTTGACGTTGTCCACCGCCTGCGCGAACACGCCCTGCTTGCACACCGAAGCGTCGTGCCGCTCCTCCAGGCCGTCGATGTGCACGGCCCACGCGAAGTACGGCGACGGCCGGAACTTGTCGATCTTGCGGGGCAGCAGCAGCGCGTTGGTGCACAGGTAGACGAACTTCTTGCGCTTGATCAGCTCGTCGACGATCACCTCGATCTCGGGGTGCATAAGCGGCTCGCCGCCCGCGATGGACACCACCGGAGCGCCGCACTCCTCCACCGCCGCGATGGCCTGCGCGACCGGCATCCGCTGCTTGAGCGTGCTCGCCGGGTGCTGGATCTTGCCGCAGCCCGCGCAGGCCAGGTTGCAGGCGAACAGCGGCTCCAGCTCCAGGGTCAGGGCGAACTTCTCGCGGCGCGCGAGCTTCTGCTTCACCAGGTAGGCGCCGACGCGGATGGCCTGGCGCATCGGAATGCCCATCAGGACACCTCCTCGGGTGCGACGAATCGGTTCTCCGGCAGGACGGCCCGGCCCCAGCGCGGCAGGCACGAGCCGACGGCGTGCAAGCGGGCGAGCGCGGCCAGCGCCCGGCTCGGCGTGCCGGGCCGGAGCAGCGGCTGCCGCGCGGTGTCGACCACGACGCGCACGACGCCGAGCGGCCGCCCGCCAGCCGCTTGGGCGAGCACCGCGGACTCCATGTCGACGGCGAGCGCCCCGGTTCGGGCAAGCTCGCCGCGCCGGGCACCGTGCACTAGGTGGTCGACGGTGGCGATCGGGCCGCAGTGCACCGGGAATCCGGCGCGGCGCAGGTGCGCCGCCAACGACGCCGCCACCGGGCAGTGCACGGTGCCTCCGCGCCCGCGGAGCTCGTCGGCCACGATCACGTCGCCGCTGCGGACCTCGGCGGCGACGCCGCCTGCCAGCCCGGCGACGACCAGCGCGTCGAAGTCGGCCCCGGCCAGCGCGGCGGCGGCGCGGGCGCTGCGGCGCGGGCCGCATCCCGTGCGGCGCACCGCATCCCGGCCCAGGGCCGCCCGCAGGGCCTGGGCTTCGATGCCCAGCGGAGCACAGATCAGCAATCGCATCGCTAGCCCCCGGCCGCGTGGTACCGCCCGAGCGCGGTGAGCGGGAAGATCACCCGGTACAGGTGGTAGTTGATGTAGAAGTCACCGGGGAACCCGGTGCCGGTGAACTGCGGCTCGTCCCAGCCGCCGTCGGGTCGCTGGGTGTGCGCCAGGTACCGCACGCCGCGGCGCACCGCTTCGGTGTCGTGCCGCCCCACCGCCAGCAGCGCCAGCAGCGCCCACCCGGTCTGCGACGCCGTGGAATCGCCCCGGCCGATCCACTCCGGATCGTCGTAGGAGCGCATGTCCTCGCCCCAGCCGCCGTCGGCGTTCTGGTGGTCCTCCAGCCATCGCACCGCTCGCCGCAGCGCGCGGTCCCCGGACGCGAGACCGGCCCGCACCAGCGCCGGAACCACGGCGCCGGTGCCGTAGACGTGGTTGGCGCCCCAGCGCCCGAACCAGGAGCCGTCCGCCTCCTGGTTGTCCAGCAGCCACCGCACACCCCGCCGCAGCACCTCGTCGTCGTGGCCCAGCACGGCCAGCGCCTCCACCACGTGGGCCGTCACGTCGGCCGACGGCGGGTCGATGACCTCGCCGAAGTCGCAGAACGGCAGCTTGCGCACCAGCTGGCGGGTGTTGTCGGCGTCGAAGGCGCCCCAGCCGCCGTCGGCGGACTGCATGCCGCGCAGCCAGCGGACGCCGCGCTGCATCGCGCCGCGCACCGCCGCCCGGTCCGGGTGGTCCACCCGGTTCAGCGCGAGCAGCACCTCGGCGGTGTCGTCGATGTCCGGGTAGCCGTCGTTGTCGAACTCGAACGCCCAGCCGCCGCCGGGCGGCAGGTCCGGGCGGCGCACCGACCAGTCGCCCTTGACCCGGATCTCCTCCGCCAGCAGGAAGTCCACCGCCCGGAGCATCGACGGGTGATCGCCGGGCACCCCCGCGTCGCGCAGTGCCTGCATGCCGAGCACGGTGTCCCACACCGGCGACTGGCACGCCTCCAGCCGCCGCACCGGACCGGCCGGGGTCTGCTCGCGGATCAGGAAGCGGTCCAGCCCGGCCAGGCCGTGCCGCAGCACCGGGTGGTCCAGCGGGTAGCCGAGCAGGTGCAGCGCCAGCAGCGAGTACACCCACGGCGGCTGGATCCCGCCCCAGGAGCCGTCGGCCTCCTGCCGGGCCACGATCCACTCGGCCGCGCGCCGCATCGCGTGCTCGCGCAGCGCCCTGACCGGTCTCCGGTGGTAGCGGTGCAGGATCCGGTCCAGGGAGTGGAAGGCGTACTTCCACGACCACTGCGGACGGACGCGTTCGGCGGGCCGGCCGGTGCGCAGTTCGTGGACGGTGATGCCGAGATCCCGGCGCGGCCGCAGCGTGCACACCACGGTCAGCGGGACCACGGTCTGCCGCGCCCAGCAGCCCCAGTCGGCCACGTTCAGCGGGAACCACTCGGGCAGCAGCACGAGTTCCGGGGGCATCTCGGGCAGTTCGTCCCAGGACCACTCGCCGAACAGCGCCAACCAGATCCGGGTGAACACCCGGGTCGCTTCCAGGCCGCCCCGCGACAGGATCCAGCTGCGCGCCGCCACCATGTGGTCCGCGGCCACGTCGTCGCCGGCGAGCTTGAGGGCGGTGTAGGCCTCCACCGTGGTGGACAGGTCGCCGGGGCCGCCGTGGAAGTTCGCCCAGGTGCCGTCGGCGCGCTGCTGCGAGCGGATCCAGCGGGCGGCCTGCTCGGTCTCGCCGGCGGTGCGGATGCCGAGGAACTGCCGCAGCAGCAGGTCCTCGACGTCCATCGTCACGTTGGTCTCCAGCTCGCCCTTCCACCAGCCGTCGGGGTGCTGCAGCGAGAGCAGGTGGTCGCGGGCGGCGGCCAGCGCGGTCCGGGCGTCCGCGGCGGGGACCGCGCGGGCGGCCTGCTGCAACTGATCGGTCAAAGCTTCCTCCGCACGATGAATTCGGCCAGCTCGGTCAGGGATTCGGTCGCGGTGCGCTGCCCGTCGGGCAGCCGCTCGTAGGCGGTGGCCAGCCGCCGCCGGCACTCCAGGCGGGTCCACTCCGCCGAACCGGCGCGCTGCACCATTTCGGCGGCCTCGTGCAGCTGGTCCTCGGTGAGCGGTTCGGCCTGCGCGTACAGCCGGTGCAGGCGGTCCCCGGCCGCGGTCCCGGAGCTCAGCGCGTGCACGACCGGCACCGACTTCTTGCGGGTGCGCAGGTCGGAGAGCACCGGCTTGCCGGTGACCTCGGGATCTCCCCAGAGCCCGAGGAGGTCGTCGACGAGTTGGAACGCCATCCCCAGCTCGGTGCCGAAGGCGTGCAGCCGGGTCACGGTTTCCCTCGGCGCGCCGACGAAAAGGGCGCCGATGGAGGACGCGCACGCGAGCAGCGCGGCCGTCTTGTCGTGCGCCATCCGCAGGCATTCGTCGAGCCCCACCGCCGCGCGGCGCTCGAAGTCCAAGTCGGCGGCCTGGCCTGCGATCAGGGTGCGGGTCGCGGTGGTCAGCGACAGGGCAGCCGCCGCCGCGTGCCGCGACGGTGCCTCCAGCAGGATCTCGGTGGACAGCGCGAGGAGCGCGTCGCCCGCCAGCAGCGCGGCCGGTTTCCCGAAGACGGTCCAGGCGGTCGGCCGGTGGCGGCGGGAGGTGTCGCCGTCCATCACGTCGTCGTGCAGCAGGGAGAAGTTGTGCACGAGTTCGACCGCGGCTGCCGCCGCCACCGGATCCTCCGCGGCGACGCTGCGCGCGGACAGCAGCACCATCGCCGGCCGCAGGGCCTTGCCGCCACCGCCGTCCGGCGTGCCGTCGGCGTTGCTCCAGCCGAAGTGGTACTCGCACACCCGGCGGGTGTCCGGGTCGAGCCGGGCCACCGCGGCGCGCAGCGCCGGATCCACCGCCTCCCTGGCCGTGTGCAGGGCTGGTGGCAGGACGGTCGTCATGCGGTCACCTCCACGCCGCGTTGCGATCGCTGGTCGAGATCCACTACCTCGGCGGCGTGCGTGCCGCTGAGCACCGCTCCCTCCGTCGTGTCGGGCCAGCCGGTGGCGGTCCACGCCCCGGCGAGCACCAGACCGGGCACCGGAGTGCGGGCCTGCGGCCGGATCGCGGCGGTGCCGGGCGCCTGCCGGAAGGTCGCGTTGGGTTCGCGGGTGACGAAGAAGTCGAGGACCCGCGCGGCGCGGGCGTGCGGGAAGACCTGCCGCAGCGCGGGGACGAACAGGTCGTGGAGGTCCTCGGTGCGGGCGTGGATGTGCTCCTGCGCGGCGGACAGCGAGATGGCCAGGTACTGCCCGCGCGGTGCGCCGGAGATGGCCGTCCGGTCGAAGACCCACTGCAGCGGCGAATCCAGCACCGCGGCCATCTCCAGCCCGGTGACCCGGCGGTCGTAGAGCACGTGCACGTTGACGATCGGCGCCGCCGACAACCGCTCCCACGCGGCCACGCCCGGCACGGGCAGGTCCGCGACGAGCGGCGCCGCCGCGCGGTGCGGCACGGCGACGACGACCGAGTCGGCGGTCAGCACCGAGTCACCGGTGCCATCCCGCACCGGAATCCGGAAACCCGTGCCCGAGCGGTGGATCGTGCGGGCCTTGCAGCGGACCCGGACGTCGACTCCGGCCGCCAGCAGCGCGCGATGCGACGCCTCGCCGTGCAACTGCCCGAGCGGCACCTGCGGAATCGCGATGTCGGCGCTGTCGGTGGAATCCAGCACGCCGGTGCGGAAGACCTTCGTCGCCAAGGCCATCGACGCGTCCTCCGGCGCGGCGTTGAGCGCCGCCACCGCCAGCAGCCCCCACAGCGCGTCGACGGCGCGCGGTGACTCGCCGCGCTGCCGCAGCCACTGCCCGAGGCTGATGTCGTCCAGCGCGGGATCGTCCGGGTCGAGCCGCCGCAGCGCTAGCGCGGTGCGCGCCACCCGCGCGCGTTCCGCCGCCGTCAGCATCCGGTAGTCCAGCAGCGACGGGGCCAGGTGCGCCGGGGCCGGGAGGTTCCAGCGGCGCAGCACCGAAGGCCGGTCGACGGGGCTCAGGACCGGGACGTGGAACCGGGGTTGCATGCTGATCGAGCCGGCCACGCCGAGGCGCCGCAGCAGGCCGCGGTAGGCCGTGTAGCAGCGCAGGAACACGTGCTGCCCGGTGTCCACCACGAGCTCGCCGCGCGCGAAGGAGTAGGTCGCGCCGCCCAGCCGCGGCCGTGCCTCCAGCAGCCGGACCTCGAAGCCCAGTTCGGCGCAGCGCAGCGCCGCCGTCACGCCGGCCAGCCCGCCGCCGACCACCACCACCCGCCCCCGGTTCACGGCGCCATCCCCGCCAGCGACCGCGCCGCGACGCCCGCCTTCCGCCAGCCGGACAGGGAGGTCCGCTGCTCCAGCGCGGCGCGCGGGTCGGCGGCGATGCGCGCCAGCAGCTCGTGGTAGATGCCGGCCATCGACGCGCAGCACGCCCGGCTGCGCCGGTCGAGCATGGGCAGCAGGCGGAGCCCCTCGGCGTACCACTGCTCGGCGCGGGCGGCCTGGAAGCGGATCAGCCCGTCCCACCGCTGCGGGTCCTCGACCGCGCCGTTGCCCGGCTCCAGCCGGACGCCGAACCGCGCCAGGTCGTCGGCGGGCAGGTAGACCCGGCCGGACAGCTGGTCCTCGCGGACGTCGCGCAGGATGTTGGTCAGCTGCAGGGCGACGCCGAGCGCGTCCGCGCGCGCCTCTGCGATGGCGGGATCGATGGTGCCGAACACGCCCAGCGACAGCCGCCCGATCGAGCCCGCCACGCACCGGCAGTAGTGCAGCAGCTCCTCGAAGGTGCCGTACCGCACGCCGCGGACGTCGGCCTCGCAGCCGTCGATGAGCTCGTCGAAGGCCGCCAGCGGCACCGGCAGGCGCGCGGCGGAGTCCGCGAGCGCCACCAGCACCGGGTCGGCGGCGTCGATGCTCGCCGCGTGGACGGCCCGGCGGGCCTCCTTGAGCTGCCGCAGCTTCTCGTCCCTCGGCAGGTCGCCGTCGCCGATGTCGTCGACGCGGCGGGCGAAGGCGTAGACCGCCGACAGCGCCCGCCGCTTCGGCACGGGCAGCAGGCGGATCCCGTAGGAGAAGTTCCGCGCCTGTTCCCGGGTGATCCGCTCGCACTCCAGGTAGGCGTCCCGTATCCGGGCCCAATCGGTCACCAGGTTCCCCCCAACACGTACAACCGCCCCCATTCGGCGAACGTGCGCCACTTGCCCGGCCGCACGTCCACGCGCAGCGGGTCGTGCTTCGCCGCGGCGAACGCGGCCGCGGTGGCGCGGCCGCCCGCGACGTAGCCGGCGACCGCCACCCGGGCCATCCCGGACAGCTCGCCGACCAGCGGCGCGCCCGCTTCGAGCATCCGGCGCGCGCGGTCGACCTCGTACCTGATCAGCCCGCACAGCCGCGTCGAAGCGCGGTCGGCGAGCAGGTCCTGTTCCTGGCAGCCGAAGCGGCGCATGTCCTCGGTCGGCAGGTACACCCGGTCCTGCTGGTAGTCCTCGGCGATGTCCTGGCAGTGCTCCAGGACCTGCAACGCGCTGCACACCCGGTCCGACAGCGTGATCAGCACGGGTTCGGCGCGCCCGAAGACGTGCAGCACCGCTTCGCCCACCGGGTTCGCCGACAGCGCGCAGTAGTCGAGCAGCTCGGTGAAGGTGCGGTAGCGCCGCACCCGCTGGTCCTGCCGGTTGGCGTCGATCAACTTGACCAGCACGTCGTACGGAATGGCACACTCGGCAACCGTGGGCGTCAGCGCCTGCAGCATCGGGATCCGGGCCGTGGCGTGGTAGGCCCGCTTGAGATCGACTTCCAGGAAGTCCAGCAGCGCGGCACGGTTGCCCGGCGCCTCGTCCCCGGCGTAGTCGACCAGCCGGAAGAAGCCGTACAGGGCGTGCAGGTGTCGCCGCAGCCCGCGCGGCAGGATCCGGGAGGCGACCGGGAAGTTCTCCGACCGCATCCGGGCGAGCACCGCGGCACTGCGCGGAAAATCACCCGAACGTGGCATCCCGTCCGCGTGTTCGGAATCCCCGCCGGTCACCGCGCCATCAGGCAGCGACAAGACCATCGACCCTCCCCCCTATCCGCCGGCGCAGGAGGCGCAAACGGCATCGTATGAGCACCTCAGCGGCACCGCAGGGCGAGCAACGCGCGATCCGTTTTCCCGTGATTCGTAACGCTGTTCGACACCCGGCCGAGCCAATCCACATAGGACTCAAGATCGACGGTCGGAAGCCCGATCGGAGCACGTCGAGACCACAGTGGACAGTGCGGGTCGCGGCCGCCGGTGATCATGCTCGCGCAGGCGGTTCCGGCGCCTACCGGCATTCGGGTGGCGGGCATTGACATCGGGGCGGCAACCCCACAGCGTTGATCGCAATCTTCGTTGATCGCAATCTTCGAGATCAGCCTGGCAGCACGCGTAACGACGAAGCCGCACGCTCGTTCAATGTCCTGAACCATCCCCACGGGGAGGGAGCGCGGGATGTACCGGGGGTTGCCCACCGTCCGAGGCCCGATCAGCGACGCCCTCCTGCAGGCCGGGCTGCTGCTCGACTTCGCCGTGCGCACCGCCGCGGCCGCCTTCCGGTCGGTGCGCCGGGCCCGGTTCAGCTGGACGGAATTCCTGCAGCAGGCCTGGTTCCTGGCCGCCGTCACCACGCTTCCCGCGCTGCTGGTGACCATCCCGCTGGGCGTGGTGGTCGCGCTGAACGTCGGCTCGCTGGCCGGGCAGCTCGGCGCCCAGGGCTACGGCGGCGCGGTGGTGGCGTTCGTGATCGTCGGCCAGGCCGCCCCGCTGATCTGCGCCCTGATGATCTCCGGCGTCGGCGGTTCGGCGATGTGCTCCGACCTGGGCGCCCGCAAGATCCGCGACGAGGTCGACGCGCTGGAGGTCATGGCGCTGCCGGTCATCGAGCGCCTGGTGGTGCCGCGCGTGGTGGCCGCGGCCGTGGTCAACGCGCTGCTGGCCTGCATCGTGCTGCTCGTCGGGATCGCCACCACTTTCCTGTTCCAGGTGTGGGTGCTCGGCGACGCGCCGGGCGCGTTCCTGCGCACGCTGACCCAGTTCTCCCGGGTGCCGGACTTCGTCGTCGCGCTGCTGAAAGCCGCCGTGTTCGCGGTGCTCACCGCGCTGGTGTCCTGCTTCAAGGGACTGACCGCCAAGGGCGGTCCGGGCGGCGTCGGCACGGCGGTCAACGAGGCCGTGGTGATCTCGTTCATCCTGGTCTTCGTCGCGAACACGGTGATCACCGAGCTGTACCCGGTGCTCGTCCCCGCCAAGGGGGAGTACTGATGGCGCCGCCCCGGTCGCGCTCCATCGTGGACGTGCTCGCCGCGGTGGGGCTGCACTTCACCTGCTACCTCCGGGCGATCGCGGCGATTCCGCACGTGCTGCGCCGGTACCGGCGCGACGTGGCCCGGCTGGTCGGCGAGATCAGCCTGGGTTCGGCGTCGCTGCTGGCCGGCGGCGGCACCATCGGCGTGGTGTTCGCGATGTCGTTCGTCTCCAGCACCCAGGTGGGCCTGGAGGGGCACCGCGGCCTGGACCTGCTGGGCCTGTCCCCCATGACTGGGCTGGCGGCGGCGCTGGTGAACACCCGGGAGATCGCCCCGCTGGTGGCCAGCATCGCGCTCGCCGCGAAGGTCGGCACCGGCTTCACCGCGCAGCTCGGCGCGATGCGCATCGCCGAGGAGATCGACGCGCTGGAGGCGATGTCGGTGCGGTCGCTGCCCTACCTGGTGAGCACCCGGATGGTGGCGGCGTTCCTGTCGGTCATTCCGCTGTACTTGGTGGGGTTGTTCGCCTCCTACCTGGCCACCGGGGTCGCGGTCGTGTCCATCAACGGCGTTTCCGAAGGCACCTACAACTACTACTTCCGGCTCGTCCTGACACCGGAGGACGTGCTGTTCTCGCTGCTCAAGGCCGTGGCGTTCGCGGTCGTCGTGACGCTGGTGCACTGCGCGTACGGCTACTACGCCGCCGGCGGCCCGGAGGGCGTCGGGAAGGCCGCCGGGCGCGCGCTGCGCACCAGCATCGTCGCCATCACCGTCGCCGACGTGCTGCTGAGCATCGCGTTCTGGGGAGTGCGCCCGACGCTGCCGGCCTTGGGGATGTAGCGGTGGCCGGACGGCGACGATCAGCAGCGCAACGCCGAACGGTGCTGGCCGTGCGCGGATTCGTCGCGCTGCTCGTGCTTTTCGTCGCCGCGACCGCGACGGTGCTCGGCGGCGCCGGGGCGTTCCGGTCGGACCCCGAGGTCACCACGGTGCTGCCTGCTGCCGCCGGGCTGATCCGGCCGGAAACACCGGTGCAGTACCGCGGTGTCCGGGTCGGGCGGCTCGCCGGCGTGGAGCCCGGCTCCGGCGGTTCGCGGCTGACGCTGCGGCTGGATCCCGACGACCTGGCCGCCATCCCGGGCGATGTCCGGGTGCGCCTGATGCCGCGCACCGTCTTCGGCGACCAGTACCTGGACCTCGTCGCCCCCGAATCGCCCGGCGGCACCGCACTGGCGGCCGGGTCGGCACTCCCGGCGGACGACTCCCGCCCGACGATGCAGCTCTACCACACGTACACCCGCCTCTACGAGCTGGTCGATTCCCTGCAACCGGCCCGGCTGCAGGTCGCGTTGTCTGCGCTCGCCGAAGCGCTGCGTGGCAGGGGCGCCCAGCTGGGCGGCGTGCTCGACGACGCCGCGCAGCTGACCGCAGGACCGCCCTTCGACGACCTCGGCGAGGACGTGCACGCGATCTCCTCACTCGGCGCGGACATCGCCGCCGCGACACCGGATGCGGTGCGGGCCTTGGACAACGCGGTCGCGTTGTCGGGCACGATCGTGCAGCGCAAGCAGGCGATCGGCGACCTTCTCGGCGCAGGGCTCGCGTTCACCGACCGGTCGCAGCGGTTCGTCGACGAGAACGCGCAGCGCATCATCCACATCGTGCGCGCCACCGACCCGATCGCCGAGGTCGTCGGCCGGTATCCCGACGCGGTGCGCGACGGGGTCGGCGGCCTGGACGCGTTCCTCGACGGCGCGAATCGCGCCTTCGCCACCGGATTCCTGAAGATCCGCATGTCCGGAACCCTGGACCGCCCGTACCCGTACTCGTCCGCCGACTGCCCCCGCTACCCCGGGCTGGCCGGGCCGAACTGCGGCGCGGCGCAGCCTCGCGGGCCGATCGGGCCGGTGGGCGGTCCGCAGGATCTCGACGCGATGCGGCAGCTGGCGCCGTTGCTGCCGGTCCCGCCCGCGGCGGCCCCGCCGTCGCCCGACGTGCTGGGCCTGCTGCTGGGCCCGGTGGTGCGCGGATCGGAGGTCGTCACGCCGTGAAACCAGCTCGCTCCGCCCTGATCCGGCTCGCCGCTTTCGTCACCGCGTCGGTGTTCTCCGGCGTGGTCGTGGTGAACACCCTGACCGATCCGATGACCGGCCCATCGGTGACCTACCACGCGGTTTTCACCGACGTGACGGGTCTGCAGCCGGGCAGCGCCGTGACCGTCGCCGGGGTGCGGGTCGGCGAGGTCGCCGAGGTGACCGCCCGCGACGGCCTCGCGCAGGTGTCCTTCGACGTGGCCGCCGAGCAGCGGATTCCCGCCTCGGGGCTGGCCGTCGTCCGCTACGCGGACCTCACCGGCGCCCGGGCGCTCTCGCTCACCCCGGGGCAAGGCGGGCCGCCGCTGCCGGCCGGCGCGACGATCCCGGTCGAGCGCACCCGCCCGGCGCTGGACCTCACCGCGCTGTTCAACGGGTTCAAGCCGCTGTTCGAGGCCCTCGAGCCAGGGCAGGTCAACCAGCTGGCGGCCGAGATCGTCGCGGTCTTCCAGGGCGAAGGGGCCACCGTCAACGCGCTGCTGTCGCGCATCGTCTCGCTGACCGCCACCCTCGCCGGCCGCGACGAGGTCATCGGCGAGGTCATCGACAACCTCAACGCCGTGCTGGGCACCATGAACCAGCGGCGCGACGAGCTGCGCGGCCTGGTCGACGGGCTGGCCCGGCTGGCCTCGGAGACCGCCGCCAGCCGCGAGCAGATCACGGCCGCCATCGACGGCGGCTCGGCGGTGGCCCGCTCGCTGGCGGAGCTGCTCGGCGATCTCGGGCCCGGCCTGTCCCGCGATGTGCGCTCGGTGCGGGAGATCACCGCGATGCTGGTGCGCAACCAGCAGCAGATCGACGGCGCCGTGCAGGAGATGCCCGCGTTCCTCGGCACCCTCAACCGCACCACCAGCTACGGGTCGTGGGCGAACGTCTACCTCTGCAACCTCAGCGTCTACGTCGCCGGTGATCCCGTCGAGCTGGGCGTGGGCCCGCACACGGAGGTGTGCCGATGAGGAAGGTGCTGGTCAACGGCGCGATCGGCGCGGTCGTGGTGCTGCTCCTGCTGGCCGGTTCGGTCGCCGTGCCGCGCGTGCTGTTCCTGTTGCGCACCAACGAGTTCCACGCGGAGTTCGGCAACGCCGCCGGGCTCTCGGTGGGCACGCCGGTCATGGTCGCCGGGGTGCCCGCGGGGCGGGTGACCGAGGTGGCGCTGGCCGGGGACCGGGTGCGCGTGTCGTTCCGGCTCGACGACGCGCACGCCCTGGGTCGCGACACCCGCGCCGCGATCAAGCTGCGCACGGTGCTCGGAACCCGTTACCTGAGCGTGGATTCCGCCGGTCCCGGCCGGCTCTCGCCCGGCGACACCATCGCGCTGTCGCACACCTCGGTGCCCTACAGCCTCGACGAACTCCAGACGGCCGCGAAGTCCACCGCCGAGGGCCTGGACCTCCCGCAGTTGCGCGCCATGATCGACACCCTCGACGAGGTGTCGCCGGACGACCCGCGGCTGCTCGGCGACGCGCTGGGCGGCATCGCGGCCGCATCGGCGATCGTCGGGGAACGCGGCGCGCAGGTGCAGGAACTGCTGCGCGGCACGCAAATGCTCACCACGACGCTGGTCGAGCAGCAGGACACGCTGGTCGCACTGCTCGGCGACGCACAGCTGATCATCGACGCGCTGCAACAGCGCCGGACCGTGATCCGCCAGCTCATCACCGACGTGCACACCATCACCGACCAGCTGGACCGGTTGTTCCGGGAGAACCGGGACGTCCTCGATCCGCTGCTGGCGGACCTGCACGCGCTGACCGACTCGCTGGCGCGCAACGACCAGGCCATCGACGAGAGCCTGCGGCGGCTCGGTCCGGCCAGCCGCTACCTGACCAACGCGACCGGCAACGGCCCGTGGAGCGAGGTCACCGCGCCGCTGGGCCCGGTCCCGGACAACGTGCTGTGCGCCGCCGGGCTGTTCAAGGGGTGCCGATGAGCCGCAGAACGCTGATCGCGTGCGTCGTGCTGGTCGCGCTCGTCACCGGCGGCTGGTTCGGCGTGCTGGCACCCCGCGCCGATCTGGAGATCTCGGCCGATTTCGCCCTCGCGGACGGCATCTTCCCCGGCAACCGCGTCGCGATCCTCGGCGTCGAGGTCGGCCGGGTCGAGTCGGTGCAGCCGCAGGGCGCGACGGTGCGGGTGCGGATGAGCATGCCCGCGGACATCGCGCTGCCCGCCGACGCGCAGGCCTACATCATGAGCCCGGCGATCATCAGCGACCGCTACGTCGAGCTCGGCCCCGCCTACACCGGCGGGCCTAGGCTGGCCGACGGCGCGGTGATCCCGGTGGAGCGCACCCGCTCCCCCATCCGCTTCGACCAGCTCGCGAAGTCGCTGGACGCGCTGCTGAGCGCCGTCGGCCCGTCCGGTGGCGATCCCGGCGTGCTCGACCGGCTGCTGCGCAGCAGCGCATCGGCGCTGGACGGGCAGGGCCCGCAGATCCGCGGCGCGATCACCAACGTCGCGCGGGCCAGCGAGGTGCTGGCCGGCGGCAGCGGCGATCTCGGTGCGCTGCTGGAGAACCTGGACCGGCTCGTGCAGGTCCTCGTCCAGCACCGGGGCACCGTGGAGTCGCTGGCCGCCTCGACCGCGCAAGCGGGAGCGGATTTCCAGGCGCAGCAGCAGGAGTTCGGCGATGCCATCGGCAAGCTCTCCAACGTGCTGGTCGCCGTCGACGGCCTGCTGCGGCAGCACGGCGAACAGCTCGGCGGCGACGTCGGCAGGCTCGCCCAGCTCACCGGCACGCTGGCCGCCCGGCAGCAGGAACTCGCCGAAACCCTGGACACGATGCCGCTGGCGATGGACAACTTCGACCGCGCGATCACCGAGGACGAACGCCTCCGGCTGCGGCTGAACATCTCCGCCAACCTCAGCCAGTTCGACACCACCGCGCAGCTGTGCCGCCGGCTGCCGCTGCCGCTGTGCACCGGGGCGGGCATCACCAACCCCGTCCCGTTCCCGCCGGACGTCGAACCCCTGCGCGCGCTGCTCGGAGGTGACCGATGAACCGATCCGCGCCTGCGATGCTCGCGGCGGTGCTCCTGACCAGCTCGTGCGGGCTGAGCCTGCAGAACCTGCCAGTCGGCGACGGCGGTTCCGGGTACCAGGTCACCGCGGTGTTCTCCGACGCCGGGCGGCTGCCGATGGGCGGCGCGGTCCGGATCGGGCAGGCCGTGGTGGGCCGGGTGTCGGACATCGGCACCGCGGACTTCCGCGCCGTCGTGACGCTCGACATCGACCAGGACGTCCGCCTGCCCGCCGGCACCACCGCTCGCCTGGAGCTGGCCTCCCCGCTGGGCGAGGAGTTCGTCATCCTGCAGCCACCGTCCACATCGGATGGTGAGGTGCTCGGCGACGGGTCGGTCATCCCGATCGAGCGGACCTCCCGGGGCCCGGACGTCGAGAACGCGCTCGCCGCCGTCGCCACCCTGCTCAACGGCTCCGGGCTGGACCAGGCGCGGACCATCGTCACCGAGCTCAACACCGCGCTCGCCGGCCGCGAACAGCAGACGCGGGACCTGCTGGGCCGGCTGGAGCACATCCTGACCTCGCTGGACCGGCACCGCGACGAGCTCACCGAGCTGATCGACTCGGTGCACGCCACCTCGCGGCACCTGGCGGAGAACCAGGCCGTCCTGGACGCGGCGGTGACGCAGGTCCGGCCCGCGATCGACGCGCTGCTGGCCGAGCGCGAGCGGTTCACCGCGCTGCTGGACGACACCGCGTCGCTGAGCAACGCCACCGCCGCCCTGCTGGACCAGACAGACCAGTCCCTGACCAGGCAGGTCGAGCAGTTCCGGCCGGTGCTGGCGGATCTGCAGGCCCTGGACGGCAGCATCGGCACCACGGTGCAGTCGCTGCGCCGGTTCTACGGGTTGTTCCAGCAGGCCGCGCCCGGCGACTACCTGATGTTCAACGGCACGCTCGACGTGCCGGGCACCGTCGTGCAGCTGCTCGCCCCCGGCGCCCCGATGCCAGCGCCCGGCCAGGGTGGCGTGGGCGCGATCCTGCGAGGAGGCACCCGATGAACCGCCGCCTCACCCTGGCTCAACTCGCGCTGTTCCTGGTGATCAGCATCGCGTGCACGTACTACGTGGTCGCGAACGTGGCCGGCCCGCGGGCGCTGCACGAGCCGATGCGGGTCACCATGCGGATGACCGACAGCGCGTCGATCACGCCGACCTCCCAGGTCACCTACCGGGGCGTGGTGATCGGGACCGTCGCCGACGTGCGGCTCGACCCGGGCGGTGGCGGGGTTTCGGTGCAGCTGGCGCTGAATCCCGATGCCCGGGTTCCGGCCGACACCCGGGCGGTGGTCAGCATGGCCACGCCGCTGGCGCTGCAGACCGTCGACCTGCAACCGGAACACGACTCCGGCCCCTTCCTGCGCGACGGGAGCGTCATCGAGCGGGATCGGACCGAACGGCCGATGCCGCTGGAAACCATGCTGGTGCACTTCACCGAACTCAGCGAGCAGCTGCGGCCGGAGGACGTCGCGACGGTCACCGACGCCCTCGCCACCGGGCTGCAGGACGCCGGCCCGGAACTCGCCCGCATCCTGGACGACTCGGCGACGCTGCTAAAGGTGTTGCGGGCCCGGCAACCGCAGCTGCAAGGCGTGGTCGACGGGACGCGGACGCTCGTCGGCCCCGACGGCGCGCAGGGCGACCGGATCCGCGACCTGGCGGCGGGCCTGCGCTCGCTGAGCGATCAGATCCGGGACCGCGAACCGGAGATCAACCGGATCCTGGACACCGCGCCCGGCGCCACCAGGCAGCTCGCGGACCTGTTCGCGCGCAGCGATCCGGCGGCCACCGCCCTGCTGGGCAACCTGGTGACCACCAGCCAGATCGTCGCCGTCCGCGCGCCGGCGCTGGAGCAGCTGATCATCTCGCTGCCCGCCGGGCTTTCCGGGCTGGGCGGCGTGGTGCACGGCGACACCGCGGACTTCTACCTCGTCGGCACGCAGGGCCCGATCTG
Organism: Saccharopolyspora sp. NPDC050642; assembly: GCF_040654735.1. Classification (NCBI taxonomy): domain Bacteria; kingdom Bacillati; phylum Actinomycetota; class Actinomycetes; order Pseudonocardiales; family Pseudonocardiaceae; genus Saccharopolyspora; species Saccharopolyspora sp. NPDC050642. The sequence goes on along the minus strand of NZ_JBFAIN010000035.1, from coordinate 8,393 downwards.
CGCCACGCCGCAGGAACGCCGCTCCCCCACCGAAGTGGCTCCCCGCGAGGCCGGGCTCGACTGGCACTGCCCCGCCGACCAACCGAACTTCGGCCAGCGCGGCGCGGCCAACGCGCCGCGCCCGGGTCCCTGGTATTCGATTCCGCTGCAAGGAGTTCGCTGATGACCGCCACCGCCACCGCAGCCGATCACGACGTCAAGCCCCAACCGCTCCGCAAGCCGCTACCGGTGCTCGCGCTGGTGGTCGTGATCCTCGGCGCCGTCGGCTACCTCGGCTGGCAGCTGCTCCAGGAACACTCGGCCGCGCAAGCCCGTTCCAGCGCGCTGGAGGCGGCCCGCACCTACGCCGCGGATCTGTCCACTTACGACTTCAACGAGCTGGACCGGAACTTCGCCGCGGTGACCGCGAACTCGCACGGCCAGTTCGCCGAGCAGTACAAGCAGATCAGCGCCGGGCTCACCGAGCTGATCAAGCAGAACCGGGCGGTCTCGCACGGCTCGGTGCTGTCGGCGGGCATCGTCGAGTCGGATCAGCAGCGCGCCGTGGTGGCGCTGTTCGTCGACCAGCAGATCACCAACGTCAACACGCCCCAGCCGCGCATCGACCGCAACCGCATGCAGATGACCCTCGTGCAGGTCGACGACCGCTGGCTCATCGACGACATCAAGCTGCTCTAACCGGTGACCACGGGAACCAGGTGGGCGCGGGCGAAGGCGCGGGACCGCGCGTCGTCGTCCGCCGGGATGCAGCCGGGCGGGCTGAGCAGCATCGAGTGCGCCAGCCGCACGAACACCTCCGCGGCGGGCTCGGGATCGAAGCTCCGCAGCCGACCGGCCTGCTGGTGCTCGCGCAGCTTCGCGGCGAGGTAGCCGCGGGCGACGGCCAGCACGGCACCGGCGTCCACGGTCAACGCCGGCAGCGCCGCTGCCGGTTCGAGCGTCAGCAGCCTGTTCAGCAGCGAATGCCCGCGCAGCCCGGTGATGACCGCGACGAAGCACTCCGCGATCTGCTCGGCGGGATCCTCGATGTGGTCGATCCGCTCGTCCAGCCAGGCGAGGAAGACGCGGACCTCCCGCATCAGCACGGCCGCCACGACCGCGTCCCGGTCCGGGTAGCGCCGGTACACCGTGGCGCGCCCGAGCCCGGCGCGGCGGGCGATGTCGCGCATCGTCGTCCGCTGGATGCCGACGTCCTCGAACGCCTCCCGCGCCGCGTCCAGCACTCGATCGTTCGCCGGTTCCGCGAACGGGCGCCGCAACGCACCTTCCAGCGCGTCGGGCGTCATGTGGCCACCGGGCAGGCCGCCTGCTTCGCCCGGCGTTTGGCCTGGTGGCCGTGGAACGAGTCCGGGCCGAGGTCGGCGATCTCGTAACCGTCCGGATAGGACAGCGGATCCGGGGCCACCGGGCGGGAATCCGGCCGGACCGGGCCCATCCGCACCAGCCCGGCACGCACCTTCAGCGCCGCCTCGGCGGCCTTGCGGCCGACGCCCGCGACCTGCGGGAACCCGAACGCGGTCAGCAGGTGCGGCTCCATCAGGAAGCGCGCCGCGCGCGCCACGGCCGGCGACAGCAGGCTCGGGTACCAGGCTCCGAACAGCTCCAGCGTCGCGTCGGCGACCCGGCGGCCGCCCGCGTCGAACGCGAAGTGCTCGCGCTCGTAATCGTCGAAGAGCCGCTCGAACTCCGCATAGGTCTGCGGGATGCCGGAGAGCTTCATGCCCTCGCCGAGCCGCCGCATCGTGTTGGTCAGCGCCCGCACCTCGCGCGGGTGCAGCTTCCGCCAGCCGAACTGGTCGATCCAGCGCACCGGCGTCACGACGAACGTCGACAGGGTGTAGACGTAGTCCTCGTTGCTGATCCGGAACCTGCCGTGGATGGCGTTGAGCTGCTCCAGCGCCTGCCGCCCGCGGTCGCTCTCGGTGCCCCAGTGGAAGATCTCGAACAGGATCAGCACGGTGTCGTCGTAGCGCTTCTGCGCGGCACGCGTGAACTCGCCGGTGCGGTCGAGCAGGCGGCCGATGCTGGGCACCGCGTAGGTGCGGAACAGCGCGAATTCCAGGGCTTTCGTGATGTCCCAGGGGAATTCGTACTCGGCGAGCAGCCGGTAGATCTCCTCGCAGTCGCGGTCGGGATCGAGTTGGAGGATGCGCTCCAGCCGGTCGAAACGCCTCATTCGCAGCACCTCGTCTCGGGCGGGTGTTCGACGCCCCGAAGCTATCGACGGTGAGACACCTGGTCAACAGATGTCTCACCGTCCCGCCCCAATGGTCTAACGAGGGCCGTCGGCGCCGTCCAGCTGCTCGATGGTCGCGATCGACGGGCGCTCGGTGCGCTGGAGGTCGCGGGCGACGGCCTCCGCGTCCCGGAGCACGCGCACGGCGTTGTGCCAGGTGAGCTTGGCGAGGTCGGCCTCGGACCAGCCGCGGGTCAGCAGCTCCGCGATCAGGTTCGGGTAGCTGGCGACGTCGTCCAGGCCTCGCGGGGTGAAGGCGACGCCGTCGTAGTCGCCGCCGATGCCGATGTGGTCGATGCCCGCCACTTCGCGCATGTGGTCGAGGTGGTCGGCCACGGTCGCGGCGGTGGCGACCGGCCGCGGGGTGGCGTCCTCGTAAGCCCGCAACGCCTCCAGCGCCTCGGGTGTCGTGTCCAGCGGGTGGAAGCCCCGCTCGGCCAGGACGGCCTCGGCCTGCTTGCTCCATTCGATCGCCGCCGGGAGCACGAACTTCGGCACGAAGGTCGCCATCGCAACGCCGCCGTTGGCGGGCAGCGCGGCCAGCACGTCGTCGGGGATGTTGCGCGGGTGATCGCAGACGGCCCGGGACGAGGAGTGCGAGAAGATCACCGGGGCCCGGGTGGCGCGCAGCGCGTCCCGCATGGTGTCGGGGGCGACGTGCGAGAGGTCGACCAGCATGCCCAGCCGGTTCATCTCGCGCACCACCTCGACGCCGAACCGAGTCAGCCCGTTCGCAGCGGGCTCGTCGGTGGCCGAGTCGGCCCACGGCACGTTGTCGTTGTGGGTGAGCGTGAGGTAGCGGACGCCCAGTTCGTACAGGGCGCGCAGGGTGGCCAGCGAGCACGCGATGGAATGCCCGCCCTCGGCGCCCATCAGCGAGGCGATCCGGCCGGCGGCGCGGGCCGCGACGAGTTCGTCGGCGGTGTTCGCCAGCTGCAGGTGCTCCGGGTAGCGCGCGGCGAGGGCGCGCACGCAGTCGATCTGCTCGATGGTCGCGCTGACCGCCTTGTCGCCCTGGAACTCGGCCTTGACGTACACCGACCAGAACTGGCCGCCGACGCCGCCGGCCCGCAGCCGAGCCAGGTCGGTGTGCAGCAGCGCCGACTGGTCCTGGGAGATGTCGCAGCGGTCCAGGTCGTAGCCGACGTTCTCGCGCAGCGCCCAGGGCAGGTCGTTGTGGCCGTCGATCACCGGGTGCTCGGCGAGCAGCGCCCGGGCCCGCTCCAGCGCGGCCGTGTCGGTCATCTCCACACCCCAACCTTCCGAAAAATCATCACACCGGGTGAACCTCCGGCGAGCATATCCGGGCTCGGCGGGCCCCGGCGGCGACGCTTCGACGCCGCCTGATCGAATCGACGAATCCCGCCACGGCCCGCACCATCAAGGCATGGACCACATCCCCAGGCAGCAGGACGGCAGCGACCTGCCCAGCGTGCTCGCGGAGTACGGGCACTTGGCGGCGCAGCTGCCGGGCGCGTCGCGCCGCCGCACCGAGGAGCTGCGCGCCCGCCTGGCGGAGCTGGACGAACTGATCGACGAGCAGATCGCCCGCCTGACCCCGCCGGTGCGCGATCCCGCGGGGGAAGGTTCGGCGGTCGAGTGGCAGGAGGTCCGCGGCCCGTAGGCGGCGGGGCGGATCAGAAGACCGGCGGGTTCGGTTCGCACCGAGGTTCGGGTGCGGTCGGGTCGAGGCTCTGCTCGACGTAGTCGATCGCCCGGCCCGAATAGGTCATGGACAGGTGGTCGGAGGCGTCGATCGCGCAGCCGTCCTGCAACGTGATGTTGCGGACCGTCGCGCCGGGTCCGGCGGTCAGGAACGTCGACTCGTAGGGCGTGGTGACCTCGTCGTAGCGGGTCGCGATCACGTGGTAGTCGACGCCGGGCACGGTGTCCCCGTCGGCGTTGAGCTCGGTCATGAACTCCGAGCCCTGCGCCTGCTGCGTCGCGGCCTCGCCCAGCACCAGCTGCCCGACGCCGAGCAGTCGCAGGTGGTCGGCCAGCGTCGCGAGGCCGCTGAGGGTGGTGCCGTGGTGCGTCGCGCCGAGCGTGACCAGGTTGCGGACCTTGTTGTTCGCGGGATCGTCCAGGTCGGCGCCGCCTTCGGCCTTCAGGTACTGGCGGGGTACGACGCCGCCCTGGGAGTGGCCGACGATGTCCACTTGGGACGAATCGGTGGCGGCGAGCACCTCGTCGACGAAGTCGGCGAGCTCGGCGGCGGAGCGGCGGATGTCGCCGGTGCCCTTGACGGCCGGGTGCAGGCCGGCGCCGTTGTCGTCGGAATCGCCGTAGTCGAGCCCGAAAACGCAGTAACCGTCCCGTTTCAGCGCCGGGGCGAGTTCGGCGAAGTTGTTGTACCGGTTCTCCCAGGTGCCGTGCACGAGCACCACGGGACGCGGGTGCTGCGAGGTCGGCCGGCAGGACCAGTCGTTGGTGCCCGGGGCGTCCACGTCCGGGTTGAGCATGGAGAACCCGAACGCGGGCGGAAAGCTGTGCAGCTCCGGACCTTCGGGGCTGCGCTCGGCCGCGCTCACCGATGTCGCGCCGAGCATCCCGGCGGCGGTCAGGGAGCACAGCATGAGCATGCGGTGCCGACGGCTGATCGTCATTGATCCTCCAGGCGATCGTCGTGATCGCGACAGATGCTACTCGCCAGTAGGGATCTGATCGGCAGAATCGACGGCCTAATCCGTTGGGCCGGCAGCAGTATTCCGGGCCTTCGCCAGCGCGGCCTGCGCCCAGGGCACCACGACGAAGCCGCGTTTGACGGTCAGCGCCTCCACGTTCGCCTGCCAGCTGCGGACCCCGTCGATGCGGCCGAGGGTGCCGGTGACGAAGCGGTAGAGGTCCGCGGTGGTCGGCATGATCACCTCACAGACCAGCGAGTACTGGCCCAGCAGGGCGGCGACGAACCGAACGCCGCGATGCTCGGAAAGCCGCGCGGCGACGGCTTCCAGCTTCGAGGGCTCGACGGAAACGAACAGCAGGACCTCGGCCTCGTACCCGAGCGCGGCAGCAGGCACGAGCGTCACGGTCTCCACGCAGCCCTGGCGGAAGAGCGCCTCGCAGCGCCGCCGCACAGTGCTCTCGTTGACGCCGAGCTGTTTGGCAAGGCTCTGGAAACCGGCGCGACCGTTCTCGTGCAGCAGCGCGACGATCCAGCCGTCGAGCTCGTCGAGGTGCGAGTCTTCGCACAGGTGCAGCGTGCGCGGCTCGGACAGCACGCTGGCGCTGCCGAGGAGCTGGCGGCTCCAGTCCTGCCCGATCTTGTAGGTGTGCAGCACGAGGTCGGCGACGCTGTCCCGCACCCACGGGATGCCCTGCAGCTCCTCCACCAGCAGCGCGTGCAGCCCGGCCCCGTTCGGGACCTGGATCTCGACGATCAGGTCGTGTTCGCCGGTCAGCACCGCCAGGAAGCGGACGTCCGGACGGTCCGCGAGCGCAGCGGCCGTCACCAACTGCTGACCGGCCGCGCAGGACACCCGGACCAGGAACAAGTCGCCGTCGCCGCCTTGCTGCAGCCTGGTCAGCGTGGTGATCCGCACGATCCCGTCGGCCAGCAGCTGCTGCGCGCGCCGGGCCACCGTGGTCACCGAGGTGCCCACCACGCCCGCGATGTCCGTCCAACTCGCCCGGCCGTTGACCTGCAGGGCGGCCACGATCCGGCGATCGAGGTCGTCTAGCTGCTCCACGGCGGGCTACTGCTGCTCGTCGACGAAGCGCCGCGAACGCCGCTCTATGTCGGAGAAGTGCCTGGCCATCTCCCCGGCTGCCGCGTCGCAATCACCGGCGCGAATGGCGTCGACGATGCGCTGGTGCTCGTCGCCGATCTCGTCGCGCACCACCTCGGGCGGATCGATCTCGGCTTCGACGCGGTGGTAGACGGTCCAGAACAGGTCGATGAGCTGCACCGCGATCTCGTTGCCGACCGGCCGGTACAGCGCCTGGTGAAACCGCCGATCGGCCTCGACGACGTCGCCGCTGCGCATCTCGGCGATGCACGACTCGAGCTCGCCGATCAGCTCGTCGTCGGCGTGCTGCGGCACCTCGGAGATCAACGCGGTCTCCAGGATCCGCCGCAGCTGGAGGAAGTCGGCCAGCGTGGAGGCGTCCTGCCGAGCGGACTGCCGAGCGCGGAACAGCAACCCGGGAAGCAGCGCGGTCACCGGCGCCTCCCCGACGAAGGTCCCGTACCCGTGCCGGATGTCCACGATGCCGAGGGTGTGCAGCGCCCGCAGCGTCTCCCGGATGGAGTTGCGACTAGCGCCGAACTGCGCCATCAGCTGCGGCTCGCTCGGCAGCGGAGCGCCCGGCGGCAGCCCGGACTCCAGGATCAGGTCGACGACCTTGTCCTGAAGCAACTTGCCGCCACCCGCCATCAAGCCCTCCACCGATCAAGCACCACCAACGTTGCCCGAACATCCTACGTCCGACGTCCTCCGCACGACCACACCCACCTGGGCATCATGCCGCGCCCGCCGGGCCCCGTGGTGCGGGGATGAGCTCCCGGAGGTACTCGCGATGCTGGGCGGGTAGCGCTCTGCCGCCTGGTCTGGGTGTTCGTCTGGGGTCCACTGTGGGCGGTGGGATGAACTCGGGCCGCCCGTCACGCATGGTGATGTCCCAGCGCTGGTTGTGAAGCGAGCGGTGGTGGTGACCGCAGAGCATGACCATGTTGTCCAAATCAGTGGCACCACCGTCGGCCCAGTGCTGGACGTGGTGCGCTTCGGAAGTTCCCGGCGGTCGGTCGCACCCGGGGAAGGCACACACGCCATCACGTCGAAGCAACGCGGCTCGAATGTGAGTGGGCGCGGTTCGCTTCGCCCTGCCCACATCCAACGGGAGACTGTCGCCGTCGAGGACGATCGGCAGGATTTCGGCGTCGCAGGCGATCCTGCGTGCGTTCTGGGCAGTGATGGCGCGTTCGGTGTTGAGCGTGCCGGGCATGCCGTCCTCGCCGATGACCTCCAAGCCCCGCTTGAGGTCCTCGAAGTCGATGGCGATGGTCATCTGCGGCCGCTGTCCACCGGTGCGCGGCATCCCATCATGGTCCAGCGCCAGGTCCAGCAATGCGGCGAACCCGTCGGCGTTCCGCTGCCCGGCCGTGCGCGGGTCTTTCTCTCCGTCGATCTCGGGTCGGGGCGCGGCCAGCGGTTGCATGAGCGCAGCGAACTTCGCCCCGGTTTCACGGTCCAGCTTCGCCTTGATGACGGTCATCCCGTCCCGGGCGGTCGCGTAGTGCAACTCGCGTGCTTCGTGTTGGGTTTCTTCGTCGCGGTAGGCGCCGTCCTGGTCGAGCAGGTAGCGGATGCGTTCGGCGAGTTTCTCCAACTCCCTCGGCGACATCGTCCGCGCATACCCGGCGAGGGTTGATTCGACCTCGGCGACCTGGTGGCAGCGGGCGTACTCGGGTAGGCGTCGGATTCCGTTGACGATGACGCGCGCGTGCTCCAGCCCGATCGCGCCTTCAGAGAGAGCGTGAGCTGTGTCGGGAAGGTCCGGAGGCATCGTCTCGCCATACAGGGTCCGCCGGTCTTCAACATTGCGGGCCACCGTGACACGGCTTTTCGCGTCACGCGGGTCGATGTTGAGAAGCCCCTGTAGCCAGACCTGTAGCGATCGGGTGGTGGTCTCGGTGTGGATGGCGCGGTGGTCGGCTTCGGCGATGTATTGCAGTTGCTCCCACATCAGCACCCGCATCTCCTTCTCCAGTTCTTGGATACGGGCCGCGAGTTCGGCATCGGTGCAGGACACCGCCGACCACGGACCAACGAGGTCCCTGGTCGTGTCCTGGGTGTTCAGTAGCGGTGTCATACCTCCATTCTCCTGATTCGAACATGCGTTCGCACTGTTTTTATGGTCGCTTGATCAGGTGAAACACCCCGCCATGGGTCGTGAAAACCGAGTCATGTCAAGGGAAACGGTCACGACACGCCGAAGGCGACCCCCTCCACCACCAAACCCCGCGCCACTATCGGCCGTGCGCACCGTGCCCGGCGACCAGGGGTCGATTTCCCGCGAAGTCGAGTCATCCCCACAACGGCCCGACCCCTGTGACGGATCAACCCGAAACCAAACCCCACCAGCCCCGGCCAACCCGAAAACGGCCACCCCGCAACGCAAGCCGCAAACGAGCCAACCCACACCGGGCCATCCCCGC
>NZ_JBFAIN010000034.1:55248-91570 GCF_040654735.1 Saccharopolyspora sp. NPDC050642 | reverse complement strand
TTGTGTATTGTGTTGTTGTGTTTTGGCCCCTCCACACCCCCCAAAAACCCCCCACGAACCCTAACTCGGGGAGGTGTGCCGGGGCGGGTATGGCCAGTCGGGGTCGCCGCTGAGGGGGCTGGACTGACACGTAGATGTCGTTTTTTCGCTAGCGCTGGCTTGGTGCTGTGGTGATGCTGGTTGGCATGCATGAGGATGTGGCGCGGTGTGTTCGGGCCGTTCAGTCGAAGGACTCTCGGTTCGATGGGTGGTTTTTCACCGCCGTGATCAGCACCGGGATCTACTGCCGGCCCAGTTGTCCGGTCGTTCCGCCCAAGGTGGAGAACATGCGGTTCTATCCGAGCGCCGCCGCTGCTCAGCAGGCTGGGTTCCGGGCCTGCAAGCGGTGTCGGCCCGATGCCAGCCCCGGCTCGCCGCAGTGGAACGAGCGGGCGGACCTGGTGGGCCGGGCGATGCGGCTGATCGCTGATGGCGTCGTCGACCGGGAAGGCGTTCCGGGGCTCGCCGCGCGGCTGGGGTACAGCGTGCGGCAGATCCAGCGGCAGCTGCTGGCCGAGCTGGGGGCCGGGCCGCTTGCGCTGGCCAGGGCTCAGCGCGCGCAGACAGCGCGGCTGCTGATCGAGACCACGTCCGTGCCCATGAGCGATGTCGCGTTCGCTGCTGGTTTCGCCAGCGTGCGGACGTTCAACGACACCGTGCGCGAGGTCTTCGGGCTCGTCCCGACCGAGCTGCGGGCGCGCGCTTCGAAGCGGCAGCCGGCCGCCGCCGGATCGTTGGCGTTGCGGTTGCCGTTCCGGGCGCCTTTGTGCCCGGACAACCTCTTCGGGCACCTCGCCGCCACCGCCGTGCCCGGGGTCGAGGAGTGGCGCGACGGGGCCTATCGCCGCACCTTGCGCCTGCCGCACGGGCACGGCGTCGTCACGCTCCGGCCGCAGCCCGAGTACATCGACTGCCGGTTGACCCTGACCGATCTGCGGGATCTGTCGGCCGCCATCACCCGCTGCCGCTGGCTGCTCGACCTCGACGCCGATCCGGTCGCCGTCGACGATCTCCTGCGCGCGGATCCGGTGCTCGCGCCGCTGGTCGAGAAGGAGCCGGGGCGGCGGGTGCCGCGGACCGTCGACGCCGCCGAGTTCGCGGTGCGGGCCGTGCTCGGGCAGCAGGTTTCCACCGCGGCGGCCCGGACGCATGCCGCTCGGCTGGTCACCGCCCATGGCGAGCCCGTCGATGACCCAGCGGGCGGGCTGACCCACCTGTTCCCGGACGCGGCGGCGCTGGCCGAGCTCGACCCGGAGACGCTCGCCTTCCCGCAGTCGCGGCGGAAGACGATCACGACGCTGATCGGCGCCCTGGCCGCCGGCGGCATCGACCTGAGCGTCGGCAGCGACTGGCACCGGACCCGCGCCCAGCTCGCCGAGCTGCCGGGTTTCGGCCCGTGGACCGTCGAGACGGTCGCCATGCGCGCCATGGGTGATCCCGATGCGTTCGTGCCCACCGACCTCGGCATCCGGTACGCCGCCCGTAACCTGGGGCTGCCCTCGACGCCAGCGGCGCTGACCCGGCATGCGGCCGCTTGGCGCCCCTGGCGGGCGTACGCCGTGCAGTACCTGTGGGCGACCGGCGACCACGCGATCAACCGGCTTCCCGCCTGAGGAGAGGATTTCCGTGCATTCGGTGAAGACCGTCATCGACAGCCCCGTCGGGCCGCTCACCCTCGTCGCCGTCGACGGGGCCCTGACCGGTCTCTACATGGAAGACCAGCGCCATCGCCCGCCCGAGGAGAACTTCGGCGAGCCGGACGCGACGCCGTTCGGGCCGGTGATCGAGCAGCTGGGCGAGTACTTCGCGGGGCAGCGCAGCGAGTTCGACCTGGCGATGGCGCCGGCCGGCACCCCGTTCCAGCGCACCGTGTGGGCCGCCCTGTGCGAAATCCCTTACGGCGAAACGATTTCCTACGGCGAGCTGGCTGAGCGGATCGGGAAGCCGAGCGCCTCTCGGGCCGTCGGCCTGGCCAACGGCAAGAACCCGATCGGCATCATCGTGCCCTGCCACCGGGTCGTCGGCTCCAACGGCAGCCTGACCGGCTACGGCGGCGGGCTGGGCCGGAAGCAGCACCTGCTTGACTTCGAGCGGCGCAACACCGAAGGCGCGCAGGCGGCGTTCGATTTCTAGTCGCGCGCCGGGTGGTGCGCGCCGCCGGTCCGCTTCGTGGCTTCCGAGGCCGCTCCGGTTCCCGGGGCGATTTCGCGCGAAATCGCCACACCACGCCCCATCCTGAAACGACCGCTTAGGCTGAGCTCATGGAATCCTCGTGGGCGCCCGTGTGGCGGTTCGTCCGTCGCCACCACCGGATCATCATGGCGGTGGTGTGGTTGGTGCTCACGCCGTTGACCTGGTGGGCGCTGCACTCGTTCGCGCACTACGTCGACACGCTGGACTGGGATTGCGGCGGCGGTTCCTGTGCCACCAACGACGCACTGGGCGGCGCGATGCCCCTGGCGATCGTGGGCGGCATCGCGGCGTCCGTCGTGGGCGGTTTCGCGCTCGGCGCCATCGCGCCGGCCATCACGCTGGGCGGTCTCGGCGTCTCGTTCCTGCTCGGGCTGCGGGCCGCAGTCGCCGATGGCTTCACGCCGGAGCACACCATCGGCGTTCCGAAGGGTTTCTCGATCGCCCTGATGGTGATCGGCGGCCTGTTCCTGCTCGGCGCCATCGCGGGCTGGAAGGGCAAGCTCGACCGCCGCCGCGCCCGCGCCGCCGACTTGAGGTCGTGAGTGTTTTGGAGCGCTAAAGCACTCCAAAACACTCACGGGCCGAGTGACCAGCGGAAACCTTGAAGCTCCCGGTCAGGGCGACCAGGCGGGGTTCCGCCCCGCCAGGCCGAGGATCTGGTCCAATGTGGACGAAGTGGCCGGGACGGTGACCTCGGCGTCGTAGACGCCCATCGCCCGGCCCTGCTCGGCGGTTTTCGCGACCTCGCCGTGCACGTAGTCGAGGACGTCGTCGTCCGGCGCCACGCGCTGTCCGGTGGCCTTCGCCAGATCCCAGCCGTGCACCACCAGCTCCACCACGATCATGCCGCCGACCAGCGAGGCGGGCAGTTCCGTCGGGCCGCCCATGTGCGTGGTGCCTTCCCACGCGCCCGGCTCGCTCCAGGAGCCCGCGGTGCGGTCCAGCAGTGCCACCAGGTCCGCGGCCCAGTCGCTGCCGGTCAGGTCCAGGTCCTGCTCGGCTTCGGCGGGCGGCGGCACCGTCTCCTTGCGCGCGGCGGCCTCCAGCGACGGCCCCCAGAACAGCAGGTGGTTCACCAGCTTGCGCACGTCGTACTCGGCGCACGGCGTCGGGGCGTCGAGCTGGTCGGGCTTGATGTTGCGAACGACTTCCCGCAGCGACGCGGCCGCGCGGGTCAGGAACTGTGCTTCGGACATGGCCCCAGACAAGCACGGCGGGCGGCCGACGTCTTGAACGAACGCGACATAGGATCCACCCGTGACCAGGGACGCCCGCGGACTCGGGGGTGCGTGGACGAAGTACCAGCGCCACGCCACCCACGCCCCGTCACCGGACCTCGCCCGCCACGTCGAGCGCTACTGGGTCGTTTCCTGGGACTACCGCGAGCCCTACCGGCAGCTGATCGTGCCCTTCCCGAACGTGCACCTGACGTTCCAGGACGGCGGCGCGACCGTGAACGGCGTCTTCAGCGGCCACCAGACCAGGGTGCTGGAAGGCTGCAGCGGGGTGTTCGGGGTGGCGTTCCGGCCCGGCTGCTTCCGGCCGTTCCTAGGCGCATCGGTCTCGACGATCACGGACCGGTCGATCGACGCGCGCGAGATCTTCGGCGCTGGGCTGCCGGACGCGCCGGATGTGGCCGAGGTCGAGCGGTTCCTCCGGGCTCGCTTGCCGCGGCCCGACCCGAAGGCCGACGAGGCCGCGGAAATCGTCGCGCTGATCGCCGCGGAACCCCAGATCACCAGGGTCGACGCGCTCGCCGATGAGCTCGGCACGAGCGTCCGCCGGCTGCAGCGGCTGTTCGCGGAGTACGTCGGGATCGGGCCGAAGTGGGTGATCCGCCGCTACCGGCTGCGCGAGGCGACCGAGCGGATGGGGGAGGGGAACTGGGCGGCGCTCGCGGCCGAACTCGGCTACGCCGACCAGGCGCACTTCGCCCGGGACTTCAAGGACATGTTCGGCGAACCTCCCACCTGGTACGCCGAGCGGTGCTAGCGGCGATTTAGCGCGAAATCGCAATCCCAGGAGGCGATTTCGCGGGAACCGGGCTCCGCCCGCTCGGCGCGGGCGGAGTCGCAGGGGAAACTGCGGTCGGGCCGGACGCGGCCGTCGGCCTTCGGCCGATGGCCGACGTGCTGAGGCGTCCGCGACCGAAGTCGGGGACAGGTCTCATGCGCTGGCGGGGCTGGCGCTGGTGGCGCGGAAGTACGCCGCGGCGGTGACCACGACGGCCAGCGCCACCGGCGCGAACGCGACCGCGAAGTCCATCGGGCGGGCCGCCATGAGGAACGCGCCGGCCAGGGTGAACGCCGGTGCGCCCCACTGGACCGCCGCGGTTCCCGCGTTCGCCTGGCGGGAGAGCCGGCCCGGCCGGCGCAGCAGCCTGCTCGTGTAGATCGAGGTCGCCAGGATCGAGATGCTGGAGACGATCCCGGCCGCGACCCAGGCGCCGACCTCGGAGCCCTGCCGCAGCAGGATTCCGCCGCTGGCCGCGACCAGGACGTTGACCAGCGGTATCACGTTCACCAGCACCTCAAGTCCGGGCGCGCGCTGCCCGGCCGCGTCGCGGCGGAGTCGGCTGAGTTCGGCGGTCTGCACGCCGAGCATGACGGTGAGCAGCAGGGCGAGGGTGACGTGGACGGCCAGCACCGTGCTGTGCATGGGAGCTCCTCCGGGTTGCTTCGGAAATCAGATTAGTTTGGATCTCCAAACATAGATATCATGGTGCCGTGACCGCAACGCCCGAGACGAGTCCCGACGCGCCGCGCCCCACTTCGGCGGAACTGCTGGTGCTCGGCCAGATCCCGCTGATCGCGGCGTCGTTCCGGCGCGTGCGCAGCGAGATGCCCGAACAGCTGCGCACGACCTTCGAGGAACACGGCCTGAGCGCGCGTCACGGCGCGGTGCTCACCCAGCTCATGGCCGGGGAGCCGGCGAGCGTCAGTGAGCTCGCGAAGCGGCTGCGGCTGTCGCTGTCGACCGTGAGCGAACTGGTCGGCGCGCTCGGCCGGTCCGGGCTCGTCGTCCGCGAGGAAGACCCCGCCAACCGCAGGCGGACCCTGGTGTCCTTCCCGCCGGGTGTTCGCGAGGTGTACGAGGAGTTCGTCGCCATCCGCTGCGCGCCGCTGGTGCGGGCGATGTCGAAGCTTTCGGCGAGCGACCGGGCAGGCTTTCTGGCAGGGCTCTCGGCCTGGGCGGACGAAGAGCGGGAGATGGGCGGGCGCGACTGACCACAGTGGAGCCGTCGCCCGTCAGCGGGGTAGGTGTCGTGCGAAGAACGTGCGCACGTGGTCGCGGATCGCGGGCACCGATTCGGCCGGGTCGATCGCGCCGACCAGCTTCGCCCGGTCCTCGGCGCTCATCAGCCCGGCGTCCTGGAGCTGGGGCGCTTGGGCGCCGTAGTCGGTGAACACCCAGTGCGTGGCGTTGTCGAGCTGTTCCCAGCGGGTGCATCCCCGGTGGGCGAGCATCGCCGTCCAGGTGCGCTCGAAGCGCTCGTCGCGGAAGCCATCGGTGCCCAGCAACAGCAACGGCCGGTCCACGCCGTCCCGGGCCACCGGGAGCAGTTCGCCGTCCTGGCCGGGTTGTTCCGGCAGGTAGTCGAGGTAGCCCTCCATGTTGACGGCGGCGTCGATGCGCCGGTCCTCGTACAGCGCCTCGGCCACCGTCGCGCCGCCTGCGGAGTGGCCGTACGCGCCGATCCGCCGCAGGTCCAGCTCCCGGCCGAGGTTCTCGGGCAGCGCGCGTGCTTCCACGTCCGGGTTGCGCCCGGCGGCCAGGTCGCCCAGCCGGTCCAGGACGAACCGGGTGTCGGCGACCCGGGTGTCGAGCATGGTGCGGAACAGCTCCGGGTCGGTCCGGGGATCGCCGGGGACGTCGATCGTGCGCACCCGGCCGCCGGGGAATTCGACCTCGCTGGTTTCGCCGGGGTGGTCGATGGTCACCACGACGTTGCCGTGGCTGGCGAGTTCTTCGGCGAGCCCGGTGCCGATCGTGCGCGGGTCGGCGCCGCCCGGGCTGTAGAGCAGCACCGGGCGCGCGACGGGCTGCGCGGGCGCGCCGGTGTGCGAGTGGGTCGCGGTGGCCGCCCAGTCCACGCCCTCGTCCGGCAGCTCCGGATGCAGGTGGACCGGGTCGAAGCCCTTGAACACCTCGGCCGCCGCGGGCGTCAGCTGCGGTGCGACCGGGTATCCGCGGACGGTGCTCGCGGGGTAGAACACCGTGACCATCAGTTCCCTGGCGGTGCCGTTCCACGGGTCGGTCCGGTCGCGGTCGACCAGGTGCAGCATCGTGGTGCCGAGCCGGTGCGGTCCGGTCGGCGCCGGTAGCCGCAAGGTCGTCGGCTCCGCGTGCGCGGTGCCGCCGGCGGCGAGCAGCAGCGCGGCGGCGAGGATCGTCGTCGTGCGCAACATGTTTTCCCCTTCCGTTCCCAGGGCATGACAGGTCGAGCCCGCAACTTCCGTTCGGGCTTTTCGTCGAGTTCAGCTCTTCCGCATGACCGAGCAGGCGCGGTCCAGGTAGTCCAAGAAGTCCTCGCCGAACACGAAGCCCCGGTCGTCGGGGACGGCGCGTTCCCGGAGGAAGCGGAGCATCGTCTGCAGGATCGCGGGGTCGCCGCCGGTGAACAGGTCGCCGAGCTCGAACAGGCGCCGCGTGGCGCGCTGCACCTCGGGATCGTCCACCGGGTCGGCGGCCTGGCAGTGCCGCACCAGCTTCGCCGCCACCAGCGGCCATTCCGCGTCCAGCAGCTTCCTGCCCTCAGCGCCGAGCGCGTCGGCGCGTTCGTCCAGGACGGCCTGCTGCTCGTCGGTGATGTACTGGTCGATCGTGGTCATCCGGCCCAGCGCGGTGAGGAACTCGCCGCTCTCCGGGCGCCACGAGCCGTCCAGCTGCTCCAGCAGGTTCCTGGTCCGGCCTCGCAGCGCGTCCAGCCGGCCGGCCTGCTCGTCGAGCTGGTCGAGGTGGCCGACGAGCACCTCGCGCAGCGCGGCGGGATCGGCCAGCACATCGCCGATCTCCTCCAGAGACATCCCCAGCTGCCGCAGCAGCCGGATCTGGTAGAGCCGCTGCAGGTCGTGCTCGGTGTACCGGCGGTGCCCGGACCGGGTTCGCTCGCCGGCCCGCAGCAGCCCGAGCTCGTCGTAGTGGTGCAGCGTGCGCACGGTCAGGCGGGTAGCCCTGGCCAGCGCCCCAACGCTCCACTGCGGCTGCTTCTCGCCCCCGGTTCCGGTCACGGGAACGACACTAGAACCTCCCGCTACGTCAGGTTCAACACCGGCGCCGGAAGAATCCACTGTGGACGTGTGGAGACGGGTCTTGCGGCCCTCGGTCGGCCGCCTTACGATCCCTGCTACTCGATCGATCGATCGACGGACACGGTCCGATCGGATCGGATCGCGGCGGGAGTGATGGGATGCACGGCACCAGAGAACTGCGGCGAGTCGCTTCCGCGGCGTTCATCGGCACGGCGTTGGAGTGGTACGACTACTTCCTCTTCGGCGCGGCCGCCGCGCTGGTCTTCGACCGCGTCTTCTTCCCCGATCTCGATCCGGGCACCGGCCTGATCGCCTCCTTCCTCACGTTCGCGGTCGGCTTCGTCGTCCGGCCGCTGGGCGGGATCCTGTTCGGGCACATCGGCGACCGCCTCGGCCGCCGCCGGGCGCTGACCGCCACGCTGCTGATCATGGGCCTGTCCACCGGCGCGATCGGCCTGCTGCCGGGATACCAGCAGATCGGCTTCATGGCCCCGGTGCTGCTCGCCGTTCTGCGCTGCCTGCAAGGGCTTTCGGCGGCCGGCGAGTGGTCCGGTGCGACGCTCATGGCGGTCGAGCACGCGCCAGAGGGGCGGCGCGGCTGGTACGGCGCGATGCCGCAGTACGGGGCGCCGGCGGGGACGCTGCTGTCCAGCGGTGCGATGGCGTTGGCGACGCTGCTGCCAGAGGAGCAGTTCGTGGCGTGGGGCTGGCGGATCCCGTTCCTGGTTTCGTTCGCGCTGCTGCTGGTCGGCTTCCAGGTCCGGCGCCGGATCGAGGAATCCCCCTTGTTCGAAAGGGAATCCCGGGAGAAGGTGCCTGTCCTGGCGGTGCTGCGGGGCCATTGGCGGGAGGTGGTGATCGCGTTGTCGGCGACCATCGCCAACACCGGCGGCCTGTACCTGCTGACGACGTTCCTGGTCGGCTACGGCACGACCGCGCTGGGCCTGCCCAGGCACGTGATGCTCGCGGCGACGCTGATCCCGGCGGCGCTGGAGTTCCCGGTGATGGCGCTGAGCGCCCGGCTGGCCGACCGGTTCGGCCCGGGCCGGATGTGCGTCGCCGGCTCGCTGCTCTCGGCGATCACCGCCTTCCCGGTGTTCCTGCTGGTCGACACGCGATCCCCGGTGCTGGTGGTGCTGGGCGCGGCCGTCGGGATCGGCATGCTCACCATCACCTACGCTGCGCTGGGCACCCTGATCGCGTCGATCTTCCCGCCGTCGCTGCGCTACACGGGCGTCGCGATGGGCGTCAACCTCGCCGGGGTGGTCGGCGGCCTGCTGCCGTACTTCGCCACCCAGCTGCTCGTGCTGTCCGGCAACGCTTCCTGGCCCGCGGCGACGCTGCTGCTCGTGATCGCGGTGTGGAGCCTGCTCGGCAGCCTGGCCGCGCAGCGCCGCCTGGGGGCGAAAAGCCAAGCGCGCCAATTCGAATCGGTGGCCTGAGAGGAATCAGCATGCCCAGCGCGATGACCACATCCGGTCCGGTCGACCGCGACCGGCTCGGCCCGACCCTGCCGCACGAGCACCTGTTCATCAACCTGCTCCGCGAGCGCCGCGGCGACGGCCTGATCACCGACGAGCGGCTGGTCACCGCGGAAGTCGGCGCGTTCGCCGAACTCGGCGGTGGCACGATCGTGGACCTCACCTCCGCGGAACTGACCGTCGGAGCCGCCCCGGACCCCCGCAGCGACGCCGCAGGCGACACCCGAGACCCGGAGAACGTCCTGGCCGTCGCGCGCGTCGCGAAGGCCGCCGGGCTCAACGTGGTGCTGGGCACCGGGCACTACCGCGACCCGTTCCTGGACCGGGACTGGTTCGACCGGCACGACCCGGACCAGATCGCCGAGCAGCTGGTCCGAGACCTGACCGAAGGCTTCCCGGGGACCGGCACCCGGGCCGGCATCATCGGCGAGATCGGCGCCGACAAGTGGTACATCTCGGCGGCGGAGGAGCGTTCCTTCCGGGCAGCCGCCCGCGCCCACCGCGCAACCGGGGCGGCGATCTACACCCATGCGGCGCGCTGGCCGGTCGGGCTGCCGCAGCTCGACCTGCTCGCGGCGGAGGACGTCGCGCCGGAGCGGATCGCGATCGGGCACTGCGACCTGGTCGAGAAGCCGGGCTACGCGCTGGAAATCGCGCGGCGCGGGGCCTACGTCGGGATCGACACCATCTTCACGGCGAACCCGCACGAGGTGCGGCGGCGCGTGGCGCTGGTGGTCGAGCTCGCGCGAGCGGGGCATGTCGACCAGATCCTGCTCTCCCACGACGTCTGCGTGAAATCGCAGCTCAGCGCATACGGCGGCACCGGCTACACGTTCCTGCAGACGACTTTCCGGGACGCCTTGCGAGAGGCGGGGATCGACGACGGGGAGTTCGAGCGGATCACGGAGGACAACCCGGCCCGGCTGCTCTGCGGCTGAACCCGCCGACCGACACCCCGAGATCGCCACCGAGTTCGTCGAGAACCTCACACGCCCGAATGTTGGCCCAGATCTGCTGGGGCCCAACTCCAGCGATCGATGCCGGTGGCGTTGCCACTGCGGACACACCTGGCGAACCACACCTGGCAACCGCGTCAAGGCCGGGCCAGGCTGCACCAAATGCCGATGCGCAGCAAAGCTGTCGGCAGACCAAGGAGGTGTCACGCATTACGGGTCGCCGAGCGGTAACGCCGCGTATTCCACTGTGGCCAATTCCTGACAGGGCGCTGTTCTATGGTGGCGGCCGTGGTCGACATCGAGGTGCGCAGCCGGGTGCCCGGCGCGTCTGGCGGTGACGTGCCGGCGGTGCTGGTGCGGCTGGTCGGCGATCGCACGACGGTGCGGGAGCTGATCCAGCGCGCGGTCGAGGAGCAGATCCGGGAGTTGCGCGCCGACGCGGTGCGTTGCCGGCGCGTCCTCGACCGGCAGTACCTGTCCAACGACGATCTCCGGGCGCAGGCCTGCACCGGTGCGATCAGGTTGCCGCGGCAGGCGCCGGCGAACCCGGACGTGACCACGGAGGCTGCGCGGGCGCACCGGGCCTTCGCCCGGGGCACGTTCGTGGTCTTCGTCGGCGGACGGCAGGTCGTCGGCTTGGACGAAGAGGTCACGCTTCGGCTGGGTGAGCCGGTCGTGTTCCTGCGGCTGGTCGCGCTGGCGGGAGGCTGATCGTGGTGGAGCGATCCGTACCAGAGATCTACATCGACGTCGTCCACGAACAGCGCGGGGCGCTGTGGCGGCTGGTGGACCGGGCGCGGGTCGCGCTGGAGGCCGGCGACGTGGCGGGACTGCGGGATACCGCCGAGGTGATCCGGCTCCGGATCAGGCAGGGCGAAGACCAGACGATCGGGAACCTGGCACCGCACGTGGCCGATATCGTCGCGGAGCTGGACGAGCTCTACGACGCCGGCTTCCCGGTCGACCGGCCGGACGACATCACCGGCCTGCTGGATGCGCCGTGGCCGACGGCTCATCGGAAAGCCCTGCTCGCTGCCTTTCTCGGGCGCGACGTCCGGCACCGGCTGTTGTTGGACGAGGTGGCGGAGCGGGCCATTGCCGCCACCGACACCCGCCTGCTGCGGGTGCTCGTCTGCACCCCGCTGGGCACCCTTTGCAGGGAGACCGTGGCGCGGATTCTCGACGGGCTGCACCGGGCCGGTGCCCTCGACGCCGCCGTGGTCGAACGGGCTTTCACCGATGACCGCTACCTCGGTTACGCCATCATCGGCCAAGCGCCGACCGGTGATGCGACCGCGCCGCCGCTGGCCTGCGCGGGCGCCGTGCGGAACCACGTGGACGCGCTGACCTGGCGGCTCGTCTCCGCACCAGCCCCGGCCGACTGGGACGAGCTGCCCAAGGTGCTGGTACCGCGCGGCCTGCGGTTCGTTCGGGCGGCGCTGACCTGGCACGGCGACGAGCGGGTGGCAGACCACCTCGGCGCGGCGGAACTTACCGACGCGGAATGCGCCACCCTGCTCGACTTGCTGCGGGATCGGCCGGTGGAGGAGCAGCGCCGAGTATTCGGGTGGCGGCTGCGTGCGGGTGACGCCGACGCGCTGCTTCCGCTGTTCGGCTTGGAACGCGCCGCGCCGTTGCTGCGCCTGATCCGGGCGATGCCAGTCGGCGAAGCCACCCGCCAGGACCGGGCCGTCTTCCTCGCCGCGATCGAGGACGCCGGTGTGGACGCCGCCCGGCGCCTGCTGGAGCTCGAACCGAACGAGCTGGTCTCCGCGGTCATGGGGTGGAACCGTGCCCAGGTGCTGAAGCGCGTCAAGCACAATGCGCTGCAGGGCATCGCCGCATTCGGGATGCTGCCCCTGGCTTCGGACGAGACGGTCCTCGATCGCTACCTGGCGTTGCGCGAGTCCGCGAAGAAGGGCGCCAAGCTCGGTCCAAACAGCAGGCACAGCCACGCCGCCGCGATCGCGGTCGCCCTCGACCACTTGGCGCAGGTAGCCGGAGTTCCGGAGGCGAGCCGTCTCGAATGGGACTGCGAGGCGCGCATCGCCATCGAGACCCCCATGGAGGCGGAGGTCGGCGACTACCGGATCGCGTTGCGGTTCGACGGTGCCGACCCGGCGATGACGGTCAGCCGGGCGGGCAAGGCGCTGAAGTCGGTGCCGGCCGCCGTCCGCGCCGACCCCGGCTACCAGGAGCTGCGTGAGCACCAGGAGCGACTGCGGGACCAGGCTCGCCGGATGCGGACCGGGCTGGTGGAGCGGCTGGTCGCTACCGCCGGGACGCTGGCGCCTGACGAACTGGCCCGACTGCTGTCACTGCCGGCTGGTGCGGCGATGCTGCCCGCGTTGCTCTGGCGAGACCGGGCAGGCGTGATCGACCTGCTCGACCAGGTCGACATCACCGGCCCGGTCACCGCTGTCCACCCTGTCGAATTGCACGAGCGGGGGGTGCTCGCCGACTGGCAGGCGGAGATCGTGCGGCGTCGGCTCCGGCAACCGGTCAAGCAGGCGTTCCGGGAGTTGTACGTGCTCACTCCGGCGGAACGCGAGGCGGGCGACGTGTCGCGGCGGTTCGCCGGTCAGACGGTCAACGGCAGGGTGGCGGGCCAGTTGCTGTCCGGTCGGGGCTGGTTCATCCACGGCGAGTACGACGACCACCAGGCGACCCGCACCGTCGGCGACGGCCTCATCGCCGCGCTGCGCTGCGATTTCCACGGCTACTTCGGGATGGGCGATGTCCATGTCGGCGAGATCCGCTTCCTGACCGGCGGCGACCGTGACCCGGGCTGCTACGGCGCCTCGACCGGCTCGGGCAGCGTCGGCGGCACCCCAGTGCCGCTGGTCGACGTGCCACTCGTGGTGTTCTCCGAGGTCATGCGAGACCTGGACCTCGCGGTGTCGGTCGCCGGCGCCCAGCCGGAGGAGTACCTATCGCCGACGCAGGCGGCGAGTCGGACGCAGGTGCTCGCGGCGCTCATCGCCGACCTGGGGCTGACCCGGGTCACCGTCGAGGGGCACTCGGCCGTGGTACGCGGCACCCGGGCGACCTACCGGGTGCATCTGACCAGCGGCAGCATCCACATCGCTCCGGCCGGCCACCTTTGCGTGGTGCCCGCCTCGTTCGGCGCCAGGGCGCACCGACGGCTGTTCCTGCCGTTCGCCGACGAGGACCAGATGACGAGCATCATTTTGAGCAAGGTGCTCCTGCTCGCCGAAGACGAGAAGATCAGCGATCCGTCGATCCTGACTCAGCTCGATTCCCTCACCGGCAAGGCCGCTACTTGACGTGGCAGGCAAGGAGAATCCGCCTACTCGCAACCACTCGGACAGCGAGACCGATCACCCGAGCACAGGCCGATCCCGACATCGGCCCGGAGACGAGGTTGTCCCACGGGCAGGTTGGCCGCTGGTGCGGTCGATATCCGGACCGGTGTGGTTATCCGCTACGTGCCCGAGACTCGCAACCGCGATGCCACCCAGATCGGCACGGCCCTGGAACGCTGCTTTCAACGCCAGACGACGTGAACGAGGTCCGCACGGTCACCCTGATCTTGGGTTCACCCGGCAGTTGGTGTGGAGGTATCGGGCAGCGCCGTCCGCGAAGTCGTAGATCGCGACCGTCTGGGTGTCCTCCAAGGAATCCACTGGCGGCATCAGGAAATTCGTCTCGCTCACCGGGAGGAGTTCATATCTGATTCGGTCCGGTTTCTGGAGGAATTCCGCCTGCGTCGGGTCGAGGACCAGGGTCAGGTGCAGCCTCCCGCCTCCGGCCGACACCTCGTAGCGTGCGCCGGGGCGCTCGTAGACGCCAACGTAGCTGGACAGGTCGAGGTTCCGCGTCGCATCCGGTGCGGGCAGGTCCGGGATGGTGACCGTGCCGAGGTCGGTCAGGATCTCGTTGAACACCTTGCGGTAGAAGCTTTCCCGCGGTCCGCCGTTCGTCAGCATCGCGATGGCGGTGCCCGAGTCCGGCAGAATCCGTAGCCGGGCGTTCTGGCCGATCGTGCTGCCGTCGGCCGCGTAGACGGTTTCGCCGTGCCAGTCGCACGCGATCAGACCGAGCGCCCATTCCGGCCCGAACATGTACGGATCCGGTACGGGCACCCGCGAACGCATCATCTCCCGGATGCTTTCGGCCGAGACGATCTGCTTTCCGTTCGCCGCCTTGCCTTCGCCGAGCAGGACGTGCGCCATTGCGAGCACCTCCCGGGGCGTCGAGGTGATGCCCCCGCCGGGGCCGAAGGCGCGCGGCAGGTAGTCCACGGGTGTGACGATGGGGCCTTCTTCCGGGGAACGGATCAGGTGGCCGGTCGCGGCGCGGGTTTCGTCCACCTGCTCGCGCCGGCTGCTCGTGCTGGTCAGGCCCATGGGGTCGAAGAGGCGATCCCGCATGACGTCGTCCCAGCGTTTGCCATCGTGCACCTCCAGGATCCGCGCGAGAATCGCGTATCCCAGCGCCGCGCTGTAACCGTGGGTGTGGCCGACCGGGAAGACCTGGGGCGCGTTGGCGATGTTCTCGACCATGCGCTCGTAGACGTCGTCGTCTTCGCCGGGATCGCCGTAGGCTTCCTCGATACCGTTGGTGTGGCACAGCAGGTGCCGTGGGGTGACCTTGGCGCTTGCCTCCGGATCGGCAACCTTGAAACCGGGCATATAGGTCCGCACCGGCTCGTCCAGATCGACCTTCCCCTCGTCGACGAGCTGCATGAAGGCCAGCGCGGTCCACGTCTTGGTCATGGAGCCGCATTGGTAGATGGTGTCCGTCGTAACGGGTTCCCGCGTTTCCACGTTCTTGACGCCGACCGCGAGCTCGGCGAGTTCTCCGCCGTGGAGCACACCGATCGCGGCGCTCGGGATGCCGTACTCCGCCAGGAGTTCCGCGACCCGGGCTCGAATCCGTGGGACGTCGATCGTCATCGCGGGAGACCGACCGCGTTCGCGGCGTCCGCTTCGAAGTACTCCGTCGTGGCGTAGGTGCCGGTGTGCGGCTCGAAGAAGTCCCGAACGGCATCGATGGAGTCGTGATCGATGACGTTGACCGCCTTGGCCCCGTCCTTGCTCGCGACCGCCAGCTTCCACTTGGCGCCCTTGGGGAGCTTGGCGTGCGCCGTCTTCAGGCCACTCCAGAACTTGCCGTCGTCCGAGACGGTCGACACGGCCATTACGTGCATCGTTGTTCCCTCTCTTTCCAGATGAGGAAAAGCTACGTTGCGTTTTAAAACTAGTCAACGAGATGTACGTGCAAAACCTCAGCAAAAGGCCAATCGTTGCAACAGAATTGTGAATGAATGCAACTGTCCAAATGGGATCGTTGCAATGTACTGTCGATGAATGCAAGAGGAGGTGTGCCGGTGCCAGGAGGCAGGCTGACCCACGAGGACCGCCGGCGGATCGCGGCATGGCTGGCCGACGGTCTCGGGTACGCCGAGATCGGCCGACGGCTCGGCCGGCCGACGTCCACGATCAGCCGCGAGGTGGCGCGAAACGCCGCATCAGGCGACTACCTGGCCGACCACGCGCAGCAGGCCGCCGGCCACCGCGCCCGCCGGCGCAAGCCGGCCCGGTCGGCCGAGCCGGCGACCGATGGGCAGTCGACCGAGGTCGTGCGCGGCTTCATGGACCAGTTCGCGGCCCGGCTGGCCGCGACCGGCCTGCCCCGGATGACCGCCCGGGTGTTCGTCTGCCTGCTCACCGCCGACGGCCTGACGGCAGCCGACCTGGTGCACCGGCTGCAGGTCAGCCCGGCGTCGGTGTCCAAGTCCATCGGCTACCTCGAAGCCATGGAATTGGTGGTGCGCCAACAGGATCCCGGTGGGCGCCGCGAGCGGTACGCCATCGACGACGACGTCTGGCTCCGGGCGTGGCAGGCTGACACCGGCGCACACGGCGAGATCGCGACCGCCGCACAGCGGGGCATCGAGATCTTCGGCGCCGACACGACCGCCGGCGCCCGACTCGGCAAGATGGGCCGGTTCTTCGCCCGGCTCAGCGAGCAGATGAGCGGCAGCACCCTCGCCGAGGCCGTCGTGCACGACGCGCTGACCGTGCTCGCCGCCCTCGTGCACGCCGGCCGGCCGCTCACCCTGGACGTGCTGGCCACCGCGCTCGACTGGCCCCGGGAGCGTGCCACCGCCGCGCTGGACGCGATCCAGCGTCAACCGGTGATCGCCGACCCCCTCGCCCTGCGGGCCAGCGGGCCCGAGACGTACGTCCTCACCACGAGACCGGACCGCCTGAGCCCGGCGCAACGCGCAGCACTCGAGAAGTGAGTCGGCGCCCTCGATGTGGGCGCCGCGGCGTGGCATACGCAGGTCGGCTCAGGGCGGAGCGCCTTCCGGTAGGTGCGGGCCGGCTCGCGCGCTCCCCACGCCGACACCGTGAGCACCTGGATCCCTCCGAGCAGGTCACCCAGGTCTTGGCGGTTTCGCGCGAAACCGCCAAGACCACGCGTGCCGGACGCCGGTTTCGCGCGAGAACGCCGCCGGGGACGCGTCCCCCGGCGGCGCGGGACCGACGGCGCGGCGGGGGCACGCCGCGCCGTCGGCGTCTCTTACTCGGTCAGGCTTCCGCCGTCGGCGACCACGCGGCCGTTGTGGATCACCGTGCGGTCGCGGCCGCGGTCCATCACGGTGGAGGTCACGGTTTCGCCGTCGACGAGCAGCAGATCGCCCTGGTCGCCGACGGTGAGGCCCGGGCGGTCGGCGACCGACGCGACGCGCGGCAGCGAGCGGTCGAGGATCGACGCACCGCCGCGGGAGGCCACCGCGTAGCAGTGCTCGATGAGCTCGTCGGCGCGGAACTGGTTGGTGAACGCGAGCTGCCACGTGCGGTCGAGCATGTCGGCGTTGCCGTACGGCGACCAGTAGTCGCGCTGGCCGTCCTCGCCGAGCCCGACGCGGACACCGGCGGCGGTGAGCTCGGCCAGCGGCAGCGAGTGGTGCCGCGCGGGCGCGACGGTGGCCATCGAGATGTCCAGCTCGGCGAACTCCGCGATCAGCCGCCGGGTGGTGGCCTCGGAAACGCTGCCAAGGCTGTAGGCGTGGGAGATGGTGACCTGCCCCGCCATGCCGAGCGCGCGGGTCCGCTCCAGGATCAGGTCGGTGGAGAACACCCCGAGCTCGCCGGGCTCGTGCAGGTGGACGTCGATCGGCGCCTGGTGCTTCTCCGCCAGCCCGAACAGCACGTCCAGGTGGCGCACCGGATCCCGGTCGAGCGTGCACGGGTCGATGCCGCCGACCACGGCGGCGCCCGACGAGAGCGCCTCGTCGATCAGCGGCGGCACGCCCTTCTCGCGCAGCAGACCGGCCTGCGGGAACGCGATGATCTCGACGTCGCAGCGGTCGCGGTGCGCTTCCTTCGCGGCGAGCACGCCTTCGAACCGCTCCAGCTTGCAGTCCGCGTCGATCTGCGCGTAGCTGCGCACGCGGGTCGTGCCCTGCTCGATCATGCGGCGGAGCGTGTAGGTGGCGCGTTCGGCGATGCTCCACTCGGCGTCGCGCCAGTTCTCGCGGTCGTTCATGACCATCGGCCAGATGCCCGGGCTGCCGGTGTGCGGGCGGAACGGCAGGCCGATCCGGGTCGAGTCGAGGTGGCAGTGCACGTCGGAGAACGACGGCAGCGCGAGCCGGCCGCGGCCGTCGACCGCGTCGGCGCGGTCGGCCTGCGCGGTGTGCGGGGTGATGGCGGTGATCCGCCCGTCCTGGATCTCGATGTCCGCGGGTTCGCCGCCCCACGGGCGCACGTTGGTGATCAGCATTGGCTCTCCGTCGGTCACGTCGCGGGCAGTACGTCGGCGAGGCTGGCCAGCGAGGGCGCCCGGCCCAGCTCGATGTGCGAGAACGCGAGCGCCGCCGCCAGATCGGCGTTGCCCGCGTAGATGGCTTGGCAGATGTCCTTGTGCTCGGCGCACTGGACGCGCATGTCGCGATCCGAGGTCATGGTGAACAGCCACTGCATCAGCCCGAGCGAGGGCTTGAGGGCGTTCTCCAGCATCCGGTTCCCGGTCATCGCGACGATCTCGGCGTGCAACGCGGTGTTGGCGGCCGGGATCTCGTCGGCGTCGCCGCGCCGCGTCGCGTCCTCGGCGGCGTCCATGAGCTCCCGCAGCCGCGTTCCGCCGCCGCCCGCCGCAACGGCTTCGGCGGCCCGGCGCGCCGCCATCACCTCCAGGCTCAGCCGCAGGTCGAAGAGCTCGTCGACGTCCTTGAGCGTGAGGGCGCGGACGGTGGCGCCGCGGCGGGGCGACGCCACGACGAAGCCGTCGGCTTCGAGCCGCGCCAGCGCCTCGCGAACCGGGATGCGGGAGATGCTGAGCGCCTCGGAGAGATCGCGCTCGCGAAGCCGATCGCCGGGCGCGTACTCACCCGCGAAGATCCGGCGGCGGATCTCGTCCGCGGCGCGGACCGCGGTGGACGGCCCGAGGTCCGGACCCTGGCGGCGATCGGTGGCAGCTGGACCGGTCATGGGCCGACCCTACGCGTGGCGACGAGGCCGTGGCTTCGACGCATGCCGGGGGAGAACGCCGACCCCGGCCCGCTGGTGATCAGCAGTTTCAATTGAAACCTCCCGCCGGGAACATCGGTTGACCGCAGTTTCAATTGAAACCGTCATCCAACCGGATCCCCGGTCGTGAACGCCGGGTACGTCGGCGGGAACAGCTCCGCGGCCGGCCGCCGCTGCACGTCGCGCTCGGAGTAGGCCTCGCGCATCTTCTCGAACAGCAGTTGCGCGCGCTTCCGCAGGTCTTCGAGGTCGACGCCGGGGATGCGGGAGTCCGCCAGGACGGTCCGGCCCGCGACGACCGAGTGCGTCGCCTGCCGCGCGGTTCCGTTGAGCAGGAAGGTGCGCACCGGGTCGTCCAGCACGCCGTCGCGGATGTCGTCGATGCGGAACGCCACCACGTCGGCCTGGGCGCCAGGCTCCAGCCGGCCGAGGTCGCCGCGGCCCAGCGCCCGCGCGCCGCCGAGGGTGGCGGCGTCGAGGTAGTCCTCGGCAGGCGCGGCGTCGAACCGGTCTTCCAGGACCTTCGCCAGGTGGGTGCCGACGTCCATGCCCCGGATCAGGTCCGGCGGGAAGGAGTCGGTGCCCAGGCACAGGTTGATGCCCGCGTCCCGGTACGTGCCGAAGGTGTGCAGCACCTTCCCGTAGCGCAGGGACGTCTGCGGGCAGTGCACGATCGACACGCCCGCCGCCGCGAGCTTCGCGAGGTCGCCCCGGTCTTCGCCGTGGACGTCCGGGTGCCGGTCGGTGACCAGGCCGTGCGGCACGAGCAGGTGGGTGTCGAGGAGCCCGGTGCGTTCGAGCATCTCCAGCGGCGTGACGCCGTGCTGCCGCTCGACGAGGTCGCGTTCGAGCAGGCCCTGCAGGCAGTGCAGCCGCACGATCGCGTCGCGCTGCCGGGCGGTGGCGGCGGTCTCGCGCATGAGCTCTTCGGTGATCGTTTCGATGCGGCAGGGCAGGAGTACGCCGGTCACCAGCGGGTCGGCGAGCCCGGCGGCGTGGTCGAGGAACCGCACCGCGTCCTGCAGCCCGGCGCGTCCGCGTTCCTCGTCGAACGCCACGTCGCGACCGCCCTCCGGCAGCGCGACGTTCACGCCCGAGCGGTAGGCGGGGCCGAGGTAGGCGCGCAGGCCCAGCTTGCGCGAGGTCTCGGTCATGGTGACGAGCTCGTCGTAGGGCTCGGCCCACGAGCTGTGGATCTCCGAGGCGATCGGCATGTACGTGGTGATGCCGTGCAGGGCGAGCTGCACCAGGGCGTACTCGCGGATCGTCGCGCGTTCCTCGGGGGTGAACACGTCGCGGCGCCGGTGCTGGAAGTAGTCCAGCGACCACTGGAGCCCGTCGGCCCGCTCCGGCGTCGGCCAGGCGTCGAGCACCAGGTGGTCGATGTCGGTGAGGGCGTCCAGGTCGATGAGGCCGGGCAGCACCAGCGATTCGCCGAGGTCGAGTTCGGCGTCGACGGGCCCGTCGTACCCGTGGCCGACGTGGACGATCACGTCGTCCTCCCAGACCACTTCGCCGTCGCGCAGGAGCGCGTGGTGTCCGTCCTGGTGGGCGAGGATGTGGCTGGCCCGCCAACGCGTGCGCATGGGATCTCCTCGGGCTCGGTTCTCGGTGGCCTGGAAGTGCCCCGACACTAGCATTTGGCATACCAAATGCGAACGGTCTTTTCGGTGGAGCCGGCCGAACGACGTGGCCACGGGGCGTTCTGCAGCGGTAAACGCCTAGCTCAATCGGTAAATGTTAAGCCGAGGTAACTCTTCGCCCGTCTGATCTGGTCATTCCGGGAACAGCTCTTTACCCTCCCGTCGGTATACCAGCTAGGCCCGACCGGTCCAATTCACGGACCGTGCCCTGGAGGCAGCCATGGACCAAAGCACCGGCACGACGTCCGCGACGGAGCAACCGATCACCCGCGCGAACTGGATAACCGCGATCGTGCTGTCCACCGTGATCTCGGTGGTCTCGGTGCTGATCGGCGAGTACAAGTTCCAGGTCGGACCGGCCGCGATCGCGCTGTTCCCGATCATCTGGGCGGTGCTGATCGGCGCGATCATCGGCGTCCAGCGCTGGCGGCCGGTCTCCGGTGCCACGCGCTCGGTGGCGACCGTGATGCTGGAGATCAGCATCTTGCTGTTCTTGGCGAAGCTCGGCACCGAGATCGGCCCCTCGCTGGCGAAGTTCCAGAACCTGGGCCCGGCCATCCTGCTGCAGGAGGTCGGCCACATCTTCGGGACGGTCCTGCTCGCGCTGCCGGTCGCGGTGGCGCTGGGCCTCGGGCGGGCGGCCATCGGGGCCACCTGGTCGATCGACCGCGAGTCCTACCTGGCGTTCGCGATCGAGCGCTTCGGCGTCCGGTCGCCGGAATACCGGGGCGTGTTCTCGGTCTGGCTGATCGGATCGGTCTTCGGTGCCCTGTACGTCTCGCTGCTCTCGGGCTTCATGGGCGGCCTGGGCATCTTCCACCCGCTCGCGCTCGCCCTGGGGCTCGGCCTGGGATCGGGCTCGATGATGCTGGGCGGAGTCGGCGCGCTGTCGCTGATCTACCCGGAGCAGGCGGCCGAGATCGCGGCCCTGGCGGCGCTGTCCAACCTGGTCACCAACATCGTCGGCTTCTACTCGGGCGTCTTCCTGGCGCTGCCGCTGTGCCGCCGGCTCTACACCTTCTGGAGCCGCGTGTTCGGCCGCGACGACGAGGGCAACTCGCGCCGCACCGCCGCCAAGGCGAAGAAGCAGAAGAAGCAGCAGCAGGTACTTGAGGTCGTGCAGGACCCCGAGGTCAAGCTCACCCCGAGCCTGACGCTGCTGTCCTACGTCGTCGTCGGTGCGGGCGGGCTGTTGGCCAGCGCGATCGGCACGCGTTCCTTCGAGATCAAGGACGCGGTGGGCATCGTCGTCCTGCTCGTCCTCACGTGGGTGTGCGTCCGCCTGGCGAAGCTGGTGCCGATGGTCCCGGCCAGCGTCTTCGTGCTCGGCATCGGCACGCTGCTGTCGGCGAACTTCCTCCCGACCGGCCCGCTGGTGGCGGACCTGATGGAGAACATGAAGGTGATGTTGATCGGCCTCCCGGGCCTGGCCCTGATCGGCCTGACGCTGGGCCGGGACATCCAGGCGCTGCGCCAGCTGAGCTGGAAGGTCGTCCTGGTCGCGCTGCTGACCTACTCGTCCTCGTTCCTCGCGGCGGCGGCGCTGGGCCAGACGGTCCTCCACCTCTGATCACGAAGCACGGAGCATCCGGGGTCGTGAGCGTTTTGGACTGCTGTGGCGGACCAAAGCACTCACGACCCCGTCGTCTTCGGCCGGCGTGCCAGTCCACCCTCGCCGCCGCCGTCGGCATCACGCCCGCCAACATCGCGGTGCTGTAGAACGGCCGGGCGAAGGCGGTCCGGTTCACGACGCTCGACGCGATCTGCCGCACGCTCGAATGCCAGCCCGGCGACGTGCTCCGCTGGGTACCCGACGGCGGCTAGATGCGGATCTGCGCTCCGCGCAAGTCGGTCTGAACGCCATTGGGGCCACAGTGGACACTCGTGCATCCGGGTGACCGCAACCTGTCGTCCGGGACCGATCGCAAAGAAATGTTTGCAAACGGTTCTTTGCAATCGTACCTTGGCGGCATGGCGGACTACGGACGAGATCTGCGGATGGTCACCCTCGACGCGAAACGGCTGCGCGCGCTGGCGCATCCGCTGCGGGTCCGGTTGCTGGGAGCCCTGCGGCTGGACGGGCCGGCCACCGCGACGGCACTGGGCAAGCGCTTCGGCGAGAACTCCGCGAACACCAGCTGGCACCTGCGCCAGCTGGCCGAGGCCGGGCTCGTCGCCGAGGACACCCAGCGCGGGAACCGGCGGGAACGCTGGTGGGCCGCCGCCCAGGACCGCACCGAGTTCGATCCGGGAGAACTTTCCGAGGACCCAGAGCTCACCGGATCGCTGGCGTCGTACCTGCACGCGATCAACGCCGTCCACCACGACCAGGCCGGTACGTACCTCGCCACGATGCAGGACTGGCCGAAGGAATGGCGCGGCGCCGCGGAGCTGTCCGACTACCGCTTGTCCCTGTCCGCCCGGGAACTCTCGGAGCTCAACCGGCGCATCCAGGCCGTGGTCGAGGAGTACTGGCGCGAGCCGGAACCGGGCGATGTCGAGGTGGTCACCCACTGGCACGCAATTCCGCTGCGCCGTCAGGAGCGCGACGCCGACGTCACCGACGTCTTATGAGGCACCCGCTCGCCGGGCTCATCACCGCGACGACGATCTCCAGCGTCGGCACCGGGATGACCATGCTCGCGATCCCCTGGTTCGTGCTGGAGTCGACGGGCCGCGGCGTGGACGCCGGGCTGGTCGTGATGGCCGAGGTCGTCGGCCTGCTGCTGGGTTCGGCGTTCGGCGGGCCGTGGATCGACCGGCTGCGCCCCCGCAGAGCGGCCGTGCTGTTCGATCTCGCGGCGGCGGTCGTGGTCCTCGGCATTCCGGTGCTCCACCGCTACGATGCGCTGCCGCTGTGGCTGCTCGGAGCGCTGGGCCTGCTGCTGGGACTGTCCCGGGCGCCTGGTGATGCCGCACGGCAGGTGCTGATCCCGGACATCGCCCTTCGCACCGGTATCGCGGTGGAACGCGTCAGCGGCGCCTACGACGCACCGAACCAGGGCGCGCGAGCGCTCGGTGCTCCGATCGCGGGCGCGATCATCGCGATGCTCGGCGCCCCGGCGGCGCTCGTCGTCGACGCGGCGAGCTTCGTGCTCGCCGCCGCCATCACCCGCTTGACGCTCGACGAAGCAGCGATCGACACCGCCGGCGGCGGTGGTTACCTGCGGCAACTCGGCGAGGGATTCCGCTTCCTGCGCAACGACCGCACCCTGTTCGCGATCCTCTGCATGGTCGCGGTGACCAACGGGCTGAACAGCGGCTTCTTCTCCGTTCTCGTGCCCGTCTACGGCCAGGTGGTCCTGCACTCGTCGCTCGGGGTCGGGCTCATCTCCGGAGCGTCCGGCGCGGCGATGGTGTTGAGCACGGTCCTGTTCGCCTGGATCGGACTGCGTTGGCGGCGGTGGCCCGTTCTGGTGGTCTGCTACCTGCTGGTTCTCGGGCCGCGTTCCGGGATCTTCCTGCTGCAACCGGATCTCGCGGTCCTCGTCGCCGTCAGCGGCGTCATCATGCTCGCGTTCGGGCCGCTGAACCCGATCATCGGCGCGGTCAAGGCGGAACGAACGCCGCCGCAGTACCGCGCACGCGTTTTCGGCGCGATATCAGCGGCAGCGCTGCTGGGAATGCCCGCCGGAACGCTCGCCGCGGGATTTCTCAGCGACCACATCGGACTGATGCCCAGCATCGCGGTGTTCACCGCCGCGTCCGCGACGATGTCCCTGTGCCCGCTGCTGTTCTCGGCGTGGCGCGCCGTCGACGAAAGGACTTCCCCGGACCGGGCCCCGGGCCGAGGAAGTCCTTTGAGGACGGTCAGGTGCCGACGTAGTCCGCGAGGTGCTCGCCGGTGAGGGTGGCGCGGGCGGCGACCAGGTCGGCGGGCGTGCCCTCGAAGACGAGCCGGCCGCCGTCGTGGCCGGCGCCGGGACCGAGGTCGATGATCCAGTCGGCGTGCGCCATGACCGCCTGGTGGTGCTCGATGACGATCACCGACTTGCCGGCGTCGACGAGCCGGTCGAGCAGGCCGAGCAGCTGCTCGACGTCGGCGAGGTGCAGGCCGGTGGTCGGCTCGTCGAGGACGTAGACGCCGCCCTTCTCCGCCATGTGCGTGGCCAGCTTGAGCCGCTGCCGCTCGCCGCCGGAGAGCGTGGTGAGCGGCTGGCCGAGGCGGAGGTAGCCGAGCCCGACGTCGACCAGCCGGTCGAGGATCTTGTGCGCGGCCGGGAGGCGCGCCTCGCCTTCGGCGAAGAACTCCTCGGCCTCGGCCACCGACATCGCGAGCACCTCGCTGATGTCCTTACCGCCGAAGTGGTGTTCCAGCACCGATGCCTGGAACCGCTTCCCCTCGCACTCCTCGCAGGGGGTCTCGATGCCGGCCATCATCGCCAGGTCGGTGTAGATGACACCGGCGCCGTTGCAGTTGGGGCAGGCGCCCTCGGAGTTGGCGCTGAACAGCGCTGGCTTCACGCCGTTGGCCTTCGCGAACGCCTTGCGGATCGGTTCGAGCAGCCCGGTGTAGGTCGCCGGGTTGCTCCGCCGCGAACCGCGGATCGGGGTCTGGTCGACCGCCACCACGCCGTCGCGCCCGGACACCGAGCCGTGGATCAGCGAGCTCTTGCCCGAGCCCGCGACCCCGGTGACGGCGACCAGCACGCCGAGCGGGATGTCGACGTCGATGCCCTGCAGGTTGTGGGTGCCGGCGCCGCGCACCTCGAGCGCCCCCGACGGCTTCCGCACCGACGGCTTCAGCGACGCGCGGTCGTCCAGGTGCTGCCCGGTGAGCGTGCCGCCTGCCCGCAGCCCCTCGACGGTGCCCTCGAACACCACCTCGCCGCCCTTGGTGCCCGCGCCCGGGCCGAGGTCGACGACGTGGTCGGCGATCGCGATCGCCTCCGGCTTGTGCTCCACGACCAGCACGGTGTTGCCCTTGTCGCGCAGCCGCTGCAGCAGGTTGTTCATCCGCTGGATGTCGTGGGGGTGCAGCCCGATCGTCGGCTCGTCGAAGACGTAGGTGACGTCGGTGAGCGACGACCCGAGGTGCCGGATCATCTTGGTGCGCTGCGCCTCGCCGCCCGAGAGCGTGCCGGTCGGGCGGTCGAGGCTGAGGTAGCCGAGCCCGATCTCGACGAACGACTCGAGGGTGTCCTGGAGCGCCTTCAGCAGCGGCGCCACGGACGGCTCGTCCAGCTCCCGCACCCACTCGGTGAGGTCGCTGATCTGCATCGCGCAGGCATCGGCGATGTTCATCCGCCCGATCTTCGACGACCGGGCCGTCTCGCTGAGCCGGGTGCCGTCGCAGTCGGGGCAGGTGGTGAAGGTGACCGCCCGCTCCACGAACGCGCGGATGTGCGGCTGCATCGACTCCTTGTCCTTGGACAGGAACGACTTCTGGATCTTCGGGATCAGCCCCTCGTAGGTGAGGTTCACGCCCTCGACCTTCACCTTGGTCGGCTCCCGGTAGAGGAAGTCCTGCATCTCCTTCTTGGTGAACTTGCGGATCGGCTTGTGCGGGTCGAGGAAGCCCGACTCGGCGTAGGTCCGCACGGTCCACCAGCTGTCCGACTTCCAGCCGGGGATGGTGAACGCGCCCTCGGCGATCGACTTGGAGTCGTCGTAGAGCTGGGTGAGGTCGATGTCGTTGGTCGTGCCCCGGCCTTCGCAGCGCGGGCACATGCCGCCGGTGACGCTGAAGCTGCGGCGTTCCTTGATGGTCCGTCCGGCGCGTTCCATCGTGACCGCGCCGGCGCCGCTGATCGAGGCGACGTTGAAGGAGAACGCCTGGGGCGAGCCGATGTGCGGCTTCCCGAGCCGGCTGAACAGGATGCGCAGCATCGCGTTGACGTCGGTGGCGGTGCCGACGGTGGAGCGCGGGTCGGAACCCATCCGCTGCTGGTCGACGATGATCGCGGTCGTCAGGCCTTCGAGCACGTCGACCTCGGGGCGGGCCAGCGTCGGCATGAAGCCCTGCAGGAAGGCGCTGTAGGTCTCGTTGATCAGCCGCTGCGACTCGGCGGCGATCGTGTTGAACACCAGCGAGCTCTTGCCCGAGCCGGAGACGCCGGTGAACACCGTCAGCCGGCGCTTCGGGATCTCGATGCTGACGTCCTTGAGGTTGTTCACGCGCGCTCCGTGCACGCGGATCAGCTCGTGGCTGTCGGCGGCGTGCGGCGCAGGCGACTGCGCGTCCTTCCTCGTGGCCTTGCTCATCGTGTCTCCATCTTGTCGGGCGGGGCCGCGTTCGCGGTCTCCCTCGGCGTCGCCTGGCTCGATCCGATCAGCGTCGAGTCCGGAAGTGGGTGCGGTCCGACCTGCGGTGTCGTTCGGGGTGGCCCGGCCGCGCTCGGCGCGAGGTCCGGTGCCGGCGTCGTCAGGCCGGGTGCGGCCCGGCGCCGGTGGCCACCGGGAGGTCGCCGCCGGCGCCGTGCGCGGGCTCCTCCACGGTACCGTCCGCGCAGGTCATGGCCGGAGGGCTCAGCGCTGTTCCTGGATGCGGACCATGTTGCCGGCGGGGTCGCGGAAGGCGCAGTCGCGGACGCCGTAGGGCTGCTCGGTCGGCTCCTGGACGACCTCGGCGTCGCCGGCCTGCAGCCGCTCGAAGGTGCCGTCGAGGTCCTTGGTGGCCAGCACGATGATCCCGTAGGTGCCCTTGGCCATCATCTCGGAGATGGTGCGGCGCTCGTCGTCGGTGATGCCGGGGCTGGCGGCCGGCGGGAACAGGACGAGGGAGGTGCCGGGCTGGCCGGGAGGACCGACGGTGATCCAGTGCATCCCGCCGTATTCGACGTCGTTGCGGACCTCGAAGCCGAGGGCGTCGCGGTAGAAGGCCAGCGACGCGTTCGGGTCCTCGTGCGGGAGGAAGGTCGAGTGAATGCTGATGTCCATGCCGGTCAGGCTATGTGCGGCCAGGTGACGGCGCTTCTCGATTCCTGATCGGTCTGGTCACCTGCTTCGCCACGCACGACGGCATCCCGGCGGTGGCGAGCGCCGCCTGGGTCCGGTAGGCGCTGGGGGGCATGCCGACCAGCTCGGTGAAGCGGGTGCTGAAGGTGCCCAGCGAAGAGCAGCCGACCGCGAAGCAGACCTCGGTGACGCTGAGATCGCCGCGCCGCAGCAGCGCCATGGCGCGCTCGATGCGCCGGGTCATCAGGTAGCCGTAGGGCGACTCTCCGTAGGCGAGCCGGAACTGGCGGCTGAGGTGCCCGGCGGACATGTGCGCGTCGCGGGCGAGCGCCTCGACGTCCAGCGGCTGCGCGTACTCCCGGTCGATCCGGTCGCGAACGCGGCGGAGCCGGGCGAGGTCGCTCAAGCGCTGAGCCTCGGATGGTCTGCTGGTCACCTGCGAAATCGTGCCACACGCGACGCCGGGCGGAGCAAGGCTGACCTGACGCGTCAGCGGTCCTCGAACCACGGGTTCGCAGCGGTGCCCTTGGCTTCGACGAGCTTGGTGCGCCCGTTGCGGCAGAAGGAGAAGTCCCTGCTCCTGAACGGGCTTCCGGACGCGGCGACCGCTTCGACGTGGACCGGGGTGTACTCGCCGACCCCCACGTCGCCGGCGTCGAGAGTTCTCGCTTCCGCCCGGTCGAAGTAAGACGTCCATTCGGTCGAGAACGGTTCGCTGTTCTCGGCACGAACGGTGAACGCGACGGCGAAAGCACCATCGTTGCGGACCGTGACCGACTGGTAGCACGGTTCGAGCAGGGCGCTGGGGTCATCGAGCTCCACCGCCGCCTGAGCGGAGACGCCCGCAGCCATCGGCACAGCGGCGGCCAAGGCGCCGATCAATCCGCGATGCAGAGCATGCACGACAAAGCTCCTTAAACCTGGGGAATGCTCCGGAACACGGCGGAGTCAACTGATCTCCGAAGGCCGCGACAACGAAGACGAGGTGCTTTCACCCAATACTCCAACGTCGTCACCTGTCCGAGCGGCCCACGACGCCGACACCGGCCGGATGTGTCCCATGATCGTGTTGCCGGTGTCGTCGGATGGAGGTGCGACGATGCCGTCGGCCCCGAAGGAGACGAGCCGTGGTGCAACGAGAACGATCGGAGCCCGGAGGAGACCCGCAGCAACCAGCCGAGATGGCGCCGACGGAGGCTCGGCGGCGTGCCGCGCGGAAGCTCTTCACCCACGAAGAACGCATGCAGGCGAAACGTGACGAGGTGCTGGTCCGCCCGGGGTTCCGGGAACGGGTCGAGGAGCTGATGCGGGCCGAGTGGCGCGAGCCGGTCATCGTGCTGCGCCTCGGCGACACGGACTTCGGATTCGACGTGCCCGGCAGGCGCCTCGACGGCACGGTCAGGGGGAAGCGACTCGTCCGGCGGTTCTTCTGGAACGTCCTGCGCGGCATCGGCGGTGCGGTGCTCTACGTCGTCTACCTGGCGAACGGTGGCGGCGAAGTGGGGAACCCGTTCCACCGGGAAATCCGCGTCACCGGCCCGGCGAACGCGATGGCGCTCGACCTGCTCGACGAGCTCCGGAGGACGAGGGGGCCGTGGCTGGTGTGCTCGCCGACGCGCATCGCGGTGGTGGACACCGGACCGACCTACGTCGACCCGGCCGATGCGCCCCCGCCGAGGATCGTCTGGCAGACGAGCGAACCGAAGGCCCCGGAGATCAGCTTCGGCAAGCGCACCATGAAGTGGCCGGACGGATCGAGCTTCAAGTTCCTGCTACAAGGCCGAACGGAACAAGAACACCTGCGCAAATACCACGAACCCCCGAACACGACCCACTGGCACGGAAGGCCGGCACAACAACCCGAAGACACGTGAATCACCACAACTCAGGCTCTCGCCCCGAATCCCACGTGGCGGAGAGCCCTTGCGGCCCGGAAGCTACGACGAGCTGGACGAGAACAGGCCCCTACCCGGCGAGATCCCGGGTAGGGGCCTGTTCGTCGTGCGCGGGCTTGGTGCTGCAACTGTAGTCAGCGGTGACGCCAAGGACGCCTCGGCAACTAAAAACGCCGGGCCGACCACCCGCCTGAGGGGTGGTCGCGCGGTGGGCGGCGGTCGCCGCAGTCCTCGACGGGGAGCAGGCTCCGATTTCTGCTCCCATTTTGCTCCCTCCGGAGGGATCCGAAGAGAGCGCCAAGATCATCGATCTGGCGTCCCGATGGGCGCGGTTTTGAGATGCTGCGGCGCGGTGGCCGGGGCAGGCCGTCGGGAGGTGGTGGTTGCGGCGCTGTGGGGCCGGGGCCGCCACGCGGTGGCGTGGATGAGCCGCTCGAACCGCGCCCGGTTCGCCGAAGGTCCTGCTCGCGCTCATCGCCGAGGCGCAGCACGACCCCGACACGGCCACGAGCTTCCACCAGCGCTATCTCGGCCCGCGCCGCGACCAAGAGCGCGACATGCCCGCGCGCTATCCAGGCCGGCGAGGTGTCGCCAAGTCTCGGCCCCGACGCCACCCTCGACGCCCTCGTCGGCCCGATCGTCCATCGCGCCTTCACCGGGTCGAGCATCCCCCACGGCCTGGTGGACACCCTCGTCGAGGGCCTGCTCAAGCCCCGTCCCGGCTGAGCGCACGCCCGGCTTTCCGCCAACATGACCGGCCAGGCGCCCGCCCCAGTCCAAGGCAACGGCCACCCGACCCGACGGCACCCTCATGCCGCATAGCGCGTACCGCGAGGCGGGCGTTCGATTCTCCGCAGGCCGGAGTGCATGTCGATCAGGACTTGCGTCCCGGCAGGATTCGAACCTGCGACACCCGCTCTAGAAGATCTTTCTTACGGTCCTTACTGGACAGTGCTGGATACCCATCGTGAACTCGACGGATTCCGATTGCAAATGTGGGTCGCTTGCCGTTGATGATGGACGTTTCCGGTCGATTCATGGGGGTAAAGTGGGGGCTCAACGCCCGGCGACGGCCTGATGCCGTCGGTCATCGGCGACCGTTGCCGGGACCGCTCCTGGGGGATCGAACCCTGAACCCGCGGATCACGTTTCCATGATCATCAACGTTTGCCGTTTCCTGCCAATAGCTTTGGTTACCTGCTTGGACGAATGGAGCCGACTTTTCGTCGGCTGCCGCTATTTGCCGTCGGTTGCGGGTGATTGTTGGCAATTAATTGGCACCCGCTCTCCTGACCGCGCGGGCCCACCAGGCGCTGCTCGACGCGGCGGCCGCACCGAGCACTGAGAGCGCGGCCGCCGCCGATCGTAAGGCTTACCAGATACCAGCAGCGGCTCACCGCCACGGCGGCATGACCGCACGACGAACTCACCAGTCATCATAATTCCACCCGGCCACGGCGCCCATCACGATCCATAACCA
The DNA here is from genome assembly GCF_040654735.1 of Saccharopolyspora sp. NPDC050642. Lineage (NCBI taxonomy): Bacteria > Bacillati > Actinomycetota > Actinomycetes > Pseudonocardiales > Pseudonocardiaceae > Saccharopolyspora > Saccharopolyspora sp. NPDC050642. Next base: position 61,230 of record NZ_JBFAIN010000034.1, on the reverse strand, counting down.
GAAGACTCCGGTATTACCGGAGCTGTAGATGACGCCGACGGCGACGAACATGCTCGCCAAGCTGGCTACCAGCGCCACGGTGTGTACGAACGTCTGTGACATGTCCAGACGTCCGAGGACTATCGCTTTGAGGAGCGCCGCAACCGCGGCACACCCAAGAACCGGGGTCCCGATTTCGCCGATGATGATCAAGATCTTCAGGAACGTGGCGTTCTCGAACTCGTCACGGGCCGCGTAGAAAACCCAGTCGCCGTACTGGCGGCGCTCGTGGAGGTAGTTGAATGCCGCAACGTACAGCACGCTGGCCACGGAGCTCAGCAGTCCCAGCTTGAGCGGAACGGTTACCGCTGCGGCAAGCGAGGTGGACTGGCCTGCTTGCTGACCTTGATGGACCTGGATGACCGCTGCGGCCGTCTGGACCAGGGTGGCCACGACGACGATCCACTGGATGAGATCAGAATCAGGAGACACCCACGGATGATCTCCTAAGCGCCACTGCCAGCGGCCGGGATTTTCAGGATCACAACCCCTTTGTCCGCCCGGTTGTGCTGTAACCGGGGTTGAGAAACATCGGAACGGCAGACAGCACCAGCCCCGACGATGCCAGTCGAGGTCGCCGAGACTCGATGGCTCGGGAGGATCAGGTGCGGATGTCTTGGCGGGACCACAAGCCGGCAACCCCGTTCAGTCGGTGACCGCTCTACGCTCAACTGGAGTGGCAAGGTGACCAGCTCGGCGACCTGGCGACACCGTTTTTTTAACCTTGCCCAATCGCACCGCGCACAACGTGCCGACCGTGGATCAAAGCTCCACTTGGCGGTTTCTGCGGGGCTGCCTGCCTTCCGCTCGCGCCAGGACGAGGCCGCCGACCTTTCCGCTCGCGCCCGGTCGCCGACGTAGGCCGGCCGGGTCGGTGAGCGCAGCGAGCCGCATGCCCGGCCGGACTACGTCGGCTTGACCGGGCTTGCATACAGGAAGGTCGGCGGCCTCGTCCTGGCTCGCATACAGCAGGCAGGCGGCCCCGCAGGGGCCGCCCTTGATGAAGTAGAGAAAGTTTAGACACGCGGACTGCGGCCTAGCCGGTGGCGGCGATAAAGGTGCCCCGACCATGGACAACTACGACTACCCCGCGTTCGGCAAGGTCCGCTACAGCGCGTCGCACGGTGCCGCGAGCCACGCCGTAGATTTCGGCAAGCTCCAGCTCGGTCGGCAAGCGCGAACCTCTCGACAAGATGCCCGCGGTGACGTCGGCGTCAATATCGGCCGCCACCTGCGCCCACAGCGTCGCAGGACCGTCGTGGTCGATCCGCGGGAAGACCTCCGCTTGAGCTGGGTACGGCGGGGGAGATCCGCTGCTATCGGCTCGCACCGAAGAAGTGGCGTGCGCGGACCCTGTACCGCGACTACGACGGCACGGTGCGCGATGTCGAACGCGTTGGTTCGAGCAAGGAAGGCGCGAAGGCGAACCTGAAGAAGGCATTGCGGGACCGGGCACGCACGGCCGTGGGGGAAGACGAGGTCACCGCATCCACGAAGGTGGGAGTGGCGGCTGCGATCTGGCTCAAAGAGCTCGACGAGTCGGACAAGGCGGTGCGGACGAAGGAGACGTACCGCGAGAGCTGGCAGCGACATGTGGAGCCTGCCGTTAGTGCCCTCCGGGGTAGCGAGATCAAGGTGTCCCTGGCGACTCGTGTGCTTCGCAAGATCCATGACACCGCCGGATCGGGGAGCGCGATCCACGCCAAGGTTGTTCTGAGCGGGATCATGAAGGTGTTCGTTCGGCACGACGCGATCGACACCAACCCGATTGCCGAAGTGGTCCTTCCCACGGCCGGCAAGAAGGCGGCGAAGCGGGACCGGATGAAGCTGGAGGCGACCGAGCTTCCCGGCCTTCGGGCACACCTCCGCGCCGACAAGAAGGCCGTTCGCCGCGACCTACCGGACTTGATCGACGGCTTCGCGGCCCTGGGGTGCCGGACTGGGGAACTGCTGGCGCTCGACTGGACCAAGGTCGACTTCGCTGCCGGAACCATCGCCATCGAAGGCACGGTGATCCGGGTCAAGGGCGTCGGACTGATCATCCAGCCGCACACCAAGTCGGATGCGGGGATGCGGACGGTCATGCCGCCGAAGTGGTACATGGACATGCTCAAGCGGCGACACGTGGAATCCGAGTCGAAATGGGTGTACCCCACGTCGACGGGGACGCTGCGGGACCCGGATAACACCCGTGCTCACATCCGGGAGGCCGTGAGCGAGACGGATTGGGAGGGGCTTCATCCGTACGCCTTCCGGCACCTGGTCGCAACGGAGCTGGACGAGCGGGGATTGACTGCCCGTCAGATCGCTGACTACCTCGGGCACGAGGACCCCAGCATGACGCAGGACGTGTACATGAACCGGGGTGTGCCCAGCAGCTCGGCGTCCGAAGCGCTAGCTGGCATTCAACCAGAGGGCCGACGCGAAGATGGGGATAAAGTGGGGGTTGATCTTGAACTAGATCAGCCCCCGCTTCGTTTACCAGCGGTTTTGCGCCCCCGGCAGGATTCGAACCTGCGACACCCGCTTTAGGAGAGCGGTGCTCTATCCCCTGAGCTACGAGGGCTTGGTCTTCGACCTCACTCGGAGCGTACCTGGCTCGCCGGGGTCGTCTGACACCCGGTTGGCGTCCCCTGCGTCCCGCCTGTCGCAGGCTTCCGTCGCGTATCGTCAGGTGATCGTTACCGTTCGGCGCCACTGGGGTGGGTATGGGCAACGAGAACAGCGGTCCGGTGCGCAATCTCGTGCAGGTCGGGGCCATCCACGGCGACGTGCACTTCCACGAGCAGGCGCCGGAGGCGCCCGGGCAGCTGTTGCCGGAGCCGGTCAACTTCGTCGACCGGGTGCCGGAGCGCGAGGCGCTCGACGCGCTGCTCGCCGAGGTGCGCGGGGCTAGGGCCGGGTGCGCCGTGATCAGCGGGATTCGCGGGGTCGGCAAGAGCGCCTTGGGTACTTACTGGTCGTACCGGGCGATCGACTCGTTCGAGCACGGCCAGGTTCGGTTCGACTTCGGGCTCGGACAGCGGTCGCTCGGTGAGGCCGCGGAGCACTGCTTGCGTTCGCTCGGCGTGGCCGGGGACCGGATTCCGCTGTCGGACGACGACAAGATCGCCCTGCTGCGCACGAAGACCAAAGGCCGGAAGCTGCTGTTCTTCTTCGACAACGTGGGCGACCTCGCGCACGTTGCGAAGCTGCTGCCCGCCTCGGCGGAGAGCGTGGTTCTCTGCACGAGTCACCACGACGCCGCAGACCTGGTGCTGGACGGCGTTCGGCCCATTCGGCTGACCGAGCTCGAACCCGGGCATGCCCTCGACTACCTGCGGCGCAGCGGCCTGGGGGAGCGGATCGACGCTGAGCCGGTCGCTGCCGCGGAGCTCGTGGACCGGTGCGGCAGGCTGCCGCACGTCCTTCGCCTGGTGGCCGGGATGCTCCGGCGCCGGACGTCCTGGAGCATCGCGCGGGCGGTTCGGGAACTGTCCGACAAGAGGAAGCGGCGCGATCACCTCCACGAGGCGTTCGCGGCGCTCGACCTGGCGGTCGAGCAGCTCTCCAGGGCCGAAGCGGAGCTTTATCCGTGGCTGGGGGTGTTCCCCGGGCCGGTGTTCTCGGCGGGGGCGGTGGCGGCGTTAGCCGATCTCGCTGAGATCGATGCCGAACTCCGTCTCGACGAACTGCACAGGACTTGTCTGGTGGAAAAGAACGATCAGGATCAGTACTTCCTTCACGACCTCGTCCGCGAGCACGCCTCCGAAACTCCTAGCGAAGCTGCGGAGAAGCTAGACGCCGCGCGGCAGGGCGACGACGCGTTGCGGCGCCTTGTCGGGTGGTACCGGCGGCAGGGCGCGTTCGCCGATCGGATGGTGATGGAACCCAGCCGGCTCCGCGTCGTGGACGACGAGGTCGACGGGGAGAACCCGTTCGGCACGCGGGAAGAAGCGCTGGAATGGTTGGAGCGCGAGCGCGTCAACATCCTCGGAATGGTGCGACTGGCCCGCGAAAGTGATTTGCACGTCGACGTGATCGCGCTCTGCGACGGTCCACTGTGGGCGTTGCACAACCAGCACAAGCACTACTCCGACACGTTGCCGGCGCTGGCATCGGCCATCGAGTCCGCGGCGGCGATCGAGGACCCCGTTGCGGAAGCGCGGATGCGGAGCCTGCGCGGTCAGCTGCTCATGGAGTGCGGCGAACTCGACGAGGCGCACGAGGAGTGCGCGAAGGCGGTTGCCGCGGCCGAGCAGGCCGGGCACCGGCGAATCCTGGCCTCCGCGCTGGAGTTCCAGGGCAAGGTGCTGCACGCGCGCGACGAATTCGCCGAGGCCATCGGGAACTTCGAGCGGGCGCGGCGGCTCAACGAGGAGCTCGGGCGGCGTCGCGGCATGGCGCTGCAGGAATACCTGATGGGCAAGTCGCTGTCCGGGCTCGGCCGGCACGATGAGGCTCTGGCCGTGCTGCGGACCGCCCTGGACCGGCTCGCGGAATTCCCCGAGGACAAGCGGACTCCCGGCCGGATCGGTGTCGCGACGGCTCGGGCGCACCAGGCGCTCGGGCAGCACGAGCAGGCCGTTTCGGTGCTGCGCGAGGTCATCGCCGCGACGCGGGAACGGCAGGCCTCCTTCGACCTCGCCGAGCCGTTGGAGCTGCTCGCCGACTCGCTCACCGCGACCGGGCAGCCGGGTTCGCGGGAATGCCTGGCGGAAGCGCTGGAGATCTACGAGCAGGCGGAGAGCCCGAAGGCGGAGCGGGTGGCCCGCAAGCTCGGTGACGGGTGAGGTGCGTCAGCCGGGACTGAACAGGTCCACCGGCGCCGGCCGGGCAGGCCACGGCGGCTCCGGGAGGTCCAGCTGCCGGTAGATCAGGCTGCGCAGCCGTTCGCAGGCGCGGTCTTGGAAGGCCAGGTCCGCGAGCTGCTGGTGGTCGGGGACCGGCCGTGCCGCGTCGATCTGCGCTCGCACGTCTCCGGTCGGGTCGAGGCGCTTCGCCCGCTCGCCCAGCAGCGCCATCGGGGAGCCGGGCACCACCTCGTCGGTGCCGAAAGCCGCTAGCAGCAGCGGTTTTCCCAGCGCTGCGGCGTAGCACGACAGCGAGCCGTGATCCGAGATCACGACGTCCGCAGCGATCAGCGCGGCCTGCCACTTGCGCAGCCTGGGCACCAGAACGAGCCCGTCGCGCAGGGCGGTCTGCAACCAGGTCCGGATCTGCAGGCCCTCGTGCCTGCTCCAGATGTTCGGGTGCAGCACCAGCGCGACCTGGTAGTCGGCGGGCAACGCGGCGACCAGATCCCGGGCCAGCCCGCCCTGCCTGCCGAACAGCGAATGCGGGCCCCAGGTCGAGGCGAGGACCACGAGTTTTCGGCTGCCGGTGCCGAGGGCCGCGCGGTAGTGCTCGCGCATCGGCAGGCTGACCTGCAGCCGCGCGAAGCAGGGATCGCCGATCACCTCGGCGCGCGGGACCGCCTCCGGGCAGTCGCGCCGCAGTGCGACCAGCTGGCTCGGGTGGGAGAGGCCGACGACCGCCGGAACCACCCGGCCCTCGTGCATCAGCTGAGCGGCGGACAGGCCCGAAACTTCCTCCGCCACACCGGATTCCGTGGCGCGGAGCTTGTGGTGCCCGGCGCCGTGCGGCAGCGTCAGCACCGGTATCTCCAGCTCGTGCAGCCGGCCGTTGCCGCTCGGCGAGATCGCGAGGTCGAAGTCCTCGCCGACGGCCTGTTCCCAGTCCGCGACCCGGGCCTGCGAGCGGTGCAGCTGGTCGGCGAGGTTCGCGGCGAACTCCGAGCCCGCCGCCACCGCGAAGCGCGTCTCCACCCGCATGTCGTCGGCGAGCACCGGGAGCACGTCCAGCAGGCGATCCAGCGTCGTCAGGGTTCGCACGACGCCGAGCACCCGGCGCTCGACCGGCGCGGTGTCCCAGCGCTCCGCCCGCTGCGGCTCAGCGCCGGGC